>JBBSEY010000005.1:0-44372 GCA_038239265.1 Gemmatimonadales bacterium | reverse complement strand
GCGCAGATGGAGCGCGGCGCGAACGCGTTCCTGGTCGAGGGGTGCAAGGTGATCGATGCGTTCGAACGGGAATTCATGTTCGTGGGAATTTCCGTTCGAGTCGGACGGGAGATGGCGCTGCTGACGGGAAGCTGCGAGATCAAGGACAGTCCGGAGACAGCGAGTGTGTTGGCCGTTCTCGATGCGACGAATAGATGGGTGAGCAGGGTTTGACTATTTGTTTTTAGCGAATCGTGAAAACGATTTCTGAATTCGATTGTAGCGAGTAGCTCAAACAATCAACCGAATGGAGTAAGCAGAACACACGAGTCCCCCCGTTCTCTGGTAAGCGGAGTTGAGCGGGCATGACAGTAGTTGAGCGGAGCCGACCTTTGCGCGAGAACCACAGTGGTCTCGCGACTATGTAGTTCAAAGGGGGGTGACGCGAATGCATGCTCTATTGAAGATAATCCGTTTCATTACCGGCGGACTGGTTTCGGCAGGAACGCAACAGTGGAGTTAAGCCGGAGAGCGGGGGACTTTTTTCTACACATGCCAAAAAGAACTGTCGCCTACATCATTGCCGTAACCCTTTGCGCCGTTCTTCTGAACGGCGCATTGTATCTCAGTGCGCCTGAGGTTAGCGGCGAAGCTATGCGCGCTATGATTTGGATGGCGATAATCGCGATGTTTGGCCTAGTGCTCACATTCCGCTTGCCGCGGAGCGGAACTGAATCGATCGCGTTCATTCCGTTCCTTGCTGCGGCTCTTATCAACCCAACCTGGATTGCGGCGCTTACGGCTGCCGTATCGGTGCTTATCGCTGCGGTGGTAAAGCGGCAAGCCTTCGTTAAGTGTTTTTTCAATGCGATGCAGACGGCCTTTTCGATTGCAATGGCCGCGCTGTTGTATCGACTTGTGGGCGGCACCTCTCTTTTGTCATCGCCCTCGATGCATCTTCTTGAAGGCGCGCAAACGAAAGCGATTCCAATTGTTGTTCTTATCGCCAGCTATTTCCTTGCGAATACGCTCCTGGTATCGGGAGTAATCGCGGTCAATGAGGGACAGAGCGTTTTCTATATTTGGCGTAAGAATAGTCTCGCTAGCGCTCCCTATGATTTGCTGACGGCGCCAATCGTTTATTTATTTGCTTGGGTGTACGTAACGTCTGGTGCACCAGGGGCAATTGCCCTTTGCATTCCATTGATCGGAGTGCGGCAACTCTACAAGACAAATTCTGAACTCGAGCGCGTAAATCAAGAGTTGCTCGAGCTCATGGTGAAGGCGATTGAGGCTCGCGATCCGTATACCTCAGGACATTCGCGTCGCGTAGCGCACTATTCACAATTAATTGCACGAGCGATCGGCTTGGGCGGACAGCAAGTCGAGCGCGTTCGCATTGCTGCGCTATTGCACGATGTAGGAAAAATACACGAGATATACGCGCCATTGCTTCAAAAACCCGATAAACTGACTCCTGCGGAGTGGGAGGTCATGCAGGGGCATCCGATAAAGAGCGCGGAACTCGTGATGACTGTCTCCCATCTCGAGGAAATCGTGCTTCCCGTTAGACATCACCACGAAAACTGGGACGGTAGCGGATATCCCGATGGACTTTCAGGCGAACAAATTCCCCTTGCGTCGCGAATTGTGCTATTTGCCGATACGATCGACGCAATGACAACGGATCGTCCATATAGAAAGGCGCTCGGCGAGGCGCAGGTGCGATCGGAGCTTACAAAGTACCGCGCCAAGCAATTCGATCCTTACATCTGCGACAAGCTTCTTGCCAGCCCCATGTTTGGATTGCTTTTCGCGCCAGGCCAACGGATCCCGACGCCTCTGACGAGTACAAGTGTAGCAACTCGTCCGCGCGCGCTGCGCGCGATGTAGCCACGCGACAAACTCAAGTCTCTAGCGCGTCATTAGCCAATGTGACGCGTTTGTTTTTTTGCGCGCGTGTGTTAGCGAATGGGTGAAGTAATACTAGCCGGCAATTTGGCGAGATGGGATACCCAAGCGCATCGTCACGTTGCGCAGGTAACTGGTTATTGCCGCGCTATCTCTACGAAACTTGGTGAGATATTCGCTCGCCAATTTGGCGGCATCGTCGATGCGGCCTGCCGCCTCCAAAGCAAGCAGCAAAGATTCCGCGTTAAAGTCTTGAGTGCACGCCGATTTCGACTTATCGAATGCCGCTATAAACGAATCGAGTTCGTCGAGATCGAGCCGCTCACCTCGCAAAAGGCCTAGTTGAGATTTTAAGGCCCATCGCCGTGTCTCTCCGCGAGATGTGTGAGAGGTCGCCAATATTGGAACGGAGCGCGACAAGTATTGTTCTGCGGCAGCAGATTCTTTTTTCCTAATGGCAAGCTCCGTTAAATAGCTCCAGTTGTTCGAATCGAGCACTTTATTTTGTGCGGAATCGCTATCGCCGGCAGCTCGGGAGAGCCACCTATCCGCGTTTACTAGATCGCCGGTTTGCAGGTAAATCGCTCCTAACATTCCTGCGGACGAGGACATTGCAGAGTATGCCCGCATGCGCTCCGACAGCGTGTACGATTCTGAGGCGAGTGTGATCGCACGATTGAGTGTCCCGTGGGTCAGGTGGACGTACGCTGCAAAGCGCAGATACTTTATTGTGGGAATCGGGCTGCAGTTGTTGCTAGCATGTTCGACGAGCTGGTTAGCGAGTGGAATTGCGAGGCTCTTGTTCCCGAATGCGCAGTGATAGACCATTTCGAACAGGAGGCGAGTATCTGCCATAACATCGCACGAGCTTAGGCAGCCGGCTACGCGTCCGTATATATCGTGAGCGATCTCCGGTTCACAGATATTGTCGGCTGCTGTAAGAAGCCAACCAGCTGCTGCAACTACTTCGTCGCACGGTACCGATGTGGTAGACAGACTTGGCACATATTCGAGCGCGAGTTCCCGCACCGACCCGCCATGCCTCCAGATTGCCTGAATTCGCAATAAACCAACTTCGTCCAATATCCATGGTCGCGGATAAATTGCCTCTCTAAGAAGGATTAGCCGCTCGGTAAGTTCAATTCCTTCTGTGAACAGCTCCGCGCGCATCAATGCTCGCGCCTGTTCCGCGCCTATCGCGTAAATCACAGACGATTCTGTCGCAAGACTTTCAGCGCGCGCCAAAACTCCAGCGGCTTCTTCCGGCATGCCCACGTCCATTAGATGATTGCCACATCGACGAAGCAATTCCACCGCGCGAGGTGTGTCCGAGGCGAGGAGCCAATGTTCGGCGCTCTCCCAGAGGAGACCAACGGCTTGCGAGCTTTCTGCCTCACTTCCCAATCGTTCAGCGGCAAAGCGATGCAGCATCACTTTGACTGCGCCGCTCATCTGAGAAAGCACAACTGATGAGAGAAGGTCGTGCTTGCTCACGACGCGCGATTCGTCGGTGTCTATCATTCCGCCAGCATCGAGTTCTTCCAAGGCGCGAAGCAGGGACGGCCTAGATATTTCCATGCACGATTCCAGGCGTGCCATAGTGGAGTGTTTGCCGAGTATGCAGCATACCTCCAAGATGCCACGCGCATCGCGGCCCAGGACTTGAACCCGATTCTGCAGTAGCCTAGTGAGCGTCTCGGACGGCGAGTACTGGCCTCGTTCGCGCCTTCCATCGCGAAGCAATTCGATCAGATAGTACGGGTTGCCGCCAGAAGACAAAACGCACCAATTAATAAAGTCATCTCGTTCCACAATCGTTGCCTCAACAAGTGCTCTCGCTACCACGCTTCCAGCTTTCGAGGCTAGGGGACGAAGTTGCATTCGTGAAATATTCTCACGAGTGAGCTCTGAAGAACGCGAGGTCATGACGAGGAGAAGACGACGAGTGCCGAGCCAATTGCTGAGTTCTTCCGCAAGCCGAAAAGAGTGTGCATCAAGCCATTGCGCATCCTCGATCTCCAAGAGCACGCTTCGCTCGGCGGTGACGGCGTCGAGTACATCAAGGATTCCCCTACGTGCGCTCTCGTAGGCGATACCCGGCTGTTCCACTTGGTCTCGATTCTTCATTTCTTCCGGATCGTGCGAGACAAGTCGTCGCAGATATTGCATAGACTCCGGCGAACACCCCAGCGCCCCCGGCAGCGCCAGCAGCTTCGGCACGAGATCCACAAACACCGACAGCGGCCGCCGCACGTCGTGCGACTGACAGCCCACGCGCACGATGTGCAGCCGCTGCAGCGCAGCGACGCGCGTGAATTCCGACAATAGCCGCGTTTTGCCAATTCCCGGCTCGCCAGTGATTACATACGCGCTCCCGTGGCCGCTCTGTGCCTTCGCCAGCGCACGCGTAAGCTCCGCCATCTCCGCCTCGCGACCGACGAACGGCGCGTCGCGCACCGGGAACACGTTGTCCCGATACGCTTCCGAAATTCGTCGCCGCAGCAAAACTGCGGGCAGCTTGATCTCTCCTGCCCCTTCGCCAATGTCCTCGAGATAGTGATTCAGTATCGACAGCGCTTTCGTCTTGCTCCCACCCAGCGCTGCCGCCTCCGCCACCGTGAGCGTCGCCTCCTCGTTGAGCGGATCGATGCTCAGGCACATCTGCGCCAACTTTTCCGCGCGGCTCCAATCGCTCACACGCTTCTTTGCCTGCATCCCTCCCATCAGCGTGCGCGCCACCGCCGAGTGGACGACGTCACGCTTACGCTCGACCCACGTTGCAAAGGCTTCGGAGAGTTGAGGACGATAGCCCGGGAGGAAGGTGCCGTTTATCCGATCGGCGAGCGCTTCCTGGGCCGCGAGAGTCTGCGGCGCGAGCAACTCGACGAAATCAGTGGTGCAGCACTCCGGCGGCAGCATGAGGGCCGAGCGCTGAGTCGCGATCTCCACGCCGAAGGAACGCAGCCTGTACAGCGCCTGTCGCAACCCATGCTGCGCTTGCGCCTCCGACACATGTGGCCACAGGAGCGGCCCCAACTCATCGCGGCCGACCGCTCGCCCCGCTTCCAGGATGAGGTAGAGTGCCAAGGCGAAGATGGTTTCCGCCGCTGGCGGCACGTTGGTGTCCCCCGCTTCGATCGCGCACTCACCCAAGCTCTTCAACCGAAGCATGCGCCATTCTCCCGTTGTACGAGCCCTCCTGACCAGCCTCTGACATGGCTAGAGCCGTGCGTCAGCGTTCCGTCATCAAGGAATCTTCACGTTTACTCTATCTGTTTCCGGCCTCGGCGGAAGAAGGCAAACTCAGCAGCGAGCATTAGAAAATTCTAATCAACACTCCCTGTCCTCTTTGCCAGCGGGTGAGCCTCCGTGTTGAACACGTGGTTGCGCAGATTCACAGTGCCGGGCGGCGCAAAGACCAGGTACAAATGCTTCAGCGTCTCCGCGAGAAAATAGCTTTCCATTGCGTCGCGCTGCGTGCGCTTCGAAACGCTGCTTAGTGACGCGTACCCGATATCGGTCCGACAGCAGGCGATGAGATCTCGCAGGAATGTGCGACCCATCGCCCGATATCGATCGTCGCCCGTAAAGCGGTAGAGGTAGTACGCCGACTCGATGATCTCCGGGCGCAGCTCGTACCCATCGTCGACGATCGTCATCGAGCGGTAGTCGATCGCTTCCGGCTCCACGCCGAACGTCGTCCACATTTTGTACGTGGAGGTCTGCAGTCGTCGCGCGCGATCGAGATTCCCCGAGAGCGCGAGCGTGCCGGGGAAGAACGCCGCGAGCGCCTCGAAGTGACTGGTCAGCCGCGTCCCACTATTCATGTTCACTTCACCGTACCACAAACCGCTAGGCGTTTCCTCACTCAGATACCGGTTCGCGGATGCCACACTGGCCTGCCACATCCGCTTGCAGTCCTCGTCGCCAAACAGAAGCCACGCCTTCAGCAGATACTCGTAGTACGAATCGATTCCGCTGTTGATGTGAGCGCTGCTGTCCGTCCACGCTCCGGTCTCGACATTTATCCACGAGCCCACAAGGCCGAGCGGCGAGCGACGCGCGTACAGCTCGACCACAGCGCGCTTCGCCTTGTCATAGTAGATGCGCTTCCCGGTCAGCCTGCTCAGCGTCCCGAATTCCAGCAGCAGCGTCCCCACCTCGGCCGGATTCGTGCGCGGAGTGCGCACCTTGCCCGACTTCAGATTCACGAACATGTACGGCATTCCCGTTGGCGAATCGAATGCGGGAAGGAGTCGTGTGCCGAGATCGTCGGCCAGAGCCAGAAGGCGTTTGTCCCCGCTCAGCTGGTAGCCGCTCAGCAATCCACCCATCAGTCGAATGGTGATCTCGAAATTCTTCACATAGATGTCCTGATCGAACGAGAGCGTGGTCGCGATGAGCTCTCGATCTTCGCGAGCCTCGTCCATCAGCCCCATCAGGATCATCGTGTCGAGCGCATCGACTGGTGTCATGAGCAGCGAATGTCCTTCACCGTACCAGTCGTGATAGCTCCTGTTCAACGGCAGCAGCTCGTCGTGCCCCCACGCGTAGCGCTTGTAGCCGGTCCACGCATGCACGAACTCCTCTCGGACGCGCGCGGCAGTTGCCGTGTCGGCAGTCGTGCCGGCGTGAGCGCCGCGGACTTGAGCGCCCTGCGCGCGAAACGGCGCCGCGACGAGTGTCGCGCTCAGTGCGATGACGACGTGCAGCACCGACGCACGTCTCATGTGCTTCCGATGCCGCCCGTGCGGTCGGTGCTCAGCCCCACCACCCCGGCCTCCCACGGGAGCACCTCGTACCTCCCAAGCACGATTTGCGCGATCCGCTCCCCATGCTCGATCACTACCCCCCGCGGCGAGTCGTTCTTCAGCATCACCATCCACTCGTCGGGATAATCCGCGTCGATCGTCCCCGGCCCATTGGGGATGATCAGCCCCCGCTTGAACGCGATCGAGCTGCGGATCCGCACCTGCGCCTCATAACCATCCGGCAGCCGCGCCTTGAACCCCAGCGGCACGAGCGCGACCTCTCCCGCATTCAGATGCAGCCGATGCGCCTCATCGCTCGCGCGCTCCCGCACATGCACGCCGTCAGAGACGCGCACGCTTCGCCCGATCAGATAGGCGCACACGTCGTAGCCCGCCGCCTCCCTGGTGGCGCGCGCCGGAATTGGAACGTCCTGATAAAGAGACTCGTATGTTATTGTAGGCGTGCTGTCAGACATCCCTGAACATCTCCTTTTGCGCTCTGATCGTCCGAGACCCGCGCGCAACTCGTAAGTCCTTGATTTCTGCATACATGGCCACCACCGACCGCCCTTTTCGCGACCGCGTCACGAACAAGCTGCCCCAGCACCTCGCCAACTGGCAACTGCCGGTTGGCTGGAGCTGGGGCTCCGAAGGCGTCGAAGGCGAGCACCGTCACTACCAGGAAGTCGTCGATCTACTCGGGCGCTCGCTCTCCCTCGTCAGCTCCCTAGACGGCGATCACGAATCGTGGCTCTACGCGGAAGCGCGCAGCCTCGCCCATCTGAATCACCCGGCCATCCCCACCACTTACTATTACTGGCCGCGCAATGAGCAGCTCCAGCGCGGCCCGGGGTACCTGCGCCGCTGGATCGCGGGGGAAACGCTCTGGTCTCGCCTCTCTCGGACCGGCGCCGAGGATCTCGCGTTCGTGCTGCAGTATCTGCGCACCGCGGGGTCTGGCCTCGCCTACATGCATTCCGGGGGCTCCGTACACGGCGCTATCTCGGCCGAGACCAGCTGGGTCACCCCCACGGGGCGCATTTGGCTCCTTGGCTGGGAGTGGAGTGTCCCTCGTAACGATCTCCCGGAAGGTCTCACGCCGAATCCGCGCTGGACGCCCGCGCCCCCCGAGTCGGACGGCGTCCACTGGATGCCGACCCCAGAGAGCGATCAGTGGCAGCTCGCGGCAACGGCCTTCGCGGCCTTCACGCGCGAGTACCCGCCGCGCGATCTGCCCCCGCTCACGCTCGTGCGCCCCGACATTCCCGTCTCCGTCGCCAAGGTTCTCGCCCGCGCTCTCAAGCGCGAGCCCGGCCAACGCTTCCACTCGATCGCCGCCATGCTGCGCGAGCTCGACCGCGCCGTGGGCAGCCACACGTCGATGTTCACGAGCGGCTCCATGCAGGCCGCGATGCGAGGGCCCGGGGAGAGTGAAGAGGCGCGACTCCGCTGGGCAACCGGCGAGGACTATGAAGTGATCGGACGACTCGGCTCCGGTACCTTCGGCTCGGTGTGGCGCGTGCGCGATCTCTCGCTCGCGCGCGAGGTCGCGCTCAAGATGCTCCATCCGGAAGTCTCGCGCGACGAGAACGCAGTCCACCGCTTCCGCCGCGAGGCGCAGCTCGCCGCGCAGCTCGCGCATCCATCGATCGTCCCGATCTACGACTGGGACTCGAGTGGCGGCGTCGCGTGGTACACGATGGAGCTGGCCGAGGGAGGCTCGCTCGCCGATCTCGTGGCCCGGTCGGGGCCGCGAACGATCGCGGACATCGCGGTGCAGATCGATCAGGTGCTCGACGGACTCGCCGCCGCACACGCGAGCGGGATCATCCACCGGGATCTCAAGCCCGAGAACATTCTCATTGACCGCTATCGCCGCTGGCGGATCGCGGACTTCGGCGTCGCGAAGATTCCCGGCGAGGAGTTGAGCGGCACCACGGGTACGCCGGAGTTTGCCGCCCCCGAGCAGCTCCTCGGCGAGACGCAGGGCTCACCGGTCGACTGCTTCGAGATCGCGGCGATCACCTACTTCCTCCTCGCGGGGAGGCCGCCTTTCGGCACGGGCGACGGACGCCTGATTCTCGCGCGCGAGCTCGCAGGCGACGTCGATCTCTCGGGGATCGCGCCCGATGTCGCGGACTGGCTCAGGAAGGGGCTGGCCGCCGTTCCCGAGGATCGCTTCGCGGATGCGACGGCGATGCGCGATGCGTGGCGTGTTGCGGCGGAGAAGGCGATGGCTGCGGAGGAGCACGCGCCGTGGTGGCGGCGCTGGCTCACCAGCGAGGTGCATCCGATGCCGGGAGCGAACTAGCGGGATCACGCGGGTCGTGCGAGGACTCGCTCGATCATTCCTCGACCATCTCCAGCTCGAGAGCGGCCAACCGCTCCGGGGCCGCGATGAGCTCGATCGCGACGATCCTCCCATCCTCGATCGCGAATCCAAAGAGCACACGCACCTTGCCGGCCGGCGCCCACGCGGCGCCCGGTGCGCCATCGATGAGCGCGAGCATCGCGGCCTGCGCGTGCCCCGCGAATCTTTTCGCGACGGCCGCGGCTCCGCGCGTTTCGGCCTGCGCACCATAGCTCACTCGCACCGACCTTCGCGTCCGCGCCCTGCACTCGGCGCCGTGCGCGACTCGCCAGCTGACGCGCGGCCGCAGGGGTGCGGCCCACGATCGACGCGATCTCATCGAACGGAAGATCGAACATGTCGTGCAGCACGAACGCCACGGCTCGGCCGGCGCGAGCGTCTGCAGCACCACGATCAGCGCAAGGCTCATCGAGTCGGCGAGCTCGAGCTCGCGATGAGGATCGTCCGCGCACTCCGCGCCCGGCATCTCGTTCGGCGCGTGCAGTTCGAGCGCATCCTCGCGGCGTGACTCGCGCGTGCGCAGATGATCGAGACACACGCTGCTCCGCCGATGTGACGGGCACATTCACGTACGACCAGTCGAGGGGGATTCCCATGAGTGAAGGCATGAAGACCATCATCTATCCAGTGAAGAACATCGCGAAGAGCACAGAATTGTTCTCCTCGCTGCTCGGCGTCGCGCCGTACGTCGATCAGCCCTACTACGTCGCGTTCAATGCCGGCGGGCACGACATCGGGTTAGACCCGAACGGTCACGCGCGGGGAATGATGGTCTCCGTCGCCTTCTGGCACGTCGCCGACATCGATTAGGGTATGAGGCGGCTCGCCGCGCTCGGTGCGCACGGGGTGGAGGAGCCAAAGAATGTGGGCGGGGGAAATATCGTCGCAACCGTCAAGGATGCGGAGGCAAACATTATCGGGCTCTTTCAGGGGGCGTGACCGCAAGGTGCGGCGGTGGCGCTGCAATGGTTGCTGCGCGGCTCGACCGATGTCACGATACGGCTGTTCGATACAAAATCGGTCTGAGCTGAACTGCCAGCCTACTCCTCGAGCCTGATCAACTTGCTCACACTCAGCCCTTCCGCCTCGCCCTGGAAGTTCAGCACCACGCGATGCCTGAGCACCGAGTCCGCGATCGAGCGTACGTCGTCGAGATCTGGAACGGAGCGTCCATCCATAGCGGCCTTCGCCTTGGCGCCAAGCACGAGATACTGTGACGCGCGCGGTCCGGCGCCCCAGCTCACGTATTTACGGACGTCTGCCGTAGCCTCGGGAGTGTCGGGGCGAGTGGAGCGCGCGAGCGTCACCGCGTAGCGTACGACCGTGGGGGGCGCGGGGAGGCGGCGCACGAGATGCTGCAGCTTCGCGAGCTGCGCCGCGGTGAGCACGGGCTTGATCGAGAGCGTGTCGTCGCCTGTCGTCGTCGAGACGATACGCTCCTCCTCCTCGAGCGTCGGGTAGCCGACGTGCAGCTCGAACATGAAGCGATCGAGCTGCGCCTCGGGGAGCGGATACGTTCCCTCCTGCTCGATCGGATTCTGCGTCGCGAGCACGAAGAACGGCTCCGGGAGCGCATGCGTCTGTCCGCTCGCCGTGACGGCGTGCTCCTGCATCGCCTGCAGGAGCGCGGCCTGCGTCTTCGGTGGCGCGCGGTTGATCTCGTCAGCGAGCACTGCGTTCGCGAAGATCGGGCCCTGCACGTACTTGAAGCTGCGGCGTCCCGTGGCCTGATCCTCTTCGAGCATCTCCGTGCCGGTGATATCGCTCGGCATCAGGTCCGGCGTGAACTGCACGCGCGAGAACGTCAGGTCGAGCGCCTCCGCCACCGTGCGCACGAGCAGCGTCTTCGCGAGCCCCGGCACCCCGACCAACAGCGCGTGCCCGCCGCTCAGCAGCGCTGCGACAATGTTGTCGACTACGGCGTGCTGGCCGACGATGCGACGGCCGATCTGCGCGACGAGCTGCTTGTGGGCGCGCGCCAGGTCGTCGAGAAGCGCGAGGTCGTCGGTGCCGGAAGTCGCGTTGGTCATTGCGCTTGCGAGAGGGGGGCGAGTAAAGGTCTCTGCGAAACTAACGGCCGCGGAGTAGGGCGCGAAGGGGACTTTGTGCTTTTCGTGAGCCGGGGCCCAGTATCTTTGCGCCTTCTCATGAGGAGAGCGGATGCGCCACTCGGGCGCGCACCGGCCTCCCTTCACATCGTCGTCGGAGAATGACAAATGGTGTCGGTGATCGAATCAGTGGCTCGACTCGCACGCCCCGCTCTGCTCGTCGCACTCGTTGCGCTGGTTGCCGCCTGCGGCAGCAACAGCAACACCCCGACGGGCCCGGGCGACGTGTCCGGCGGATATACGCTGACGTCGGTGGGGGGCGGCTCGCTGCCGTATACGTTCCCGAACTCATCGCAGCACATCATCATCAATGCCGCAACGGCGAATCTCCAGAGTAACGCGAGCTACACCGTCAACGCCACCGGGAGCGCCAATGGCGGCGGATCGGAAACGATCCTTGCTGATCAGGGCACGTACACTGTCTCCGGCTCGACGATCTCATTCCATAGCACCACTTACAGCGCGACGTACACGGCCGCTGCAACGTCCTCGACGTTCAGCGCGACGATCCCCGGAGCGTTCGTGAGCTCGTCCAATCCGTCGTTCGTGCTGGTCTTCTCGAAGGCGATGTAATCGGCGCAGGGGATCTGAATCGAGCCGCCGGCGGTGCAATCGAGCATCGCCGGCGGTTTTCGCAGTTGCGTTTGCCAGCGACGCGTGACACCGTTTCGGGATCGCACTGGATTCCGCGCGCCGTGTCCGCCTCACTGGAGAAGAGCCATGCCCCGTACGATGTCACGCCTGGCGCAGTCGATTCTCGCCGCACTGCTGCTTTCGATGACGCTCGCCTCGTGCGGGAGCGATCTTCTCAATCTCGATCAGAATTGGGCGCTCACGACGGTGGAGAATGCAGCGCTCCCGTTCACGGTGCCGGAATCGTCGCGCGACGCCGTCATCAATTCGGGGGTCGCGGATCTCAATTCCGACAACACTTACACAATCACGTTCACGGGAACGGTGAACGCGGCTGCGGGACAGGTGGGACAGGATCACGGGAACTGGTCGATCACGAGCTCGACGTTCACCTTCCACAGCTCGACCGGCGTCGACTACATCGCCGCGCTCGTAGGCTCGACGTTCCGAGCGTCGGTTCCCGGGCAGTTCGTGGGGTCGACCGATGCGCACTTCGACATGGTCTTCACCAAACAGTAGTCGACTCGCGGGGAACGAGAGCGGCACGGGTCGTGTAATGAGGTGAGCTATCACGACAGGACAGGAATCGACGATGACACATGCCCCGCGCCGCTCTCGCCCCCGCTTTGCGAGACCGCTGTTCGCACTCGCGATCGGCGCCTCGCTCTCCCTCGCCGCGGCGTGCGGCAGCGACACACCCACAGGCCCGACCAATGTGCCGGGTACGTACTTCCTGCGCAGCGTGGATGAGTCGCCGCTTCCGTTTTCGGTGCCGGAGGGACGTGAGCACGTGATCGTCATCAACTCGGTGACGGCCACGCTCAACGCGAACAACACCTACGCGGTGGCGGGGACGGGCACCGAGGATGGAAACGCGAGCACCGTGGTCAACGATGCGGGAACGTACACGCAGTCGGGGTCGACCCTGCACTTCACGTCGACGACGCTGGGCGGGGCGACTTACACTGCGAGCGCGAAGACGGACAGCTTCACCGTGACGCTTCCCGGTGGCTTCCTCGATTCCGACCGTGCGTCTTTCGCGCTGTTGTTCCAGAAGGGGAGCTGACGGCGGAGCTACGGGAGAACGAAGTCGACTCGCTCTTCTACCGGATGATTGCTGCTCTTGAGCGTCGCGACCGCGCTGAACTTGCCGTGATGGCCGCGCGAGTCCCACTGCTCGCGGAACGATAGCGTTTCGTTCGCATCGACTTCGCGATTCTGCAGCGCCTGCGTGAACATGTGCCCCGTGCTCCATCGCCATACCTCTGCGCCGAGCGCGTCGACGATGAGGAACTCATGCGTCTGTCCGCTGGGGAAATTCACCTCGACCGTGTGTTTGGCGAGGTTCGTGACCTGTAGCGAGAGATTGACGGTGCTGCCGACGGAGACTTTCGCCGAGGCGGCGAGCGACGTGTCGGTGAGGAAATTCTCGGCGACTTTCGGCGCGCCCGGAGCGCTCGCGTGGGCATCTCCGTCTCCGTGCCGGGCGTGTGGTCCGCAGGCAAGGGCGATGGCGGCGATGGCGAGAATCCAGGTCAGCGAGCGGCGCGTCATTTTTGAATGGCCGAGCGAAGGGCGTGGGGGAGCGAGGCGTCACGACAGTGACTCGAGCCAAGTTATCGACAGAGCGACGCCGGGACAACTGTTTTCGCAACGCTAAGTCCAGAAGAGTGAAGGACTTTCACGCTCAGCCCCAAGTCTTCGGGTATTGTTCGGCGACCTCCTTGAATTCCTTGCGAAAAATTTCACAAGCGGGTAAATTCACCGCGAGAAATGGCTGACGACGACGTTTCTGCGCGCGAGAGCAACAGCGGTCCGTCCCCCGCGTCGTTTGCGGGCGCTGGAGTGCAGTTCGTCGTTTCCATTCTCCTCTTTCTGTACATCGGGAAGTGGCTGGATGCAAAGCTGGGTACGGCGCCGTGGCTCTTGATGCTGGGAGTATTCGTGGGCGCCGGCGCCGGCTTCTACAGCTTCTATCGGAAGATCATGGCTGCCAATCGTGGCAATGGCGCCGGATGAAAAAGATGGCGATCTTCGCGATGATCTCTCTGGTCGTGATAGCGCTAATTGCGTGGATGCTCACGTTCGCTTTTCCCACTGCAGCTGACCGGCACGCGCTCGTGGTCAGCGCGGCGATCGCCTTCGTAGTGCAGCTCATCTCGTTCACGGTCGCGCGGGCATGGGCGGCAACGAACGTGGTGGCTGGCTGGGGGCTCGGGATGTTGCTTCGCTTCGGTGTGCTCGCGATCTACACGCTGGTGTTCGTGAGGGTGCTCGCGCTGCCAATGAGCGCGGCCCTCGTGAGCCTCGCTGCCTACTTCTTCGTTTCCACGCTGTTCGAACCGGTGCTGCTCAAGTCATGAAATTGGGTTCGCTTTTTCTTACGCTCTCGCTCCTCCTCGCAGCGCCGCTGGGCGCGCAGGAGTCGAAGCCGACGATCGATGCGGGGGGCGATCACGTCACGGCGCCGTCGAGCAAGGTCGACATAATCACTCCGCACATCACCGATTCGCACGAGCTCGAAGTTCCGTTCGTCGGCGAAGTACAGCTGCCGCGCTGGAAGCCGTTCCATATCGGCGGCGTCGAGATCGACATGTCACCTACGAAGCACGTTGTCTTCCTGCTGCTCACGGCGCTTCTCTGCATCGGCGTGATGATTCCCGCGGCGGCGTCGAATCAGCGGCAGACCGCGCACCTTGGTCACGCGCACGGCTTTGCAGGCGCCATCGAGTCGATCGTCCTCTATATCCGGAATGAGGTCATTCTCCCGAATGTGGGGCATCACGGCAATGCGTACGTGCCCTTTGGCCTGACACTGTTCTTCTTCATTCTCTTCGCGAATCTCCTCGGGCTCGTCCCCTACGGCTCGACGGCGACGGGGAATATCTCGGTCACGGCAACGCTCGCGCTCATCACCTTCGTCGTCGTCGAAGCGGCCGGCATCAAAGCGCAGGGCGCAGGATACATCAAGACGATCGTCTACTGGCCTTCCGACCAGCCGCTCATCATGAAGCTTCCGATGACGCTGATCATGACGCCCGTGGAAATCATCGGAAAGTTCACGAAGCCGTTTGCGCTTGCGATCCGTCTCTTCGCGAACATGACGGCCGGACACGTCGTGCTTCTCGCGCTCATCAGCCTGATCTTCACCTTCGGCAGCTTCTTCATCGCACTGGCCCCGATCACGATGGGCGTGGCGATCAGCATGCTCGAGCTCTTCGTTGCGTTTCTCCAGGCGTTCATCTTCACGCTGCTCGCCAGCGTGTTCATCGGTCTTATCCGCGAGGGTGCGCACTAGCGCTCCCTCGTGTTTTCGCCCCGCGCGCACTGCTCAGCGCATGGGATTTCGTACCCGGTCGAGCGACCGGGGAAGCTCGTTGAGACCCGGGTCTCGTTGACGAGCAGCGCTCCAGCTTTCGGGCGCGAGCAGCAGAAGTTCACGTTCATTCGGAGCAAGACAATGCACGCTATTCTTCCAATGCTTCAGGCAGCTGCGGGCTACACGAAGGAGTATACGGGCGCGTGGGCAATGTTCGGTGCCGGTCTCGGCGCGGGCGTTGCCGTTATCGGTGCCGGTCTCGGCATCGGCCGCATCGGTGGCCAGGCCGCCGAAGCGATGGCTCGTCAGCCGGAGCGCGCTGGACAGATTCAGACCGCTGGTCTTATCCTCGCGGCGCTGATCGAAGGCGCGGCGCTGTTCGCCATCGTCGTCACGTTCCTGATTCAGAGCAAGTTCACGTTCTAGTCTGACCGATCGGCCGCCGCGCCCCGGGGTGCGGCGCGCCATCGTCACCACTCATTCCAGAATGACAATGCGCAAGCTGCCTATAGCTCTCTCCGCGTCGATCGTCACAGCGCTTCCGCTCGCGGCACAGGAAGCGGAGGCGCCAAGAGGGCTGCTGACGCCGAGCGGCGGCCTGATGATCTGGACGCTCCTGATCTTCGCGGTCACTTTCGGAATTCTCTGGTGGAAGGCGTATCCGAAGATCCTCGAGGCCGTCGAAGCGCGCGAGAAGACTCTCTCCGACGCAATCGCCGCCGCGAAGAAGGATCGAGAAGAGGCCGCCGCGCTCCTCGCCGAGCACAAGAAGAATCTCGACGCCACGCGCGACGAAGTGCAGAAGATCATGACCGACGCGCGCGCGACCGCCGAGAAGGTCCGCACCGACATCGTCGAGCAGGCGCACAAGGAGCAGCAGTCGATCCTCGAGCGCGCGCGCGCCGAGATCACGGCCGAAAAGGAGCGCGCGATGGTGGAGCTTCGGAAGGTGACCGTGGAGCTCGCGGTTCGCGCCGCCGGGAAGGTCATCGAGCGCAATCTGGACGTCGAGACCAATCGCGCGGTGGTCGAAAGCTTCCTTGCGTCGATCGAGCCCGTGGGGGCGAAGAAGTAATGCGTGAGCCGACGATTGCCCGGAACTACGCCGAGACGCTCGTGTCGCTCGCGCAGCGCGCGGGTGACCTCGATGGCTGGGGCGCAACGCTCACCGAGATCGCGGACTCGCTCGAGGGCGATTCGCGGGTGGCGAACTTCCTGGCGTCGCCGAAGGTGAGCGTCAAGGGAAAGGTCGAGATCATCACGAAGGCGTTCCAGGATCGCCTGCCGCGGCTTTTCGTGCGCTTCTTCGGCGCCGTGATCGCGAATCGCCGCCAGCACCTCATTCCGCAAATCGCCACGGAGTACGCGCTGATCGTCGACGAGCTACAGGGGCGCGTGCACGCGCGCGTCACGGTCGCGAGCGAGCCGTCGGACGCGATGCGCGCGAGCGTTGAAAAGCAGCTCGGGACGATCACCGGCAAGCGCGTCGTTCCGCACTTCGTCGTCAAGCCGGAGATTCTGGGTGGCGTGATCGCGCGCGTGGGCGATACGGTGATGGATGGGTCGCTCGTTCGCCGACTCGAGAATCTTCGCGGCCAGATGCTGGGGCGCGCGAGCTGATCGTCTTTCCCTCGCTCGCCCGTACGAAAAGCGCGGCGCCCTTTCCCGGGCGCCGCGTTCGTGTTTTCATCCCCTGATATGCTCGCATTCATTCCGCTGATCTTCGCGCTGCAGCAGAGCGTGACGCAGACCGTGTCGCCGCAGGGTGGCGATACGGTCGGCTACTGGCAGCAGCGCGCGGACTATCGAATCACGGCCGAGCTCGACGAAGCCGCGCAGCTGCTGCACGGACGGGCGACGCTCACCTATGTGAATCATTCGCCGGATACGCTGCGCGAGATGCGCGTGCAACAGCTGCTGAACGCGTTTCGTCCAGGCTCGCGATGGAGCGCGGCGGACGAGCGCGAGGGGCGCGTGCGCTTTCAACGGCTGAAGGATCCGGATTTCGGCTACGAACGCTTTACCGCGGCTCCAACCGTCAACGGCGCACCAGTGACGGTGACGTATCCGTTTGCGCCCGACAGCACGATCGCTCGATTCGCACTGTCGGCACCGCTCGCGCCCGGGGACTCGGCGATCGTCGCGTTCGCATGGGATGCGCGTCCGTCGGCGACCGTCTACCGGCGGCAGGGGAGGAAGGGGCGGAAATACGACTTTTCGCAATGGTACCCGAAGGTGGCGGTGTACGATCGCGGCGGATGGGAGGCGCAGCCGTTCATACCGAACGGAGAGATGTATGGGGAGTTCGGATCGTTCGACGTGACGCTGATTCTCGCAAGCGATCAGGTGGTCGGCGCGACGGGGGTTCCGGTGGCGGGGGACCCGGGATGGGTGAAGGCGAGGGTGTGGGGCGAGGTGCATCTCGATCGCGATGCCTACGGCGCGGTGGACACGTCGCTGCCGGCGGTGCCGGCGGGGAAGAAGGCGGTGCGATTCTACGCGCGCGACGTGCACCACTTCGGATGGGCGACCGATCCGGAGTTCCGCTACGAGGGCGCGCTGTACCGCGGTGCGATTCCGATCCACGTGCTCATCACACCAACGGCGCTCGCGAAGACAGGGAAGGGGGGCTTCGTGAAGTGGAACGAGCACGCGCTCGAATTTCTCGAAAAAATCTACGGTCCGTACGCGTATCCGCAGCTCACGGGGTTGATCAGACTCGATCCCGGCGCCACCGAATTTCCGATGCTGGCGATGTACGGGGAGCGGGTGAGCGAAGGGACGGTGTCGCACGAGGTGGGGCACATCTACAGCTACGGGATGCTCGCGAACAACGAGTGGCGCGAAGGGTGGATGGACGAGGGGCTCACGACCTATCAGAGCGAGTGGCGCATCGGTGGTACGCCCCAGGACACGAGCGTGCGTGCGCCGCGGAAGACCGGACCGCCCGTACACGGCTATCGTTCGCACGCGCACGTCATGCTCCCGGACGATCGAGGCTCGATGCAGCTGCTCGGCGTGGATCTGCTGGGCCGAGCACAGGCGCCCGAGCCGGCGTCGCACACGTTCAACGAGTTCGGACTGTATCAGGCGGCCGTGTACTCGCGTCCCGACATGATGTACGGGATGCTGCGCGACATGCTCGGCGACAGCGTGTTCACGGCGTTTCTGCACGACTACTACGCGCGATGGAAGTTCAAGCACGTGGACGAGCTGGCGATGCGCGCGAGTGCGGAGCGTGTGTCGGGGCGAACGCTCGACTGGTTTTTCGAGCAGTGGGTGCACCATACGGGGCTCGTCGATTACGCGCTCGTGGATGTGGGGAGGAAGGTCGACTCGGGAGCCTGGCTCACGCGCGCGCGAATCGTTCGCCGTGGCGAGTATCGCCATGCGATGCCAGTTGGAGTGTGGAGCTCGAGCGGGTGGACGATCGTGCGCGCCGACCCAATGCTCGACGATCAGTGGGTGGAGATTCGGACGGCGGAAAAGCCCGTGTCCGTATTGCTGGATCCTCGTCGATCGACCGAGGACTGGGATCGCCGCAACAACGTCTTGGGGAGCACGCTCGACGGGCGCGCGAGGGTGTTCGTGCCCGACTGGCCCTTCCTCGCGCAGACGGATCGGAGCCGGCAACTCGTCGCGATCGGCCCCGTTGCGTGGTACACCGGTCCCGGCGGATTCACGGGAGCGGTAAGGATGCGCTCGAACTACGCGACGGTGGGCGACGTGGCGTGGGACAAGCGCGAGCTCGGGCTCGCGATCTCGTCGCAGCTGCCGGACGGAGCGAAGCGCGTTGAGCATCTCATGGGATGGCTGACGTTCTCGAATCCCACGATCCCGTTCCGCGATCGGCCGCTGGTCGGCGTGAGCGCGGGCGTCTGGGTGCTCGATGGGATCACGAAGGTCGAGCTCAAGAAAGAGTGGAATCTGAGCCCCTTTCTCTACGCGAACGGTCCGCAGGAGCATCTCCTGCTCGGCTTCGATGCGACGCGTCCGTACGACGATCGATGGTTGGACTTCACCCGGTGGCGGCCGGAGAACGTCTACGATGTGAACGCGGAATTCATCTGGCGCTCGCGGCTACCGCAGTCGATCCGGGCGCGGGTGAGGGGATTCGCGGGGCTCGATCGCGAGGTCGGCGGGGGGACCACTCACGCGTTCGAGCGAGCGGAGGCGGAGGTCACCAGCGCCGGGACGTTCGGCACGAGCGATGCGTTCTCGCACAAGATCCGGCTTTTTGCGGGGGCGAGCCGTGACGCGCCGCTACAGCGGTCGATCGGGATCGCATCGCTCGACGCAACCGACACGTACACCAACGACTTCGTGCGCGGGCGCGATGCGCTCTTCGCGCGGCAGGACGTGCACTTCGTAGTCCCGGGCGGAGCCGGGCTACGTGGCTACTCGCCGTTCGTGATCGTCGATAGGGTGGGAGCAGTGAACGGGGAGCTCGCAGCCACCGCGGTGCATGCGCGGCCGAAGTCCGTGATCCCGACTGTGGAGCTGGTCGCCTTCGCGGATCTCGCGGTGGGGAGGCAGCTCGAGGGGGCCCGCGATCGCGTCTTCGGCGATGCCGGGGCAGGAGCGCTCGCACGAGCACAGCTGTGGGACCAGGCGGTCACAGTGCGCTTCGATGTGCCGCTGTACGTCCGTGATCCCGCGCTCGCGCCCAGTGGCGGGGAGAGCGACGATCGTGTGAAGCTACGCTGGACCTTCTCGTTCGCTGACCTCTGGTGAGCTACTCTTCCGCTCTAGCGATCAGCGGCAGTCGCACTCTACTTTTTTTCGGAATCCACCCACGATGACTACGCCGCCGCCCACATCGGGCCCAACCGACGTGACCCGCGTCCCCAAGCCGTGGGGATACGAGATCATCTGGGCACGCACCGATAGATACGTCGGTAAAGTCCTGCACATCAACGCGGGGCACGCATTATCCGTGCAGTATCACGAGCGGAAGGACGAGACGGTCTACCTCCTGTCGGGGCAGCTCAAATACTGGGTAAAAATCGGAGAGACGATGACTGACATGCACCTGGGCGTCGGCGATGCATTTCGAATCACACCTCACACCATTCATTACATGGAAGCCGTCACCGACTGCGATGTCCTCGAAGCGTCCACGCCCGAGCTCGATGACGTGGTCCGCCTGACGGATCGCTACGGCCGCGAAGGAACGAGCAATCCATGAAAGTGATCATTCCGCTCGCGGGGAAGGGAACGCGCCTTCGCCCGCACACGCATCTCACGCCGAAGCCGATGCTCA
The DNA here is from genome assembly GCA_038239265.1 of Gemmatimonadales bacterium. Taxonomy (GTDB): domain Bacteria; phylum Gemmatimonadota; class Gemmatimonadetes; order Gemmatimonadales; family Gemmatimonadaceae; genus FEN-1250. Next base: position 24,037 of record JBBSEY010000005.1, on the reverse strand, counting down.
AGGTTGCCGGCAAACCCGTCATCTCGTACCTCCTCGATGACCTCAAATCGCTCGGCGGCATCGAGCAGATCGTCTACATCACGGGGCATCTGAAGGAGAAGGTCGAGGCATACGCGCGCAGGGAGTACGACTTCCCGGCGGTGTTCGTCGAGCAGACGGTGCAGAACGGCACGGCGACAGCAGTCGATCTCGCGCGCCCGTACGTGGATCAGCCGGTGCTGATCATCTTCGTCGATACGATCTTCGATGCAGACCTCTCGCTCGTGCACACTACCGATGCGGACGGGATCATCTGGGTGAAGGAGGTAGAGGACTATCAGCGCTTCGGCGTCGTGCTCACGGACAACGAGGGCTTCATGACGAAGATCGTGGAGAAGCCGTCGACGCCGATCTCGAAGCGCGCGAACATCGGGCTGTACTATATCAAGAACTGGAAGCTCCTGTACGAGGGGATCTCGCACGTGATGAAGCAGCCCGCGAACAAGGGCGAGTACTACCTCACCGATGCATTCCAGTACATGATCGATCACGGCGCGAAGATCAAGGTCGTGGATGTGGACGGATGGTACGATGCGGGAAAGCTCGACACACTGCTCGATACCAATCACGCAATGTTGCAGCGCGGGCGGGCGAGGAGGCCGGCGGTGGTGCCCGCTGGGTCGAAGATCATCGATCCGGTCTACATCGAAGACGGCGTCACGCTCACGAATGCGACGGTAGGTCCCAACGTATCCATTCTGGCGGGCGCGGTGGTCGAGCGGTCGACGCTGCGCGATACGATCATCGGAAGCACGTCCCGGATCTCGGACTGCGAGCTCACGGGGTCACTCGTGGGGGACGAGGTCGTGCTCGAGGGAATTACAGGACAGGTGACGGTGGGGGACCAGAGCGAGGTGCACGGGGCGGGGTGAAGCTCATCCCGTGCACGCGCTCGGCCGATGTACCGGGGCGAGCCTCCTCTCGATAGATGAATCTCCGCTCGTCATTGTCCACAGGGAGGCATCCACGGTGTTGTATGTATCCCATGTCCACATCAACCAACCCGCGAAGTCGTGCTGGCACGACGCCACCTGCCATGCAACGAGCGCGTCCGCCGCCGAGCTCGCGCTGCCGTAGACCGCAGTCGGTGCGCCGAACTCTCCCATAATGACCGGCTTCGCCGTATATGCATCCTCGCCGAAGTTCTCCGCGTATTGATCAATGGAAAGAGGGTCGCCAAGATATGCGTGAAGATCGACAAAATCGATGCTCGATTGCGCAACCGCGGGATAGGGACGAGTTAGACGATAATCTCCAATACGCGTCGGGCTCGGTCCCTGAGGCACAAAGAAGCCCATCGTGACGAGAGCGCCCGGATCCAGCGCGACGATGGTGTCGCGCACGTGCGAGCTCCAGTATACGAGGTTGTCGTCCATCATCGCCTGTCGGGACCGCGCGTCAGACATGTCGTATGACTGGCCGTTGCCTGTCGAGACAGTTCCCGACGTCAGCGAAAGGGGAGGGTATCGTAGGTCGAACGATTGTTCGTTCACCAGCTCGTACGCGAAGATGGCTTCCAGCGGGGCGTCGAGCGACTTCAATCCGGCGATGATGTCGTGCCACATCTTCGCGTGTACCGTGAGACCCTGGCGTGTCAAAAGGTTCATGTTGCCGTCGTCGAAGATTGCACAGCACGCCTGGTAGAGGACTTCCTCGTAGCCGCCGAACATCGGGATGTCGTCGGTCGTCAAGATCACCCACACGCCGTGCGCCTTCGCGCGCGCAATAAAGTTCGCGACGTTGGCGAGATAGGGACGCGACAATCCACCGGCGGGATTCGCGATTGTGTTGATCTCGCAACAGCCATTCAGAAAAACGCGCACGACATTGAAGCCGTCGCGCGACAGTTGCGCGAGCATTGCCTCGACGGCCGTTGTATCGTAGGCTCCGACGTTGAACGTCGAGTGATAGACGAACGAGTTGCCAGTCCAGCCGATCTGCGTGGCAAGTGTGGTGTAGTTCGCACCGCGAGGTACGAACAGGGCATTGGTCGTGTGATCGTAGAACTCGCCGCGGCCGCCGGCGGTTCTCACAGCGATCCGATGCATGACCGGTGGCGGCGGCGGAGGCGTTGGAGGAGGCGGATGCGGCCCCGACGCATCGCCACCGCAGGCGGCCAGCGAAAGAATAGCAGAGAGCGCAACCAATGACGCCAGGCGCATGCTTGCCGGAGGGTGATTGCGCACTACTCGCATTGCGGTGCTTTCCTTTCGATGGTCGAGGTTAGCATGCTTGTTGACCGCCACGTTGTCATCGCCCGTTGCCATCCATCGCTTCGACGCGCCGCATCTGCCCGATCTACGTCCAGCTCGCATCTGCGTGCGGAACGAGCACGACGTAGAATCCATTTCTCGCCGGGGTGACGGACGCCGACTGCGTCGTCAGCGAGGCAGCGAGTTGTTCGGGACTAAGCTTATAGAGACCGCCGGAGATCGCATCGACGGCGACACCGACGAGCCCACCGAAGATGATGTTCCCCCACACCCAGTTCGATGTATGCCGAGTGAGCGTCAGCTCGGCCGGCTCATATCCTTCGGCCGAGATGCGCACGACGTGCGCTTCGCGCCGTGACAGTCTCGCAACGAAAGGCGTGTGGCCCGCATTCTGATTGTCGATAGCAACGATGGCGCGAGTGGGGTTGGATGTGATGCCGACGTCCTGGGAAGAGCCGTGCATGATGGTGGCACACGCGGTCGAGACTATGGATGCGATGAATATTGCGACCGTGCGATTGTGCGGCATGAGATTCCGTGACAGAGGGAGTCGGATGAACTGCTCTCTCCTATCAACAATCGGGCTCACCGTTCACTCGCGCATGGGAGCTTTCTCCCATCCATCTGTGACGGGTTGCACTCACCCATTGAACCCGCAGTAGCACCATCGTGGAATAATCGGGGAGTGGGATGAAGCTCCCATGCGCGTTTCTCGCGTCTCGACTACGCTGTAGTTCACTCGCGCAGACGGCAGTGGCAGACGCTGACTGCACGCTTGATGCGCCACTCTAACGGACAGCGTGCAATGAAGATCCCCGGGCGCTTCGCCTTCGTCCTTGCGGTGTCGGTACTGCTCACCGTGATTCTCTCGTGCCATAACAACCATGCTGTTGACATGGCCAACATTCGAAACGAGAGCGATCCTGGCAAGGATCACATCGCCGAGGTCACGTTGATCGACGGTCGAGAAATCAAGTTCGACGGTGATTCGCGTCCGCTACTTCGCAACGACACGATCCGCGGCGAAGTACACAAGATCTCAATCGCCATCCCCGCAGACTCCGTGCAGCGCGTGTGGCTGCGAACCATCGACCCAGTTCGTACCACTCTCGCGGTCATCGGCACGGTCGTCGGTATCGCCGGCGTGATACGCGCTGTCGCGATCGCCACCAAACAGTCGTGTCCGTTCATCTACTCCTGGGATGGCTCGCGCTACGTCTTCGATGCTGAGCCATACGGCGGCGCCATCACACGCGGCCTCGAGCGCGACGACTACGGCGAGCTTTCCTCGCTCGTGAACGATCATGGACTGTACCGCTTACTCGTCACTAACGAGGTGAATGAAACTCAATATACGAATCGGCTCCAACTGCTCGTGATCGATCACGAAGCGGGCGTCGCCGTGAAAGCCGATGAGTTTGGGCACTTTTACGGATTCACAACGCTTCGCGCTCCGACCGCTGCGCGCGACTTGGATGGGCACGATCTGCTTCCGTGGCTCGCAGCGACTGACCACGCAGTGTGGGAACCGGTCGTGCCGCCGACACGAAATCATGGCGCGCGGCAGGAAATCACGCTGACGTTCGCGAGGCCGGGGACAGCGACGAGCGCATATCTTGTCGCGCGAGTGTCGACCGGTCTGTGGGGATCGCAAATGATTCGTCAATTCTCCCAGCTCCGCGGGACCGCGCTGCGCGACTGGTACGCCACCATCGACACGAACGTGGCAGCAGCAGCCGCCCTGCACCAATGGAACCTTCGAGAGGAACTGTACGCGCTCAAGCTCTCCGTGCAGGAGCCTCAGGGATGGGTCGACCGAGGCATTCTGACCGGCGGGGGGCCGTTTCTCGCCACGGACCGGGTCGTGAAGCTCGACCTTCGCCATGTTCAGGGGGACTCGCTTCGCATTCGCATCCGCCCACCGTACGGCTTCTGGGCGCTCAACTCGTTCGCAATCGCCTACGATACCGCTCCAGGCATTCGCGTCCGCGAAGTCGAGGCGCGAGTAGCTCGAACCAACACGGGAGCGAACATCCTCCCGGATCTCGCCGCAAGCGATGAGCGGTACTATGGGATGCCGAGTACCGCTGACTACGCGACACTCACTTTCCCGGCTCCGGCGCTTGCTGCCGGCCAGACACGCACAGTGTTCGTGCACGCAAGAGGCTACTATCGTTTGCACCTTGACCCCGCCAACGCGCCCGACTCTCTCATGCTCGCGCGCTTCGTCAACGTGCCGGACGCGGCCGCGACTTTCGCCGAAGAGAGGTACACTGCCACGCGTCCGCGGTCCGCGGCCGCGCACTGAGGAACCGCCAGTGAACCACGCACACGTGGACCGTATCGTATCGCTCGAACCGGGCCGATGTGCCAGTGCGATCAAGTGCGTCTCTCTGCGCGATGAGGCACTGGGCGAGCACTTTCCGGGGAACCCCGTGTTGCCGGGAGTGTTTCTCCTGGAGGCGCTCGCGCAGACCGCTGGCGTTCTCCTCTGGAAAAGCGCGAATGAGCGCCGAATGGCCGTCATGGCCTCCATCGAGCGCGCGCGTTTTGTCTCCTTTGCGCGACCCGGCGACAGGCTGTTCCTCGACATTGAGATCGAAGAACTTGCAGTCGACGTGGCGCGAGTGCGCGCGCGCGCAACACGTGAGGGAGACGACGTCGCCCTCGCGCGCATGACGTTTCGGCTAGTGGAGCCATGCTCGCTGATCGGGCCCTCGTACGAAATCGCTTTTCGGCAGATGATCGCCACGTGGCTCGGTGAATATCCGGCGATCGCCCATGCGTGAACGCATAGCGATCACCGGCCTGGGCGTGGTCGCGCCCACCGCAATCGGGGCGCTGGCCTTCTCCGCAGCGTTGCGCGAGGGTCGATCCGGAGTGGGGCCGATCAGCGCCTTCTGCTGTGATGGTTTCGACACGAAAATCGCAGCCGAGATTGCATCATCGCGACTGTGCGTCGGTGATTTCGTAGTTCCACGAAAAATGGTGAAACACATGAGCCGCGCGACGCAATTCGCCGTCGTCGCCGCCGCGCTTGCACGTCGCCACTCGGGATTGGATGCGCGCGATGTGGATTCCGAGCGCATCGGCGTGTGTATCGGTGCGGGGGGCATGGGGCCGGTGGATATGGATATGATCTCGTCGCAGGCCAAGGCGATTATCGAGGCCGCCAGGCTGGATGACACGTCCGAGTTCGACATACCCGCATTCGCCCGCGCCTATGGAAGACGTGTAAATCCGATCGTGAGTCTGCGTGGCTTGCCGAACCTCGCCGCCGCTCACGTGGCGATCCAGCAGGGCGCGCGCGGCCCAAACTCCACCGTCACCACGGCCTGCACGTCTGGGACACAGGCAATCGCACAGGGCATGCGCATGATACAGCAGGGCGACGCCGACGTCGTTTTTGCCGGAGGCACCGACGCAATGGTAAATCCCGTGGGGGTGCTCGGCTTCTCAATGCTAGGAACACTCTCCCGCGCGAACGATGCACCGACAGCAGCCAGCCGCCCCTTTGATCGGGACCGCGATGGGTTCGTCATCGGAGAAGGTGCGGGCATCGTGGTGCTCGAACGCGAAAGCACGGCCATGGCGCGCGGCGCCACCATTCTTGCGGAGGCAGCTGGATGTGGAGTGACATGCGATGCGTACCGTATCACCGACGAGCGGCCCGACGCATCGGGCGGTGCGCGAGCAATTGCGCTCGCAATGCGTGACGCCGACGCCAGCGTCGCCGATGTGCAGTACATCAACGCGCATGGTACGGGCACACTGATGAATGACCGTGTCGAAACGCGTGCTATCAAGGTCGCTCTGGGTACCCACGCGTTCCAGGTTCCCGTGAGCTCGACCAAATCCATGATCGGACATCTGCTCGCAGGAGCGGGCGCGGTGGAATACGTCGCTACTACGCTGGCGATGATGGACGACTTTCTTCCTCCGACGATCAACTACGAGCATCAGGATCCGGAGTGCGATCTCGATTACGTGCCAAATTACGCACGCGGAAAGCGGTTCGACGTGGCACTCACCAACTCCTTCGGATTTGGAGGTCAAAACGCATGTGCCCTGATACGCCGGTGGTGACCCCGAATTTTCCCATCGATGTCGTACGGGATCTCATTGCCGAAGTACTGACGGTCCCGCACGATTTCATTCGTCCCGAGTCCGCGCTCATGCGAGATCTTGGCGCCGAATCAATCGATTTTCTCGACCTCGTTTTTCGCATCGAGGATATTATCGGCCGCCGTATTCCCGTCGGGACGTGGGAACGTTATGTGGATGAGCGCCTCCCTGCCGGAAATCACGCTACTACGATCACGGCGGAGATCGTACGGGAGTTCGCCGAGCGCGAAGCGTGCCGGGCGTAGCGCGCCGGACTACAGTCGCTGGTCGGCTCGCAATAGTGCTTCGCCATCCACTCTTGCCGGCGTTGGTGGGCCGCCCGCGCCGCCTGGCTGATCAACGCGCAGCGAGAGTCGCACGTACGCTCGTGATGTCGGATCCGACACATGCGCGTGACTTCACCCTGTCCACGTCGCACACCGAAGGCTCTGCAGCAGTCCTTTTATGTCGAGGCAAGCGACTGATCGGCATCGATCTCGTGCGAGTGAGCCGCGTAACCCAGCGGCACGCTGAAAAAATCCTGACACGCGACGACTGGAGCGCACTCGACGTGGCGCCGGCGCGACTCCGCCCCGCACTTGGATGGGCGCTCAAGGAAGCAACCGCCAAAGCTACAGGTGCCGCACAACACTACTTCCCGACGGGTATCTGCATCGTACCGGGTGCAGCGGATGGCCTGCTGCGGGCGCAATGCATGGGAGCGGTGCGCGCGCTCTTCGACTCCGCGTGGCTGGTGCTCGGAGGCATGCTCTGCCTGGCCGTCGTTGCACGCGACGTCGAACACCACCCGCTAGCAGACACTCGCCAAGTGGATGGCGAGTGCCTTCCGGGAATGAATTCCGACCTTGATGAAAACATGTTCGCCGTGATGACGTGCGGTGTGAACACTGACGCAGAGCGCCGCAGCGATTTGCGCATCGCTCGCACCTTCAGCCAACAGTAGCGCGACTTCCGCCTCACGAGACGTCAGGCGGAAACGCCCGCGCAGCCGCGCCGTTTGCTCACGCGTGACTCGCCGCTACCCTGCCAAGCCCGCCGTCGCGACCACGATTGCCAGCGCGCGCACCACACCCAGGTATCCCGCGCTGTTCTCGAACCACTCGGCGGTGGTGTGCGCCTCGCCGCCGCGGCCGCCCGCACCGATCGCGATCGCCGGGATTCCGCGACTGATCGGCACGTTGGCATCGGTGCTCGCCGTCGCGAGCTCCGCTTCGCGGCCGATCAATCGAGTCGCCTCGATCGCCGCCGTCACCAGGGGGAGAGATCGATCGGTCTCACCGCTCGGCCTGTCGCCAATCACCGTGATCTCGAGCGTCAACGGTTGCGCGCCGCGTGTGCCACGAAGGTTCTCCTCGTGCAGCGCCGCAGTCGCCGCTGCGCGGATCTCGCTCTCGAATGTTCGGAGCGCACTCTCGGACGTCGAGCGAAGATCGACCTCGAGCCACGCGTCGTCGGGGATCGAGTTCACGGAGATGCCGCCACCGATCCGCCCAACAGAGAGAGTCGTGCGAGGCGCCGATGGCAGCGACATGCGCGCGAGCAGCGCGCCCGCAATTGCCGCCGCGTGCACGGCGTTTGGCACACCGAAGGCGGTCCAGCTGTGTCCCCCCGCGCCGCGGAAGTGAATGCGAAAGCGCCGCGAGCCGAGCGCGCGGTGCACGATGCGCTCGTCGCCGGCGCCGTCGAGTGCGATCGCGGCTGCCGCCTCACGCAACGTGTTGGAAAAGAGCTCGTTCGCCCCGCGCAGGTCCCCCGCACCCTCCTCGCCGACGGTGGCGGCGAAGATCACGGGGGCGCGTGTGCGCAGCGCCTTCCCGTCGAGCACGCTCGCAAGCGTGAGCATCGCCGCGAGTCCGCGGCCGTTGTCGCCGATGCCGGGGCCGACCATCCGCGTGCCCTCGTGCTTCACGCGCAGCGGCACATCGCGGGGGAAGACGGTGTCGAGATGCGCGCAGATCACCACCGGGGCGCCCTCCTCCGTGCCCGGACGGGTGCCGAGCACATTTCCCGCCCCGTCGATTCGAAGGTCGGTGAGGCCGAGTGCGTCGAAGCGGTGGAGCATGAACGCGCCGCGCGCCTTCTCCTCGCCCGTCGGCGCCGCGATCTCCGACACTGCGACCTGCGCTTCGATCGTCGCCGCGTCGTACCGCTGGATCGCCGCGCGCGCGCCCGCGAGGGCGGGCGCGTCCCAGAGCGCGCGAAGTCGGGCGGTGACATCCATGGCATTGAATTGCGCGGAGTTGGTCCCCAGCGCAAGTAGCGCACGTTGCCGGGCAGCCATTGTCAGCCAGCGTCCGGCACCTTCACTTTCAAGGGCCGGCTGCCTCACAACGAGGGTGGCCGTCGTACTTGTTTACTCTGGCCACGCCATGCAGGAACACGAGCTCATCTACGATTGGAACACGCGCACGCCTGGCTTCCGGTGGGAGCTCGCGCACGTCGATCTCCTCGACGAGACGCTGCGCGACGGGTTGCAGTCGCCCTCTGTGCTCGACCCCTCGATCGAGGACAAAAAGGCGCTGCTGCACCTCATGGCCGACCTCGGCATTGCGGCAACGAACATCGGCCTTCCGGGCGCCGGTCCGCGCACCCACGCGGACACGCTCGCGCTCGCGAAGGAGATCGTCCGCGCGAAGCTCCCGATCGCCGCGAACTGCGCCGCGCGCACGCTCGCGAGCGACATCGAGCCGATCGCGCGCATCGCGCAGGAGTCGGGGCTCGCGATCGAGGCGGCGACCTTCATCGGCTCGTCGCCGATTCGGCAGTACGCCGAGGATTGGACGCTCGAAAAGATGGTCAAGGTGAGCGAGGATGCGGTCAACTTCGCGATGAGCGAAGGGCTCTCGCTGATGTTCGTGACCGAGGACACCACGCGTGCGGCACCCGAGACGCTGCGCGCGCTCTACGGCGCCGCGATCGCCTGCGGTGCGCGTCGCATCTGCCTGGCGGACACCGTCGGGCATGCGACACCCGATGGCGTGCGCGCCCTCGTCCGTTTCGCGCGCGAAGAGATCGTTGCACCAACCGGGATCGACGTCAAAGTCGACTGGCACGGGCACCGCGATCGCGGCCACGGGCTCGCGAACTGCTTCGCGGCGATCGAGGCGGGCGTCGACCGCGTTCACGGCACCGCGCTTGGCATCGGCGAGCGCGTCGGAAACGCCGAGATGGATTTGCTCCTCGTCAATCTCCGCCTGCTCGGCGCGCACCGTCACGATCTGAGCAAGCTTCCGGAGTACACGGCACTCGCGTCGCGCGCGCTCGGAATTCCGATTCCGCCCACGTATCCTGTCGTGGGCGAGGATGCGTTTCGGACGGCGACTGGCGTGCACGCAGCGGCAATCGCGAAGGCGCAGAAGAAGGGCGATGCGTGGCTCGCGGATCGCATTTACTCGGGAGTGCCGGCTGGCGACTTCGGGTTGTCGCAGCGCATTGACGTCGGACACGTGTCCGGGATATCGAACGTGCGCTCGTGGCTCGAGGCGCACGGGTACGACGCGAGCGACGAGCCGATGTGCCGACACATCCTCGATGCGGCGAAGCGCGCGACGCGCACGCTGCGCGACGACGAGCTCGCCGCGCTCGTCGCGGAGCACAAGCGAATCGTGGTGACCGCGTGAGCGCCTCCTTTTCGGCGGTGATGGGCGGGTATCTCGACCTGCGCTGGCGCCTCAATCCCGTCGAAGCGACGTTCCACGGGCTCTCCGACTTCGACGGGCTTTTTGCGGCGTTCGATGCCGAGTCGGTGCGCGCGCAGCTGGCAGCGCTCGTGGCGTACGAGAGCGCGATCGAGGAGGCCGAAGCGGATTCGCTGGCCGAGGAGATCGATCGCACCGCGGTGCTCCATTCGCTGCGCCACGACATCCTCCAGCTCGGCAAGGAGCGGCAGTTCATACACGATCCGTCGTACCACTTGATGCATGCGGTAAACGGGATCTTTCTGCTCCTCGCGCGCACGCCGGCCGATGTTTCGGCGCGGGCGATCGCGCTCCTCGCGCGACTCGATGCGCTCCCCGCCTTTCTGGAGACGGCGGTGTCCGTGCTCGCGGAGCCGGACGCGATCTTCCTCGGGGTGGGCGCGTCGATGCTCCCCGGGGCGGTGGCGCTCATTCAGGATGGCCTCGACGATCCTGCGCTCGACCTGTCGATGCTCGATCCGCTCGAGCTCGAGCGCGCTCGTGTGCGGGCGGTGGAGGCGCTCGACGCCTTCGGCGAGGCGCTCGAGGGCATGCAATCGCGTGCGGGCGATCACTTCGCGATCGGTCGCGAGCTGTTCGATCGCAAGCTCCACACGGCACACATGATCGCGGAGAATGCGGACGAGTTGCTGCGCTTCGGCGAGCGGCTGCGCGCGAGCGCGATCGCGGAGCTCGAGGAGATTGCGGCGGAGATCGACCCGCGCGCGCACTGGCAGGAGATCGCCGCGCGGCTCCGCACCGACGTTCCGAGTCCCGAGAGCGCGCTCGATGAGTATCGCGAGGCGATGGACGCGTCGCGCCACTTCGCGATCTCACGTGGGCTCATGCCCTCGACGGATGCGACGCTCGACGTCGTGCCGACGCCGGGCTTTCTGCGCCCGCTCATTCCGCTCGCGGCGTACCAGGGGCCGGGGGCGTTCGACCCGGTGCAGCGGGGGCTCTTTCTGGTGACGCTCCCCGAGAACGGCGAATCGTGGCGCTCACACTGCCGGGCGGAGCTGCCGAGCACGGCGCTGCACGAGGGAATTCCAGGGCATCATTTGCAGATGTCGATCGGGAACACGCTCTCGAGCGTGCCGCGGCGCGTGCTATCGACGCCGGCGGCGCGTGAGGGGTGGGCGCTGTACTGCGAATCGTTGATGGCGGAGATGGGATTTCTCGATTCGGCGGAAGAGCGCTTCTTCCAGGCGCACAACCTGTTGTGGCGTGCGGTGCGCGTGATCCTCGATGTGTCGCTGCATACCAGGGGCATGTCGATGCACGAGGCTGCAGAGAGGTTGCAGACCGAGCTCGGCTTCGAGGCGGGGATCGCGGAAGCGGAAGCGAAGCGCTACTGCGCGTATCCGACGTATCAGCTCTGCTACGCGGTTGGTCGGCGTGACATTCTCGCGTTGCGCGAAGATCTGCGAAAGGCGCGGGCAGAAGGCTTCACGCTCGGCACCTTTCACGAAGAGCTGTTGCAGTACGGAGCGCTACCGACGGCGCTGGCGCGATGGGGCATGGGATTGGCGGCATCGTAGCAACGGATCGATCACTCAATGGAGAGCGCACATGTGGTCTAGAGCGATAGCAGCGACGATGGTGGTGGGCGTGGCGATCGGATGCGGTGGAGAGAAGAAGGCGCCCGCGGCGGATACCGCACCGTCCGCGGCCGCACCGAAGGCGGCGCAGACCGACTTCACGAGTGGCGGGCCGTATCTGTTCGTGTCGAACGAGGATGGCAACGACGTCACCGTCATCAGCGCGAAGACCGACAGCGTGGTCGCCACGATCGATCCCGGGCAGCGCCCACGCGGGCTGCGCGTGAGTCCCGACGGAAAGCTCCTGATCGTAGCCGTGAGCGGATCGCCGAAGGCAGGGCCGGGGGTGGACGAGAAGACGCTTCCGCCCGCCGATCGCACCAAGGACGGCATCGCGCTGATCGATCTCTCGACCGGGAAGAAGGTGGCGAATCTTCCGGGCGGCCTCGATCCCGAGGCGTTCGCGATCTCGAGCGATGGCAAGACGATCTACGTGTCGAACGAAGACGGCGGAACGCTGACGCTGATCGATGTCGAGTCGCGCAAGATCATCGGGACGGTGCCGATCGGATCAGAGCCCGAGGGAGTGCAGATCCATCCGGACAACAAGGTGCTCTACGCGACCAACGAAGGGAGTGGCACTGTCTCGGTGCTCGATCTTGCCACGAAGAAGATCGTCGCGACCTTCCCCACGGGAAAGCGCCCGCGCGGCATCGCGTTCACGCCGGATGGCAAGAAGGCGTACATCGCGAACGAGGTGGGCGGAACGGTGACGGTCGTCGATGCGAAGAAGTACAAGGTGCTCAGGAATCTCACCATTCCGGGTGAGGGCGCGAAGCCCATGGGCACCGCGATGGCGCCGGACGGCGAGCATCTCTACATCACGACCGGGCGCGGCGGCACAGCGGTCGTCATCGACACGAAGAACGACTCGGTCGGGACTCCGTTTCAGGTCGGCAAGCGGCCGTGGGGGATTGCCGTGAGCGCGGATGGAAAATGGGTGTACACCGCGAATGGACCGTCGAACGACATCTCGGTGATCGACGCGAGCACGAGCCAGGTCGTCAAGCACATCCCCGGCGGGAAATCGCCGTGGGGGATCGCCATCTCGAAGTAGCGCCGCCACCGAACCGGCGTCTCAGCAGCAGCGGCTGCCGGCGCCTTCGTATCTCGCCCGCTCCCGCTCTCGCGCGAACTCCTCGCGCGAGAGCGGCGTCGCATCGCGGTGCTTCGCGCGCTGATGGGCGAGATAGCGCGCGTAATCCGGCGCGCCGACAACGGTCCGCAGGGCGGCCACGGCACACGCCAGCCAGCGTGTGCGCGGCACGGCCGCGCGCTCAGTGCGGCGCCGACGCATCGCGTGGCTTTGCGATCGTGCGATCGAACAGCTCGTAGATCCGGCGATACTCGTCCTGCCAGCTCGCAGTGCGCACGAAGTCGTGGCGCTCCACGGGATAGACCGCGAGATCCCAATTCGTCTTTCCGAGCTCGATGAAGCGCTCGGTCAGCCGCACGATGTCCTGGAAGTGCACATTGTCGTCGACCATCCCGTGCAGCATGAGCAGCGGATCCTCGAGCCCCTCGGCGAAGTAAATCGGCGAGGAGCGGCGATACGCCATGCTGTCCTGTTCCGGCGTGTTCAGGATACGCGACGTGTAGCCGTGATTGTAGTGCGCCCAGTCAGTCACCGAGCGCACGGCGGCGCCCGCGCCGAAGTGCGGCGACTCCGTGAGCAGCGCCATCAGCGTCATGAAGCCGCCATAGCTGCCGCCGTAGATGCCGATGCGCTTCGGATCGATCCCGTACTTGTCGTGCAGATATCTCGAGCCATCCACCTCATCCTGCAGATCGCGGCCGCCCATGTGCCGGTAGATCGCCGTGCGCCAGTCGCGCCCGTACCCGGCCGAGCCGCGATAATCGATGTCGATGACGGTGTAGCCTTTCGAGGCGAGGTAGTGATTGAACATGTACTCGCGAAAATAGTACGACCAGTAGTGAGTGACGTTGTGGAGATAGCCCGCGCCATGCACGAAGATCACCGCGGCGCCGTTGGGCGTCGCCTGCATGTCGCTCGGGTGATAGATGCGCGCCGGCACCTGCACGCCGTCCGACGCCGGAATCATCACGATCTCGGGCACGAGCCACGGAAAGCTCAGCCACTCCGACGTAGGCGAGAGCGTGAGCCGCGACTCCGCAGCGCCTGGCTGATTGCGCATGACGTAGAGCTCGGGCGGGCGATTCGATGTCGAGTATACGTCCGCGAGCAGCTGCTCGTTCGGTGAGAGGACCACCTGATGCCCGCCGCTCGACCTGGTGATCTGCGTACGCGCGCCACCGGTGCTCGCCATTCGGTAGAACTGCTGCTCGAAGGGAGACGACTCGCTCGTGTGCAGATAGAATGTGCGCCGATCGGTCGACAGCGCGACGTCGACGACTTCCCACTTTCCTTTCGTGAGCTGTTTCCGGTCGCCGCCACTCGTGGCCATCGAGTAGAGATGCGCGTAGCCGTCGGCCTCGGAGACGAACCAGACTCGTTTGCCGCCGTCGAGGAATCCCGCTTGGCCGAACGCCGGACCATCCACCCACGCGCTGTCGCGGAGCGTGTCGAGCGCGGAGAGCGCACCCTTCGCACCCACCGTGTAGATGTAGCGTGCCTTCCAGTCGAAGCTCACCGCGAAGACGAGCGCCAGGGAACCGTCATCGGTCCAGCCGTTCACGATCGCGAGACCGGGAGCGTTGATCGTGTCCCCGGGAACGAGCTGCAGCCACGTCGCACCGCCGCGTGTGAGCGGAATGTACGCCACCCGGCCGCCGTCCTGCACGTCGCCGACCTTCTCGCGCGACTTCTCCTCCTCGGTGTAGCCGCTCTTCGACACATAGTGGGGAATGTCCGTGACGTGCTGCTTGTCGCCGGCCGGAATGTTGGTCACGAGCAGCAAGGCGTTCCCCGCGGGGGACACCGAGATCGAGCTCACCGACTCATCCTTCCTCAGCCACAGCGTGGTCGGGTACAACGAATCTCGTTGGGCCTTGAGACTCTTTCTGATCGAGTCGATGTGCCACTCATCGCGCACGGCACCGAGAAGCTCGCGCTGCTGCGCCTCGAGTTCGGCGCGCTGTGGCGTCAATTTCTCATCGTCCTTGTCCTTCGGCTTCGGTCCCGTGCGAAGGTCGGAGAGCTGCTTCTCTTCGCCGGTGGTGAGATCGAAGGAGAAGGCGTTGTTGTCGCGCACGAAAAAGAGGTGGCGCGAGCCGCGATCGAAGTGCGGATCGCTCTCTCGCGCGACGGTGTTCGTGACGCGTCGGAGCGCTCCGGTCCTGATGCTCGCGATGTAGATATCGCCGCCCCACTCCACCGCGCGCCAGCGCTCGTCGGCGGAGAGATCGCCGCTGGCCGCCAGCGGCCCCGCACTATCCATCTGCGCCACCGTCAGCGACTCCGGCATCGCGCCCGCCTCGGCTCGCACCCGGTAGGCGTGCAGTGGCGCGCGCGGGTCGGTGCCCGGCGGATTCCATGCGAAGTAGATCCAGCGATTGTCGGCCGACCAGCGCACATCGGTGGGAGTGCGCCCCACGAGGTCGTGGCCGCGCATGATCCCCTTGATCGAGAAGTCGAACTTTCCGCGTGACGCCGGTGCCGGCGTCGGTGGGCTGGCCGGCTGTTGTGAACCGAGCGAGGCGACGCCACCAACGATGGTGGCGGCAAGGAGCTGGAGGCGCATTGAGCTGGACTGAGGGCGTACGGTTTGGCGCGGGCGACCTACGCGCAGGACGATCCTAGAGAAGCACGCGGTCGCGCCCCTCGCAAGTCTCAGCCGTTGGCGACACGGAGCGAAGTATCGGCCAAATGGTCGAATACGCCGCCCCGCCCCGCAGCGTTGATCCGGGCCGCGAGCTCGCCACGAAGCACCGGATTTCGGAGCATGCGAATCACGGCCGAAGCGAGCGCATCGGCATCGCCGGGCGGTACGAGCAACCCGTTCTCCCCATCGCGCACAATGGATGAGAGCCCGCGCGCGCGCGTGGCGACGAGCGGAACGCCGGCGCTGAGCGCCTCCATCGCGGCGAGCGAGAGCCCGTCGTCCGTCGATGAAACGACGGCGACGTCGCAGAGCCGCAGATGCGCGGGGAGATCCTCGCGCATGCCGGCGAAGATCACGAAGGGCGAGATGCCGAGCCGATTGGCTTGCGCTTCGAGCAGCTCGTGCTGCGCACCCTCGCCGACCACGAGCAGCCGCGCGGAAGGCACCGCCGCGTGCACCCGTGGGAACGCTTCCAGCAGATAGCGTGTGCCCGAAAGCGGGAAGAAGCGCGAGACCGCGCCAACGATCAGCGCGTCGTCTGTGAGCCCGTAGCGGCGGCGAAGCTCTCCCGAGGGACGCACGATCTCGGTGGAGCGACGACGCGTGACGCTTTTCTCGCGGGAGACGAGCGCGACGCGCTCCTCCCAGAGCACCGTCCGACCGACCCCCTCCGATACGGACACGCGTGGTGTGAAGCCAAGCACCCGCGATGCCTTTCCGATGTCGAAGACGTGACTCTTCGTGAAGAACTCGAGGCGACCACGCATCGCGCCGCCGAATGTGCCGAAGCGCTCGGACGCCCAGACGAGTGCGCGCGTCGACAGCTCGGGGATGTGCACTTGCGGTCGCCTCGCGCCGACGGCGCGCGCGAGGACCGTGATGAGCTCGTCGAGTGAGAGGTGCTCGGGGCCGCCGAGGATGAACGACTCCCCGATCGCGGCATCGCGAGTTGCGAGGAGCTTGAGTCCGCGCACGAGATCCTCGACGTGGATCGGGTGCACGCGCGCCGTGCGCGTACCGGGAATCACGACGTGTCCGCGGCGTACCGAGGCCATCATGCGGCGGAAGCGGCGATCGTCGGCGCCGTACGTCCAGGTGGGTCGTGCGACCACCACCGGCAGATTGCACTCAGTCACGAAGAGGAGCGCCAAACGCTCCGCCTGCATTTTCGTGAGCTCGTAGGCGTTGGTCGGACGGAACGCGGACTCCTCGTTCGCGGCGCCGGGGCCGGTGTCGCCGTGCACCCGGGCGGTGCCGCAATGCACGATACGCCGCACGCCGACTTCCATCGCGGCCTGCAGCACGAGCCGAGTACCCTGCACGTTGATCCGCCAGTGGTCGCGGGCATCGGTAATCCGGCCGGCGCTGGAGCTGTCGGCGAGATGGTAGACGACCTCGCGTCCCTCCATCGCGCGCGTGACATCGAGCCGCTCCGTGATCTCGCCCGCGACGATTTCCGCTTCGGCGGGGAGCAACGCACGTGCGCGCTCGAGCGACCGCGTCATGACGCGAACCGCGTGTCCCTCACGCACCAGACTTCGCACGAGATGCAAACCGGAAAAGCTGGTTCCGCCGGTGACCAGGATTCGGTCCATGCTGCTCCGATTGAAAAGGGACCTCTGGAGTCGCAGAGCTCGACGATCAGGAGCTCGCGAGTTTTCGCGAAGACGAGGCCGTGCCGGTATTTACCCCGTGGGACTCGAAAAAGCAGGGGCCTCGAACTGCTGCTCGCTGGATATCCTGACCTTCCGGCCAGACAGCACGAGCCACCATTCTCCTACCGACGCCACCAATACGACGATCACACACGAAATAAAGAACGCAGCGACTCCCGCGTCGAGGCGGTCGTTCAGCGCCATCCGCGAGGCCGCGGCCGTGCTCGCGACTCCGGGAGGGAGATGCCCGCTCCGCGCGGCGGCCAGCAGGAGCCTCGCGTGCGCGAGAAAACCGAGAGCGGGATCGGCAGCGAATATCTTTTCGAAGCCTGCGGTCAACGTGACCGTTGCAAGCCAGGTGAGTGGCATCACGGTCACCCAGGCGTAGCGCGCTCGGCCCATCTTGATGATGACGGTGGTGCCGACGCACAGTGCGACCGCGCCGAGCAATTGATTAGAAATTCCAAAGAGGGGCCAGAGCGAGTTGATTCCGCCAAGCGGGTCGGCGACGCCCTGATAGAGAAAATATCCCCACATGGAAACGAAAACTGCGCTGGAGATCACAGTCGCGGGATACGATGAGTGCCGTCCAAGCGGTGTCCAGGCAAGCGCGCCCAGGTCCTGGAGCATGAACCGGCCGACCCGGGTGCCGGCATCGATCGTCGTGAGGATGAAGAGCGCCTCGAACATGATCGCAAAGTGATACCAGAGGGCCATCGCCGAGCTGCCGCCGAGGACGTTCGAGAAGAGCTGCGCCATTCCCACCGCAAGGCTCGGCGCGCCACCGGTGCGCGAAAGGAGGGAGAGCTCGCCGACTCGCGAGGCGAGGTCGCGCATCTCCTGCGGTGTGACCGTGAAGCCCCAGTGCGCGATGGCGCGAGAAGCGCTTTCGACAGTGGGGCCAAGCGATGCGGTGCTCGCGTTGATCGCGAAGTAGACTCCCGGATTGAGCAGGCAGGCGGCGATCAGGGCCATGATCGCGACGAACGATTCCATCAGCATTCCGCCGTAACCCACCAGCAGTGCGTCGCTTTCACGTGCGAGCAGCTTGGGCGTCGTTCCCGACGCGATGAGCGCATGAAAGCCCGAGATCGCACCGCAGGCAATGGTGATGAAGGCGAAGGGGAAGATCGTGCCGGCGAAGATCGGTCCGCCGCCGTGCGCGAAGCGTGTGAGCGCGGGCATTTGCAGCGGTGGAAGGACCACGACGATGCCGACGGCGAGCGCGAGGATGACACCGATCTTGACGAAGGCGGAGAGGTAGTCGCGCGGCGCGAGGAGGAGCCACACGGGAAGCACGGACGCGGCGAAGCCGTAGACCATGATCAGAATGGCGAGCGACTGGCGCGAGAGCGTGAGGGTCGCGGCAATGTCCGGGCGGGCAGCAGCCCAGCGGCCCGCGAAGAGCGCGCCGACGAGCAGCACCAGCCCGATGGCGCTCGCCTCGAGCACGTGGCCGGGACGAATCCAGCGGAGATGCACGCCCATGAGGAGCGCGATCGGAATGGTGAGCCCGATGGTGACGACGCCCCACGGGCTCGACGCGAGCGCATTCACGACCACGAGCGCGAGTACGGCGATCAGCACTATCATGATCCCGAGAATGGCGACGAGGGCGGTCGTGCCGGCAACGGGGCCGATCTCGTCGCGCGCCATGGTGCCGAGCGAGCGTCCATTGCGACGCACGGAGGCGAGGAGGATGACGAGGTCCTGCACGGCGCCACCGAGCACGACGCCGGCGACGATCCAGATCGCGCCGGGGAGGAAGCCGAACTGCGCGGCGAGCGTCGGGCCGACGAGGGGGCCGGGCCCCGCGATAGCGGCGAAGTGGTGGCCGAAGACAATCCACCGATTCGTTGGCAGGTAGTCGCGACCATCCTCCAGGCGAACGGCGGGAGTGGCGCGACGGTCATCGACGTCGAAGATCTTCCTGGCGATGAAGCGGCCGTAGAAGCGATAGGCGATGGCGTAGCTGCAGAGCGCGGCGGCGAGGAGCCACCCCGCGCTGATCGTCTCGCCGCGCGAGAGCGCCAGACGTGCGAGCGCGGCGGTGCCGAGCAGGGAGATCGCGATCCACGGGAGCACGGAGAGGAAGCGTCGCATACGCCGGCGAATATGTACGAGGGGCCAAGCGAACGGCCAGATACAGCCGGTGTATTGCCCGGTGTATTGCCCGGTGCGCCGCGGGAGTGCCGACGGGCGACAGATGCGCGTCTTTCTCTCGGTATCACTCGCCACGCCCTTCTTATAGCTTTCCCGTTTCAAGGATGAGTTCAGTGAAGATCTCCGCCGCCGTTGGCGCCGCCCTGTTCGCGATGACCGCGCTTGCCACGGTCCCTTCGCGCGCGGATGCGCAGGACAAATCGAAGACTCCGCATCAGCATGTCCTCGCGGCATTCTCGACGCGCCGCCTGATGATTCTCCCCACGCACTATCTGCGCATGGGCGATTCCCTGAACTGGGCCGGTCAGATCACCGATCAGACGGCGTACCTCGCGGCGCTCGATGACGAGATCGCGTTCGCGTTCGCCGATCGCGGTGTCAAGAAGGCGTGGGTGTTCCCCGCGGCCATTGATGCGATGGTCAAGCGCAACGAGCCCTACGCGCCGGACCCGCACGCAATGGCCGCCCAGTGGCTCCGCTTTCCCGGGCCGAAGCGCCTGCCCCAGCAGGTGCCCGATCCGATTGCATCGCAGCTTCGGACGCTGGTCGCGATGCAGGAGGGCGGGCAGCTGGTGCTCCTTCCCGTCGAGCTTCGCTTCGAGCCGATTCCCGGCGGCATGGAGTGCGCCGTGCTCCGTATCGCGATCTTCGACGCCGTGCGCGACAAGATCATCTACATGGCCGACATCCAGAGCGATCCGCAAGCATCGTTCGGGCCCGCGCTCGCCGCGTCGCTCGCCAGCCATTTCGCCGATCAACTTGGACCCCCGATTCAATGAGTGGAGCAATTCCCGTCACGCTGATTCCCGGTGACGGGATCGGTCCGGAAATCGTAAGCGCGACGGTCAGGATCGTGGAGGCGTCCGGCGCGAAGATCGAGTGGGATCGCCAGCTCGCGGGGATGGCGGCGCTCAACGCCGTCGGCGATCCGATGCCCGTGGCAACCCTCGAGTCGATCGCGCGCACCGGCGTCGCGCTCAAGGGGCCGCTCGAGACGCAGCTCGGCAGCGGCTATCGCAGCGTCAATGTCGCGCTCCGAATGCGCTTCGACCTCTTCGCGAACGTCCGCCCCGCGCGCACGCTCATCCCGAACGGACGCTACACGGGGGTCGACATCATCCTCGTGCGCGAGAACACCGAGGGGCTCTACAGCGGCGTCGAACACTACGTGAAGATCGGAAACGACGACCATGCGGCCGCCGAGTCAGTCGCGATCATCACGCGCGCGGGCGCCGAGCGCGTGATCCGCTTCGCGTTCGAGCACGCAGTATCGCGCGGGCGGAAGAAGCTGACGCTCGTGCACAAGGCCAACATCCTCAAGCTCTCGCAGGGGCTCTTCCTCGAGTCCGGGCGCAAGATCGCCAAGGAGTACGAAGGGCGGATCATCTTCGAGGAGCGCATCATCGACGCGATGGCCATGCATCTCGTGCTCACCCCCGAGAAGTACGACGTCATCGTCACCACGAACATGTTCGGCGACATCCTCTCGGATGAAATTTCGGGGCTCGTCGGCGGGCTCGGCCTCGCGCCCGGTGCGAACATCGGCGAGAAGGCCGCGATCTTCGAGGCCGTCCACGGCACTGCGCCCGACATCGCCGGGAGAGGGATCGCCAACCCCGGCGCCGTCATCCTCGCGGCATGTCTGATGCTTGATCACGTCGGAGACTCGGCCACCGCCTCCAGCATTCGCACGGCGATGAACGATGTCCTTCACTCCGGGAAGTCGCTCACCTCGGATCTGGGAGGCAACGCGACGACCACCGGCTTTGCCGACGCCATCATCGCGAGACTGGCTTGACGAGAGTTCTCCACGCTTCGGATCTGCACTTCGGCCCACCAGCGGTACCGGCACAGCTCGACGCGATCGGGGCGATGATCAACGGACGGCGCTTCGACGTCGTCGCGATCTCCGGGGATCTCTCCCAGCGCGCGCGGCCGGGCGAGTTCCAGGCGGCGCGGCAGTTTCTGCGCGACACCGCCAAGGTGAGCCGCACGATCGTCGTCCCCGGCAATCACGACGTGAAGTGGTGGCGCGCCCCACTCGGCGTCGGCTCGCGCGCGTCGGCCATCGCGAACTACACGCGCTACATCTCGAAGGAGCTGGAGCCGGTGCTTCACGTGCCCGGCGTGACCTTCGTGGGGATCAACACCGCGCAAGGAGTCGTTCCGGGAACGCTGACGTGGAATCCACGCGATGTCGGCGTCGTCGGCAACATGAGCGACGAGCAGATCAGCGACGCACGCGTGAAGTTCGAGGCGGCGCCGAAGGGGAACCAGCGCGTGGTCGTCATGCACCACAATCCGCTGCGCGGCGAGCTCTCGAATCGATACGGGCTCTCGCACCCCGCGCGCGCCGCGAAGGCGTTCATCGATCTCGCGGTCGATCTCGTGCTGTGCGGACACGATCATCAGGAGGCAGTGCAGCACGTGGAGCACACGCAGTACGGCACCGTGGTGTGCACGGCGGGGACCGTCTCGAATCGCACGCGCGGGCAGCGCCCGTCGGCGATGAACGTCATTACGCTCACGCCGCAGGGGATCGAGGTCGAGCCGCAGATCTGGTCCGAGAGTGCGCAAAACTTCCTTCCCGGACCGGTCAGGCGTTTCGGGCGATGAAGAAGTTCGTTGCCGCACGCATCAATCAGCTGTTGCAGCTGTTCCTCGAGTTCGATTCGCCGCCGCGCAACGCAGAGCAGTTGCTGCACCGCCTGCGCGTGTATGGGCTCAAGGGCATCACGAAGGTGCGGTTGACGTCGAATCGCGCCGTGATGGTGAGCTTCAGCGGCGCGGAGCTTCGTGTGAACAACGGGTATCTCGATGCGCCGGAGGATGTGCTTCGGGCGATCGTGCAGTTCGTGCAAGGGCGCACGCGCGCGGACCGTCGTGAAGCCCAGCGCACTATCCTCACGCACCCGGTGGCCGCAGCGCATCGCGCGCCGGTGCGTCGCCCTGGGAGAGCGCACCCGCACGATCCGGCGACGCTGCGCGAGCTCGCGCACTGGCACCAGGAATACAATCTCCGGCACTTCGGTGGCGCGCTCTCAGAGATACCGATCAAGCTGTCCGGGCGGATGAAGTCGCGTCTGGGACAGTACACAGCGGCGACCCCCTATGGCGAGCCGGCGGAGATCACGATCAGCCGGAACCACATCCGGAAGCATGGATGGGCCGAGGCACTGCATACCCTGCTGCACGAGATGGTGCATCAATGGCAGGCGGAAAGCGGGCTGCCGATCGATCACGGGTCCACGTTTCGGTCGAAAGCGTCGGCGGTGGGAAGCGCGGCGCCGGCGCGACGCGAGCTCCGCGCGCCGGCGCCCGCCGCGCTCGTCGTGGCGCAGCAGGAGCTCGGATTGCGGGCGGCGCGGCGGAGCTGACGCAAGGGGCGTAAGCCCACTTTGATGCCGCCCGCCCAAGGCGTAGCTTTATCGCATGCAAGATTTCTTCGACATCGACAGCGTCCTCTCCGAAGAGGAGCGCGCTGTTCGCGATAGCGTCCGACAGTTCGTCGACGAGCGCATCCTTCCGATCATTGGCGACTGCTACGTCGAGGGCCGCTTTCCGAGAGAAATCATTCCGGGGCTCGCCGAGCTTGGCGTGTTCGGAGCGAATCTGCCCGAGGAATACGGGTGCGCGGGGCTCAACAACGTCGCATACGGATTGATCATGCAGGAGCTCGAGCGCGGAGACTCCGGGATCCGGTCGTTCGCTTCGGTGCAGGGCGCGCTCGTGATGTATCCCATCTTCGCATTCGGTAGCGAGGAGCAGAAAAAGCACTATCTGCCGAAGATGGCGGCGGGCGAGATCATCGGGTGCTTCGGGCTCACGGAGGCCGATTTCGGATCGAATCCGTCCGGGATGATCTCGATGGCCAACGAGCAGGCGGATGGCTCGTGGATCCTGAATGGCGGCAAGATGTGGATCACGAACGGGTCGCAGGCCAAGGTCGCCATCGTCTGGGCGAAGACGAACGGCGAGAAGAGCGACAAGTCGATTCGCGGCTTCATCGTGCCGACCGACGCGCCGGGCTTCTCTGCAAGGGACCAGAAGGGGAAGCTCTCTCTTCGCGCGTCGGATACGAGTGAGCTCGTCTTTCAGGATGTGCGCCTGCCGAAGGATGCGATGCTTCCGAAGAGCGGCGGCATCAAGTCTCCGCTCATGTGCCTCACGCAGGCGCGCTACGGCATCTCGTGGGGAGTGATCGGTGCCGCGATGGCCTGCTACGAGGAGGCGCTCGCCTACTCGACGAGCCGCGTGATGTTCGGAAAGGCGATCGGCGGCTTCCAGCTGCAGCAGCAGCGGCTCACTGTGATGCTCACGGAAATCGTAAAGGCGCAGCTCGTGTCGCTCCACCTTGGCCGCCTCAAGGATGCGGGGACGTTCACGCCGCAGCAGGTCTCCTTTGCGAAGCGCAACAACTGCGACATCGCCACCGATGTCGCGCGCGAGGCTCGCCGGCTCCTCGGTGCGAACGGAATTCTCGCCGAGTATGCGGCGATGCGGCACATGGCGAATCTCGAGAGTGTGTATACGTACGAAGGGACGCACGACATTCACACGTTGATTCTCGGTCAGGCGGTGACCGGGCTGAACGCGTTCAACTAACCCCGGTGCTCGTGTGAAAATCGCGGTGTGTATCAAGCGCGTTCCGGACATGGAGACGCGGTTCAGGATTGCGGCGAGCGGTGCGGCGGTCGATGAGGCGGGGCTCAAGTACGACATGAGCGACTTCGACGGCTATGCGGTGGAGACCGCGCTGCAGCTCAACGAAAAGCAGGGTCCGGGCGAAACCGTGGTGATCTCGCTCGGGCCGGACGTAGT
>JBBSEY010000004.1:0-52656 GCA_038239265.1 Gemmatimonadales bacterium | reverse complement strand
GAGGGCGGGATCGTAGGTGGGGCGATTGGGCATCTTCTTCGCTGCGGCCTTCGCTGCGGTCTTTCGGAGCAGCGCCTGCATCTCTTTTTCGTTCATCTGGGCCTCCGGGGCTAGAGCGTTGCGCGCAGCTGTTGGCGCGCCAGGGAATTCCGAAAGTTAAACGCGCCTGACCGCTTCCGCGTCACCACGAGCGTCGTTGCGGCTCCAGGGAGACGGGCCCCGGCGCCTGCACGAGTTCCTTCACCGCGGTTGTAAGCTTCTGAGCCGACCGTCGGTACATAAGGAGCAGAACCGAATGGCTGATTTTTCCCTTCGAGCGGCCGCACCGGCGATCGCTCTCGCGGTGTTGAGCGGGTGCGCGCACCCCGCCCCGTCGCCATCCGCCGACGTCGCCGGCGCTTCTACCCTCACGGGCATCATCTCGTATCGCGAGCGTGTGGCACTTCCGCCCGACGCGATCGCGGAGATCTCGCTGATCGACGCGACGATCCAGGATGTTGCGGCGACTGTCGTGGCGAGAACGACGGTGAAGTCCGAGGGCAGGCAGGTGCCGCTTCCCTTTGCGCTGCGCTACGATCCGGGAAGAATCGACAGGAAGCATCTCTACACCGTGCGCGCCGTGATCAGGAGTGGCGGTGCGCCGCTGTGGACGACGGACATCGCGCGCGCAGTCATCACGCAGGGAAATCCGACGGATGTCGCGATCATGCTCACGCGCGTGGACCCGGACGCCGGTACGCTCACGGGCCGCGCAACGTCGCAGGGCGGGCTCGCCGGATCGTCGTGGGTGCTCGAGGAGCTCAATGGCGACCGCCCGATCGCCGACGTGCGCGTGACGCTCGACTTCAGCGCTCCCGGAAGGGCGACCGGCAACGGCTCGTGCAACCGCTACTTCGCGACGGTGGACATCGCCGGCGAGTCGATCCGCTTTGGCGCGGTCGGCGCGACTCGAATGGCGTGCGCGACGACGATCTCTTTGCAGGAGGTCAAGTACTTCGGGGCGCTCGAGTCCGCGAGCCGCTTCGAGGTGGAGGGAAATACGCTCACGATCTATGGCTCCGCGCGCCGGCCGTTGCGCTTCTCGCGCTCGACTCCATAACTCTGGCGAACGCTCCAGGAAAATGACGGAACCGCAAGGGCGCATCCGCGTCGGCACTGCTGGCTGGGCATACGCCGACTGGAACGGCGTGCTCTATCCGAAGCCCATGCTCCGCGGTGTCGATCGCCTCACCTACATGACTCGCTACTTCGATGTCATCGAGGTCAATTCGACCTTCTACGCGCCAGCCGATGCATCCAAAGTGGAAGGGTGGCTCGCCAAGACGGCGCACGCTCCGGATTTCAAATTCGCGATCAGGCTCTGGCAGCGCTTCACCCACGAGCGTGACAGCGCCTGGACCCGCGACGATGAGCACGACGTTCGCATCGCCCTGGAGCCGTTGCACTCTGCGGGAAAGCTCGGGGCCGTGCTGGTGCAATTCCCATGGTCGTTCAAGCGAACCGAAGAGAACCGCACATGGCTCGGCGACATCGTCCGCGCGTTTGGGGAGTTCCCGCTCGTCGTCGAGATACGCCACGAGTCGTGGAACGTACCGCACTTCTACGAATCGCTCGTCGAGCGTGGTGTAGGGTTCGTGAACATCGACCAGCCGCTGTTCAGCAAGAGCATCAAGCCGAGTGCGGCGGTGACTTCACCTGTTGGCTACGTGCGCGTGCACGGGCGCAACTATGCGGAGTGGTTTCGCGCCGAGGCCAACGTGCGAGAGCGCTACGACTATCTCTATTCGCCGGAGGAGCTCGCCCCGTGGGTGAGGCGCATCGACGAGATCGCGATCCGCGCGGAGGACTTGTACGTGCTCACGAACAACCACAACCTCGGGAAGGCCGGGGTGAACGCGTTGCAGCTCAAGTCGATGCTCGGCCACGAGAAGGTCATCGCGCCGCCGACGCTTCTGGAAGCGTATCCGGATGCGCTCTCGCCGTATTCGACGCCGGGGTAGCATCGCGTGCCCGGCGATGCTCTGCCCAACGTGGATAGCCAACGGTCAGAAATCGATTGAACCCCTGTTTCATCCAGCTGCGCGCACTCGCATAGACGAGCGCCACCGAGACCACGTAGTACGCCGGCCACCACGCGATCGAAGGGAGATGCGCGGCGCGAAGGAGCGTGAAGTACAGATAGTACTGCAGGATGAAAATGAAGAGCGAGCTCTGGCCGAGCAGCGCCGCCGCGCGGATGGAGCGCGGCGCAAGATCGCGCTCTTCGACCAGGATTGCGCCAGCCGTGATCAGGAGTCCGATGCCACCAAAGGCCAGCAGATACATCGGTCCGGGGGGCAGCTTCTGGAAGATCGAGGCGAGATCGGCGGCGCGGTCGAAGATGTCGCCCGTCGGCGACCATTCATCGGGCGTTGGATGCGGCAGCGCGAAGTGCCCGATCGTGGCAACGAGCAGCATCCCCGCGCCGAGCGTGCCGAGCAGGTGAGTCGCCGAGCTCGCGCTCGCGCGTCTGCGCCCGGCCAGCGCTTCACCGAGCGACGAGCCGGCGAGGTAGACCGCGAACCATGGGAGAAAGGGAAAGTTGAAGAGTCGGGTAGAGCGCAACATCGGCCCGACCATGGTGTCCTTGAGCACGCGCAACGTAAGCGACTCTGGAATCCAGATGACGACGAGCCACCAGCTCGCAGCATAGAGCACGGCGGCGAGCACGAGGCGCGAGCGGCTCGAGAGCCTGGTCACGAGGAGCGGGCCGGCGATGAGCGAAACGCCGATGGCGTCGGTGATGAATCCCCAGCGCAAGAGGGCGAAGTGTCCCATGTCGAGCGAGAGATGCGCGAGCGCGATAAGGGGATGCGCGACCAGGAGCAGGAACAACCCTCGATCCACGAGCTTGTCGCGCACGGAGATGAAGTGCGTCGCTGATCGCGTGGATGCGAGCATGCCGAGCATCATGCCGCTCAGAAGCATGAAGGTCGGAGACGCCACCATGCCGATGTGATCGGTCAGCGTCTGGCGTTCGGGGGTGCCGATGGAGGCGAAGTATCCGGAGCCGAAATGCGCGAGGCAGACGAAGAGCATCGCGACACCTCGCGTTGCGTCGAGCGCGCTCCAGCGGGTATCGGCGGCACCGGTCACCGCGGTGTGCCTCGGAGCGCGTCGTCGACCTCGCTCAGCGATTCGGCGATGGGGACGAGATAGGACACCTCGAACTCCGCGCGATCCGACAGCAGGAGCTCGCCTTCGCCGCCGACTTGCACGAGCGCATCGTCGACGCGCTCCTCGAGCGTGGTCGCAAGCACCGGGTGCACGAGCCGCAGTCGCGACGAGAGGTGCCGAACCGAAGATCTCATCTCGAGCAATAGCCCTCGAGTCTCCGCCACACTCGAGCTGCGATCGGACATGAGTTGGACGAGCCGGTCGTGTACGAGTGCGAGCAGCGGGAGTGGGGTCTCGGCCGCCTGCGTGGCCGGAATGGGGATCGAGAGCGACAGCGCAACGATTGCTCCCGCCACGAGCGCCCGCCCCCACGAACTCGGTGCCGCCGCGCGATGGCGGGCCTGCTCGTGCATTGTCGTCGTCATCGCCGGTGGCGGAGAGGGAAGTAGAGCTCGCAGTCTACGAGCGCCTCGCTTCGCGCTCCTCTCCGTTCTGTCACCGCCGGGTAACGCCCACGCAACTAGCTTTCGATCGTGCCCGCTACCGTCCGCCGCATCCTTCTCGCCGACGCCGATGCCTTCTACGTCGCCGTCGCGCGCCTCATTGATCCGGAGGGCGCGGGAAAGGAGGCGCTGTTGATCGTCGGCGGGTCACGCGAGAGCCGCGGCGTCGTCTGTTCGGCGTCGTACGAGACCCGCAAATTCGGCGTGCGCTCGGCCATGCCCACCGCGCAGGCGCTCAAGCTCTGCCCACAGGCGATGTGCGTCCCCGTGCCGCGCGGCGCGTGCTCGCGCAAGAGCGCGGAGATCCGCCGCGTGCTCCAACGCTTCACTCCCGTGGTCGAGGGCGCGAGCATCGACGAGTGGTATCTCGACATGGGTGGCACGGAGCAGCTCTATGAACACGAGCTGCTCGAGCGAACCGCGCATCGGATACGCGAGGCCGTCCGCGCCGAGACGCAGCTCTCGGTCTCGATCGGTGGCGGGACGAACAAGCTCGTCGCGAAAATGGCCGTCGAGGTCGCGAAGCCGAAGCCCGACAACAACGCTACTGGTGTGCACATCGTGGCGCTTGGCGATGAGGGAGTGTTCCTCAAACGCTTTCTTCTCGCCGAGATTCCCATGGTCGGGCCGAAGTTCGTGACTCGACTCGAGCGCGCGGGGCTGCGCACCGTCACCGATGTGCTCGAGCATCCGTTGTCGGAGCTCATCCGATGGTTCGGCGACCGCGAGGGGCAGTGGTTGTACGATCGCGTGCGGGGGATCGACAGTGGAGAGGTCGAGGGGCACGGCGAACAGAAGAGCATGAGTCGCGAGGAGACGTTCGCGATCGACATCGGCGACAATACGACGCTGGAGCGCGAGCTGTTCGCGCTCGTGGCGCGCGTCGCCTCCGATTTGCGCGCCGAGCTGCTTTCGGCGCGCACGATTCGCGTGAAGATCAAGGATGCCGACTTCACCATCCGCCAGGCGAGCCGCACGCTCCCCGAGGCCGTCGTATCCGATCGCGTGATCTACGGAGTCGCGCGCGAGCTGCTGCACTCGCTGCGCTCGCGACGCCGGACACCCGCGCGGCTCATCGGCGTCGCGCTCTCGGGGCTCACGACCAACCCCGAGCCGCCGCAGCTCGCGCTCTTCGCGGATCCCGCCGCGTCACTCGAGACGGAGCGCGACCGCACCGTTGCGCGCACTGTGGACAGCGTGCGCAAGAAGTTCGGGCACGACGCGATCGGAGCGGCGCAGCTGGGCAAGCACGACGACGACGAATAGCGCCGTGCAGACGATTCGCCGCGGATGGCTCGCCCTCGCACTGCTCGCCACGCTGGGCTCCGCGCGCGTGGGAGCGCAGAGCTGCACGCAACGGGGAACTGCACTCGTCCTTTCAGGCGGAGGTGCCAAGGGACTCGTGCACATCGGCGTCATCGAGGTGATGGACAGTCTCGGCATTCGTCCCGATCTCGTCGTCGGCACGAGCATGGGGGCGATCGTCGGCGCGCTCTACGCGAGCGGTTACAGCGGAAAGCAGATCGATTCGCTCGCGCGGTCGCTGCCGCTGTCGGACATCTTCCGCTCGTTCCAGCCGATCGCGCCGCGGTCGCTCGAGTTTCTGCAGCCGCTGCTCTATTGGGAACAGGGGGAGCGGGGCTTCAATCTGCAGCGCTCCGCCGCGAGCACCGCGGAGGCAAATGCGATCACCAACAACCTCGCACTCCGCGGGAATCTCATCGCGCGCGGCGACTTCGACTCCCTTCCCATACGCTTTCGCGCCATCGCCACGAATCTCGCCGACCGGAGCCTCGTCGTGATCGGCACCGGTGATCTCGCGCGTGCACTCCGCGCGAGCTACGCGATCCCGTTGATCTTTCCGCCCGAGAAGATCGACGGCCAAACGCTCGGCGATGGCGGCCTCGTTGCCAACGTTCCCGTGGCCGCCGCGCGCCGGCTCGGAGCCATCCGCGTCATCGTCTCCGACGCGACCGCTGGCGTTGCGGACTCCGTTGGACTCGACGCGCCGCTCACGCTCGTGTCGCATCTCGTCGCCTTCCTCTTCCACCAGCCAGCGGACTCGATCGGCGGCAGCGACGCGCTCGTGCGCGGCGACCTCACAGGATACGCGGACTTCGAAGTCTCCGACCAGGGCGTCGAGCGTCTGATCGAGACGGGGCGTGCGGCTGCCCGCAAGGCACTCGTCGCGACTGACTGCGCGCCGCCGCCGATCGCCGCGCGTGTGATGCCGAGGCATCTCGACGGTTTCCATGTGCAGGGGCGCAGCGACGGTGCACGCTCCGAGCTTCGCAGCCTACTCGGCTTCGCGCATTCGGACACGGTGCGCCCGGGCGAGCTCGCCGAACGACTGCGGCGCCTCGCGAGCTCCGAGCGATTCGCGGCAGTGTGGCTGAATCCGCACGGCGCCGACGACTCCGTGTCCTTCGACCTGGCGGTGCAGCGCCAGCCACCGCGCACCGGCGGACTCGGACTCGCGTACGATCAGGAGCTCGGTGGGCGCGCATGGCTTGGCTACAGCGATCATCTGCTGCTCGGGCTGCCGCTGGAGGGGAGCGCGGTGGCGCGCATCGGGACCTTCCACGATGCGCTCACGCTCGAGCTCCGCGGCAATCAGCTGCTCGATCGCCGACTCTTCAACCCGCTGCTCTCGCTGCAGCTGAGCCACGAAGACATTCGCCGTTTCGATGCGAACGGCCACGCCCTCAACTCCCGATCCACGCGGGAGCTCGGCGTGCTCGCAGGCTACGAGCACGAGTATCACAATCGCTGGTGGTTCCAGAGCGGTGTCATCGGCGCGGCGTGGGATGACTCGACTCGCTCGAACGGGAAAGCTGCGGGGATAGCCATCGGCACCTACCGTGTCGATCGCCAGGGGAGCCGGCTCTTCGATTTTGGCGCCTCGTGGACGTCGGTGTTCAGCAAGGTCACGGCAGAGGTACAGTGGCCGACTGCAATTGGCGCGCTGCGTGTGACGCCGCGAGTGCGCTATGGATGGGGACAGCGGCTGCCCTCGCAGCGCTCGTACACACTCGGCGGCGACGAGGGTTTCCCGGGGCTCCACATCGGCGAGCGGCGCGGAGACCGCGAAGCGTATGCGTCGACCTCGATCACCTATCGCGTGCTGGGGCCAGTGCTCGCGCGCGCGGAGATCGCGGCGGGTGCCAGCGCGACCGGCGGGGATCTCGTGCCGAGTGATGGCTGGATCATTGGCGCGAGGGCGGGGCTCGGGCTCGAGACACCGGTTGGGCCGATCCGCGCAGAGTACGGCTACAATAGTAGTCATCGCGGTACGGTGTTCATTCGCGTGGGGCGCTGGTTCTAACGCGCGACGTGAATTTTTTGTTAATACATCATCGAAGGTCTCTTTCCGGTCAGTCGGCGACCGATCTTCCATTCACGGACGTTCGTGGTCAATTCGGGAGTCAACGACCAAATGGCTGAACGATCCGAGTCGAACGCGGGAAATGCGCGGAGGTTGTCATCGGTGCTGATCGTGGATGACGAGCCAAAAATTCGGAGCGCGCTCAGGCAGGCGCTCGAGCGTGAGGTCGGAACGATCTTCGAGGCATCCAATGGGCGCGATGCCATTTCGATTGCGGAGCAGAAGCGTCCCGCCGTGGTGATCATCGATCTCGGCTTGCCGGACATGGAGGGGATCGAGGTCTGCCGAACCATCCGGGCCTGGTCGAGCGTACCCATCCTCGTGCTGTCCGCGCGCACGGATGAGCAGGAGAAGGCGAGCCTGCTGGAGGCCGGCGCCGACGACTACGTCACCAAGCCGTTCAGCACCGTGGAGCTGCGCGCGCGCGTGCGCGCTGCGGTGCGCCGATCGCAGATGGCGCCGGTGCCGGGCACCGACGCGCCGGTCGTCATCGGCGATCTCGTGATCGACACGGCGCGCCGTGTCGTGACGAGCGCCGGCAGGGATGTGCATCTGACGCCGACGGAGTGGGGGCTGCTGCGAGTGCTCATCTCGAATGCGGGAAAGCCGGTGACGCACGAGCGGCTCTTTCACGCCGTGTGGGGACAGGCCGAGGGCGACGCGCAGCTGTATCTGCGCGTGTACGTGGCGCATCTCCGCCGCAAGCTCGAAGGCGATTCGTATCGCCCGCGACTGATTCTCACGGAGCCCGGCGTCGGCTACCGCTTCGTGCTCCCTTCGTGACGATGGAAGCGCCGTCGACCGCGGGAGGGGGCGCCCGCACGTCGCGTGTGCAGCGCTGGGTGACCGCGTTCGTCGTATTGGCCGCGCTCACCGGAGCGATGCTGCTCGTTCGCTCGGAGCTCGAGAAGGCGCACGTGGCGCTTCTCTTTCTCCTCGTCGTGCTCGTCGGCAGCTCCATCGACGGCAGCGCGCTCGGGCTTACGCTCGCTGGCCTCTCGTTCATTCTCTTCGACTGGTTCTTCGTTACGCCATACAACACGCTCGGCGTAACGAACCCGCTCGACTGGCTCGTGCTGGTGTCATTTCTCGTAACCAGCATCGTCGCCGCTCAGCTGTTGGCGGATGCGCAACGGCGCACGAAAGAGGCGCTGGAGCGCACCAGGGAGGTCGAGCGCTTCTCGGCGCTCGGTGCCGAAACGCTGAACGCGGCGGAGCCGGTGGAAGCACTCGCGGCGATCGCCGAGGTCATTCGGGGAACATTGTCGGTGGATAGCTGCGACATCTACGTGCATGGCGGGAAGGATGCGGATCTGGAGCTCCTCGCGCATGCGGCGGCTCCGCGGGTGATTGGAACCGCTTCGAGCTCGGCGCGCTCGAGCGGATTGCTGGCCTGGGTGGGTGGCCGAAGGGAGATGGCGGTCGAACGCCAGGATGGGACGGTGAGTGTCGGAGCGACGACGGAGGATCAGAGCACCGGGGTGGGAGGAAATCCGCCAAGCGGCTGGGTGTTGTCGTGGGGGGACATCGCGGAGGCTCGGGCGATCGCGATTCCGCTGACGGTGCAAGGGCGTTCGGTTGGCGTGTTGCGAGTCGCGAATGATCCGCACGTCGACCTCGCGCCCGGGCAGCGGGAGTTTCTGAATGCGCTGTCGTACTATGCGGCGCTGGGAGTGGAGCGCGTGCAGCTCGCCGCCGACGCCTCGCACATCGCGACGCTCAGAGACATGGATCGCCTCAAGAACGCGCTGCTCGCTGCGGTCTCCCATGATCTCCGAACTCCACTCACGACGGTGAAGGCACTCGCCCACGCCATCGTCGAGCGCGGCGCAGCGCCGGGAGATGCGAATGCGGTCTCGATCGAAGAGGAGGCGGATCGACTGACGTCGCTCATTACCGATCTCCTCGACTACTCGCGGCTCACCGGAGGCGCGCTCCAGCTGGCGCCGCAGATCGAAAGCGCGGATGACCTGATTGGTGCTGCGCTCGCGGGTGCCCGCGGCATTCTCGAATCGCGCACCGTGCGCGTCACCGACGACGAAGCGGCGATGCTGCTCGGCCGCTTCGATTTCGTGCATTCGGTGCGCGCGCTGGTGAATCTCATCGAGAACGCCGTGAAGTACAGTTTCCCCGATACGCCGCTCGAGATCGGCGTGCGCCGCCAGGATGATCGGCTCGTGATCTCCATTGCCGATCGCGGCGCGGGTGTCGGCATCGGTGAGGAGGAGCGGATCTTCCAGCCGTTCTATCGTGCCCCCGGAACGGCACCGACCGCCCATGGCGTTGGCCTTGGTCTCGCCATTGCCCGCGGCCTCGCCAATGCGCAGGGGGGCGACGTGGCCTACGAAGCGCGGCCGGGAGGTGGAAGCGTCTTCTTCCTTCTCCTCCCCGCGGTCGATCCGCCCGAGCTGCCGCAGGGGTGACTGGCGGAGCGCTCGCGACTGCGAGTGCGAACCGAGCCGTGCCTCGGTCTTAACAATCTTTTCACTCATTCGGGCCGCGATGTTAATGCGGTATTAACGGGTGCCGTTGTAGGCTTGTTCGTGGCGCCAACGGAGGAATCAAATGGGCGACGTGATCTATGTCGGAGTCGTGGTGGGGTTCTTCGCACTCATGCTCGCGTACGTGAAGGGATGCGAGAAACTCGGTCGGGAAGAGCCCAACGACACGGAGCGGTCATGAACGCCGAAACCGTGATCGCGGTGCTCGTGAGCCTTGCGCTGCTCATATACCTGTTCTACACGCTTCTGCGGCCGGAGAAGTTCTGAGATGACCGCTCCTGGTTGGCTCCAGATTCTCTTCTATTCGATAGTCCTGCTGGCCGTCACGAAGCCGATGGGCATCTACGTGCTCAAGGTATACGACGGCTCGATGCGGTGGCTCGCTCCGATCGAGCGTGTCATCTATCGCGTGTGCGGTGTGGACCCGGAGGAGGATCAGCACTGGACGCGATATGCGGCGGCCGCGCTCGTGTTCAGCGCCGTGTCGCTGCTGGTGACCTACGGCGTGCTCCGGCTGCAAGCCGTGCTTCCATTGAATCCGGCGAACCGCGGCGCAGTGCCCGATCGCCAGGCGTTCGAGACCGCCGCGTCGTTCACCACGAATACGAATTGGCAGTCGTACAGCGGCGAGACGATGATGTCGTACTTCTCGCAGATGACGCAGTTCGCGTTTCACAACTTCGCCTCGGCGGCCGCGGGAATGGCCGCGGCCGTTGCGTTGGTGCGTGGCGTGTCGCGCCGGTCCGCCGGAAAGATCGGCAACTTCTGGGTCGATCTCACGCGCGGCACGCTCTATCTGTTCGTGCCCATGTGCATCGTGCTGGCGCTGCTGTTCGTGCAGCAGGGGGTGATTCAGAACTTCCATCCGTACGTGACCGCGACCACGCTCGAGGGCGCGAAGCAGGTGCTGGCGATGGGGCCGGTCGCGAGTCAGGAGGCGATCAAGCAGCTCGGCACGAATGGCGGCGGCTTCTTCAACGCGAACTCGGCGCATCCGTTCGAGAACCCGACGCCGTGGACGAATTTCCTGCAGATCCTCGCGATCTTCCTCGTTCCCGCCGGGCTCGTGTACACGTACGGGCGAATGGTGAAGAACGTACGCCACGGATGGGCGATCTGGGCCGCGATGTTCGTGCTCTTTTTCGCCGGTGTCTCCACCGCGTATTGGGCAGAGGCGCGCGGCAATCCGATCCATGCGGCGCGCGGCGTCGATGTCGTCGCGAGCGCGACGAATCCCGGCGGCAACATGGAGGGGAAGGAGGTTCGCTTCGGCATTGCGAACTCCGCTCTGTATGCGACGATCACGACCGACGCGTCATGTGGATGCGTAAACTCCATGCACGACTCGTTCACGCCGATCGGCGGGCTCGTCCCTCTCATCAACATCCAGCTCGGCGAAGTGATCTACGGCGGTGTGGGCGCCGGTTTGTACGGGATGATCGTGATGGTCGTGCTCACCGTCTTCATCGCCGGCCTGATGGTCGGCCGCACACCGGAGTATCTCGGAAAGAAGATTCAGAGTCGCGAGGTGCGCATGGCAATGCTGTATGTGCTCATCTTCCCCGCATCGATTCTGCTGTTCTCTGCGCTCTCGGTGCTTCTGCCGGCCGGCTTGAAGGGGCTCAACAACTCGGGCCCGCACGGCTTCTCCGAAATCCTGTACGCCTTCTCGTCGACGACTGCGAACAACGGCAGCGCGTTCGCCGGGCTGACCGGCGGCAGCTACTACTACAACACGAGTCTCGGTCTTGCGACGCTGATCGGCCGCTTCGCGATGCAGGTGCCGATGTTCGCGCTCGCGGGCTTTCTCGCCGAACGGAAGCAAGCGCCTGAGACGGCGGGCACGTTCCCCGTTACGACGCCGCTCTTCGTCGTGCTGCTCATCGGTGTGATTCTCATCGTTGGCGCTCTGACTTTCTTCCCCGCGCTCGCCCTGGGCCCGGTGGTCGAACACCTCCTCATGGGCGCTGGAAAACTCTACTAACATGGCGACGCAGAAACGGCCGCTCTTCGATCCCGCGATCGTGCGGCAGGCGCTCGGCGATTCCTTCGTCAAGCTCGACCCTCGCCACATGGTTCGCAATCCGGTGATGTTCGTGGTACTGGTGGGCAGCGTGCTGACCACCCTCGTGTTCGCCCGCGACCTGATTCAGCAGCGTGGGGATTGGGGCTTCACGCTGCAGATCGCGATCTGGCTCTGGTTCACGGTGCTCTTCGCGAATTTCGCGGAGGCGATGGCGGAAGGTCGCGGCAAGGCACAGGCGGCCACACTTCGGAAGTCGCGCACCGAGACCATGGCCAAGCGGCTGGCCACGATCGCCGACAAAAAGACGACGACGAACGCACCGAGCAGCGAGCTGCGGAAGGGCGACCTCGTACTGTGCGAGCCCGGCGATCTGATCCCGGGCGATGGCGAGGTCGTCGAGGGGGTCGCGTCAGTCGACGAGTCTGCGATCACCGGTGAATCGGCTCCCGTCGTGCGCGAGTCCGGCGGCGATCGGTCGGCGGTCACGGGCGGCACGAAGGTGCTGTCCGACTATCTCGTCATCAAAATCACCGCGAATCCCGGGGAGACCTTTCTCGATCGCATGATCGCGCTCGTCGAGGGTGCTTCGCGGCAGAAGACACCCAACGAGATCGCGCTCACCATTCTGCTCTCCGGGCTCACGATCATCTTCCTGTTCGCCGTCGCGACGCTGCAGCCGTTCGCGATCTATGCCGGCGGCCCCGTGCCCATTCCGATTCTCATCGCGCTGCTGGTCTGCCTCATCCCAACGACCATCGGCGGACTTCTCTCCGCAATCGGCATCGCGGGGATGGACCGGATGATTCAGCAGAACGTCATCGCGATGTCCGGGCGCGCGGTCGAAGCGGCCGGCGATGTGAACACGCTGCTGCTGGACAAGACGGGGACGATCACGCTCGGCAATCGCCAGGCGGTTGAGTTCATTCCCGTCGCAGGGGTGACGGTCGAGCGGCTGGCAGATCGCGCGCAGCTCGCGTCGCTGCCAGACGAGACACCGGAGGGACGCAGCGTCGTCGTGCTCGCCAAGGAGAAGTACAACCTCCGCGGTCGCACGGTGCGCGAGAACGAGCAGCACGAACCGCTCGAGTTCGTGCCGTTCTCCGCGTCCACGCGGATGAGTGGCGTCAACATCGGCGCGCTCCAGCTCCGGAAGGGCGCCGGCGACTCGGTATCGAAATGGGTGACGGAGAACGGCGGCAAGGTGCCGGCCGATCTCGGCGATCACGTGCAGCGCATCGCGACACAGGGGGGCACGCCGCTCGTCGTCGCGGAGCTGGAGAACGGCGTCGCGCACGCGCTCGGCGTGATCTATCTCAAGGACGTCGTGAAGGGCGGCATGCGCGAGCGCTTCGATCGCCTGCGGGCGATGGGCATTCGCACGGTGATGATCACGGGCGACAACCCACTCACCGCCGCATCGATCGCCCACGAGGCGGGAGTCGACGACTTTCTGGCGGAGGCGAAGCCGGAAGACAAGATGGCGCTGATCAAGCGCGAGCAGGCGGGCGGCAAGCTCGTGGCGATGACCGGCGATGGCACGAACGACGCACCGGCGCTCGCGCAGGCGGATGTCGGGGTGGCGATGAACACCGGTACGCAGGCGGCGAAGGAGGCGGGGAACATGATCGATCTCGACTCGAATCCGACCAAGCTGATCGAGGTCGTCGAGATCGGGAAGCAGCTGCTGATGACGCGTGGCGCGCTCACCACGTTCTCGATCGCCAATGATGTCGCGAAGTATTTCGCGATCATCCCGGCGATGTTCGTCGTCACCTTTCCGGCGCTGCAGTCACTCAACATCATGCGGCTCCATTCGCCGCAGTCGGCGATTCTGGCGAGCGTGATCTTCAATGCGCTGATCATCATCGCGCTCATTCCGCTCGCGCTGCGTGGCGTGAAGTATCGTCCCGCGCCGGCAACGGTCATCCTGCGCCGCAATCTCCTGATCTATGGATTCGGAGGGCTGCTCGTGCCGTTCATCGGCATCAAGATCATCGACGTCCTGCTCGTTTCCCTGCACTTCGTCTAAAAGGCAGCGCACCCATGCTTCGCAAACAGCTGTGGCCAGCGATCGCGATGACGGTCGTTTTGATGATCATCACGGGCGGCATCTATCCGGGAATCGTGACCGTGCTCGCACAGGTGCTCTTCCCGCACCAGGCGAACGGATCGCTCATCGTCACCTCGACGGGGCAGGTGACCGGGAGCGCCCTGATCGGGCAGACATTCTCGAAGCCCGAATATTTTCACACGCGGCCATCCGCTGCCGGCAACGGCTACAATGACACCGCATCGTCCGGCACCAACAAGGGGCCGACGGATCGCAAGCTCGCGGACACGCTGGTGAAGGAGGCGATCGACAGCGCCATCGCCCAAGACGGAGCGGTGCGAGGGCACGTGCCGTCGGACATGGTCACCTCGTCTGCGTCGGGGCTCGATCCCGACATCTCGCCCGCGAGCGCAGCATTGCAGGTGGCCCGAGTGGCGCGAGCGAGGCGTGTGAGTGCGGACTCCATTCGCTCGTTCGTCGCCCGACACGTGACGGGACGACAATTCGGCCTGTTCGGGGAGCCGCGAGTGAACGTGCTGTCGTTGAATCTTGCACTCGACTCGTCGTTCAGCACACGAACAACCAGTGGTATGACGAAGTAATCGGAAGCTGGCGAACTACGGAAGACATTTCCCGCTGCGCGCGACGCGCGGCTGGTTCTCGAATTCAATGGAGTATCACGTGCACATCATCGTTCGCGTCAGCGCACTTCTGCTGGCGCTTCCAGCCGGGCTGCGCTCGCAGGGCGCAGACACCAGCAAAAAGGCAGCTGCGTTCGACAGCACAGCCGTCGCGGCGGCAGCTCCGGATACTGCGATCAAGGTGACGTTCGGCGGCTTCGTCGACGGCTACTATGCATACGACTTCAACCGTCCGCCCTCGATCGACCGCTCCTACACCACGCAGCCGGCGCGGCACGACGAATTCAACATCAACCTCGCCTTCGTGGAGGCAAAGGTCGACGGCGCGCGCGTGCACGGGCGGCTGGCGCTTCAGGCCGGCACCGCCGTGCAGTCCAACTACGCCGGCGAGCCCGCGATCGGCGCCGTAAGTGGCTCGTCGCTGAGCAGGCACATCCAGGAGGCCTTTGCCGGATACAAGGTCGCCGACGAGCTGTGGATCGACGGCGGCATCTTCTTCTCCCACATCGGCAACGAAGCATGGATCTCGCGCGACAACTGGACGTACTCGCGCTCTTTCGTCGCGGAGTTCACGCCCTACTACGAGACAGGCGTACGCGCGGTGTGGTCCGCCACCTCCAAACTCACCGTCACCGGGGTCGTGGTGAACGGATGGCAGAATATTTCCGAGACCAATTCCGACAAGGCCGTGGGCATTCGCCTCGACTATGCGCTGTCCCCCAACGTCACGATCAGCTACGACAACTTCTTCGGCAACGAGCAGCCCGACTCCCTCCGCGCGCGGCTGCGCATCTTCAACGAAGCCCTGCTCAAGGCGCAGGTCACGAGCGCATTCGGGATCCAGCTCACCGCCGACTACGGACTGCAGCGGAACGTGAACGATGACGGGAACGATGCCTTCTACATTGGTGCGATCGTCGGCCGCTATACGCTGAGCCCGAAGGTAAGCATCAATGGACGTGTCGAGTACTTCACCGATCGGAACGGCGTACTCACGACCGTGCCACCCGGCGCGGGCGGCTTTCGCTCCGGCGGTGCCTCGCTCGGCGTCGATGTGATCCCCCAGTCGCGCCTCCTCTGGCGCACCGAGCTGCGCGCCTTCAATGCGCGCGACCATGTCTTCCCCGATCGCTCGGCCACCGATCCTTTCTCGAAGAACGACGGCTTCATCGTGACGTCGCTCGCCCTCACCATCTAGCGCGGTACGACACGTGTGCGTCTATTCCAGAGCGTGCGAGCGCCCCTTGCCGTGAAGAAGTCGTCAATGCCCCGACTCGAAAGGTGACCACCGACGCGCTGGCCGCCGGAGGCGACGACTTTCTGCAGCTCGTCCGCCAGCGCACGCGCGGCAGGCTCAAGGTCTATATCGGCTCTGCGGCCGGAGTCGGGAAGACGTATCGCATGCTCAGCGAAGCGCACGAGCTGCGGAAGCGAGGGGTCGATGTCGTGGTCGGATTCGTCGAGACGCACGCGCGCGCGGACACCGAGGCGCAGGTCAGGGATCTCGAGATCGTCCCACGCAAGCTCGTCGAGTATCGCGGCGTCACCCTCTCCGAGATGGACGTCGACACCGTCATTGCGCGGCGTCCCGAAGTCGCGATCGTCGACGAGCTCGCGCACACCAATCTCCCCGGATCGAAGCACAGCAAGCGCTGGGAGGATGTGCTCGAGCTGCTGGACGCCGGCATAAACGTCATCTCGGCAGTCAACGTCCAGCATCTGGATTCCCTGAACGACGTCGTTCAGCGAACGCTCGGTGTTTCCGTTCGCGAGACCGTGCCCGATTGGGTCGTCGCGCGAGCGGACCAGGTGATCAACATCGATCTCTCGGCCGAAGACCTTCGCCAGCGCCTCGTCGACGGAAAGATCTACGACAAGACGAAGATCGCAGCCGCCCTCGAAAACTTCTTCACCGAGGAAAATCTCTCGACGCTGCGCGAGCTCGCCCTGCGCGAGGTGGCGAGCTCCGTCGACCGCACGCGCGAATACATCGTGCAGCGGGAGAGCGACTCTCCTTCCACGCGAACCGCGACGCCGAAGACTGCCGATCGCATCCTCGTCGCCATGTCCAGCGATCCGCCCCGTACGGCCTCCCTGCTCCGAAAGGCGAGCCGCATCGCGGGGCGACTCAACTCCGACTGGTATTGTGTGTACGTGCAGACACCCGACGAAACGGCCGACAGGATCGACTCCACCGTTCAGCGCCGCCTCGTCGACAACATACAGATGGCGCAGAATCTCGGGGCCGAGGTCGTCAAGCTCGAGGGGACGGATGTCGCCGAGGCGATCATGCGCTTTGCGGAGCAGAAGGGCGTGACGCTGTTGATCGCGGGGCAGAGCACCCGCTCACGCTGGTACAAGGTGCGGCACGGCTCCGTCGTCGCGAGTCTCGTCAACAACGAGGCTGGACTCGATGTGCTCGTCGTGTCGTTTGCCGATCCCGCACCGGGGCGGCGCGGGCGCGATGGAGGAAACCCCGAATGAGCGAAGCGGAGCACGGCGTGGAGGATCCACAATGAAGATCGGCCAGCGCCTCTTTCTCGCCGTCGTGCCGGCGGTGTTCGGTCTGTTTCTGGTCGCCGCCCTCGCGTACTGGGGGCGATACGCGCGCACGGCGCCCGAGCTCGTGGTCATTCTCGCAGCGCTCGCGGCCGTCGTCTCACTCGTCGTATCGTGGCGCAATACGAGATACGTGGTTCATCGCGTAAAGCGCCTCGCTGGACACACGATCTCGATCGAGGGCGAGACATCGCCGTCCACCCCGGACTCACGGCGCGACGCCCTGCGCGACCACGCAATCACGGCGCCGGGCGCCCACGACGGTGGCGCTCGCGAGGTCGACGAGCTGGATCACATCGAAGCGACGGTGGCGGGATTGAGCAGCGCCGTCGTGCGCGCGCGCGAGGAGGCCACACGCCAGGCGAAGGAGGCGGTGGAGCGCGCGAAGGAAATCGAAGAGCTGCTGCAGGGCGTCACGACGCGCTTCGCCGCGCGCACGCAGGAAGCCCAGCTTCCGCTGCACATCCTTCTCTCGAGCCCGTTCGGTGAGCTCAACGAGAATCAGGAGGAGATGCTGGGCGCCGCGATGACCGCGGTGGATGCCATCGACACCGAAGTGCGCGAGCTCCAGAAGCTCGTCCAGCTGCACCGGGGGGAGCTCTCCATCGTCACGCAGCCCATGAATCTCGCCGAGCTCCTCCGTCCGACGCTGGCGATCGCTGCCGCCCGCGCCGAGGTGGCACACGTGCAGCTGCGCCCCTTCGTCTCCGACACGGCCCCGCGCGCGATCGTCGATGCCGTCCACGCGCAGGAGGCGATGACCTCGATTCTCATCGATGCGATCACGCACACCGCCCAGGGCGGCGACGTCGATGTGAATGCGGGCGAAGGGGATCGCGGGCGTATTCGCATCAGTGTCACCCGGCGGCCGATGGCCGCGGGAGCCGCCGGTGCGGCATCGCTCGAGCTCCGACTCGCGCAACGGTTGCTCGGGGCGCAGGGGTGCTCGATCACGAACGATGGGGCGGTGACGGTCGTCGAGATGCCTTCGGAGAGCGCCTCCCCCGTCATCCGGTAGTCGCGCTCCAGCCGAACATCCGCTAGCCCAGCGGAGTCAC
Organism: Gemmatimonadales bacterium; assembly: GCA_038239265.1. Classification (GTDB taxonomy): domain Bacteria; phylum Gemmatimonadota; class Gemmatimonadetes; order Gemmatimonadales; family Gemmatimonadaceae; genus FEN-1250. Next base: position 34,777 of record JBBSEY010000004.1, on the reverse strand, counting down.
GCGATCCGAAATCTGAACGGAGTTCCCCGCAGGATCCTTCACGTTGGCGAAGTGCAGCTCACCGGCCTCGTGCACGGGACCGAACTCGAGCCCGTCCTTCTCGCAGGCGAGCACGAACGCGTGCACGTCGGGAACGCCGAAGACGATCTTCACCGCGGCGCCGCTCTTCTGCGCGCGGCTCGCCTGATGCAACGCGAGGACGCATCCGCCGCCTTCGCTGGCCAGCTCCAACCATGCCTTGTTGTCGGACGGCAGGGAGCGCATGGCGAAGTACCGCTCGTAGAATCGAGCCACTTTCGGAATCTCCTGCACGTACAGGATGATCCGTACGATTGATGTCGCCACTAGTCGTAAACCCTCGATCGATGTTGAGTGTGCAGCCGTTGGCGGATGCTACCGGGAGCGCGCGCACCCGACAAGCGCCGCGTGCTCACCCCGGCGGCTCGATCTGGGCGAGATCCGTTCGCGCGAAGACGCGGCCGAGCCACCGGATCACGAGCCACAGCTCGGTGAACGCGACGATCGCCCCGAACGGCGCGGCGAGCACGAACGTCCACAGGCTCGGCGCGCGAGACATCATCGCCCCGAAGCCGCTCGCGACGAGCGTGGCGATGACGACCGGGAGAAACATCGCGACGAGCGTCGTGATGAGGGAGACGAAGATCGCCAGCACATTCTGCCCCATCGCTTCGATCCCGGCCGCGCGGCCGTCGCCGAGTCGCACCCAGCCCGGGAAGAGGAGCGCGGCGCCGTTCGCAACGGTGAGCGAGATCGCGTTGAGCGTGGGCAGCAGCACGATGGCGATCAGCACCGCCGGTGCGATCGGCACGGGCGGGTGCCTGTCGTACGATGCGAGCAGCGAGGCGCATGCGAGCAGCAGATACTGCATCCCCGTCAGGATCGCCGCGGTGCTCGCGATCTCCGCAGCCACGATCGTCGAGCCGCGCAACGGGTAGCTGCGGAGCTGGTCGAGCTGCAGCAGATCCTGCCGCAGATCCGCGCGCACGAAGCCGGGGCCGAGGATCACGAGCATGACGAGCGGGATGGCGCACAGCGCTTCGCCGATCGATGCCAGCTCGCTCCAATCGCCGACCTCGGAGTAGACGGCGAAGCCGATCACGGCGACGCCGGAGACGAGGATCGCGAGCGTCGTGAGGCGGAGCGCACGCGTGTACGCGAGCACGTTCTTCCAGACGATCGCGATTGCCGGATGTCCGCTCGGCGCCAGCGGGAACCACGGGCGGGAGACGGTGCCCTCGGTGATCGCGAGTTGGCGGCGCCGCGGGTTGCGCGTAGCCGCAATCGTTCGTGCGCGCTTCGCCGCGGCTTCGGCCACCGCCTCCTCGAATGCCGCGTCCGTGTGCGTGACCCAGGGATAGTGCAGCGCCATCAGCGCGAAGGCGGGAAGGATCGCGAGCAGCCAGTGCCTGGACGAGTCGGCGAAGAGGGGAGCGACCAGCAAGTGGAAGGGGAAGAGAATCGCCGCGAGCGGCTGGCTTTCGGTGAGCCGCGCGAGCGCCGCGCCACCCTCGCCGATCAGCATCGCGGCGCGCACCCCGGGGATCGCTCGCACGAGCGTCCACGCGACCACGGCGACCGTCGTGCCAACGATTGCGACGGGAAGGAGATTCTTCCGCATCCCGCGCGCGCCGTGCGACACGGCGCTCGTGCGCACGAGCGACGCGCCGACGCGATGCAGATACATCGTCGAGAGGATGATCCAGAGCGAGATGGCCCGCATCCAGAATGGAAGCGTCGTCCCGCCTCGTCGAAGCAGGATGACCCACACGAGCACGCTGAAGAGCACGACGATCTGCGCCTGCGCCACCTTGTAGCGCACGAGTCCCGCCCGCGAGATGGGTGCCGGGAAGAGCAGTTGCACCTCGGCCTCCGAGAACACGAGCGCGGGGCGGTCGCTGCCGAGGACCCAGCCGCTGGCAATGGTGACGAAGATGATCGCGGTGTAGATGAGCTGTCCGAGCGCGCTCGATGTCGAGCCCGAGAGCGGGCTGGGCATCTGTGAGTTGAAGAGGAGAGTGCCGAAGTAGAGTCCGCCGGCGAGCACGGCGAGGAGATAGCGCGGACGCCTGAGTCGCGCGAGCTGTCCGCGGAGGCGGTTCAGCGCGCTGTGCCAGAGCAGGTAGCGAAGGGCGTCGTTCACGAGTGGGTTCCGTCCCGTTCGTCGCGCTCCCCTTGATCGATGAGCGCGAGGAAGACGTCCTCGAGTGCGAGCCCGGTCAAATCGGGGCGTTGTGCTACTATTTCGTCGAGCGTGCCGATGGCGATGGCGCGTCCGCGCTGCATGACGAGGAGGCGCGTGCAGAGCTCCTCGACGAGATAGAGGAGATGCGAGCTGAGGACGACCGCGGCGCCGGCGCGTGCGCGGGCGGCGATCGTGGATTTCATGCGGCGCATGCCGGCGGGATCGAGGCCGGTGAGCGGCTCGTCGAGGAGAAGAGCGGACGGGGTGTGGAGCAGGCCGCAGGCGATCGCGAGCTTCTGGCGCATCCCGCGCGAGAGCGCGGCGGGGAGTGCGCCGCGCTTGTCGAGGAGCTCCATCTCGACGAGCAGAGGCTCGATGCGCGCGGGCGCATCGGCAACGCCATAGAGGCGTCCGATGAAGCGCAGATGCTCCTCGACGGTGAGGTGCTCGAAGAGCTGTGGCTCGTCGGGGATGAAGGCGAGGAGCGACTTCGCCCGCTCCGGCGCGGTGGCAATGTCGAAGCCGCCGACGCGGACGGCTCCGCCGGTGGGGACTATGATGCCGGCAATGCTGCGCAGCGTCGTTGTCTTCCCGGCGCCGTTGGGGCCGACGAGGCCGAGCACTTCGCCGGGGGGGACGGTGAAGGAGAGACCGCGAACGGCTTCGAAGTCGCCGTAGCTTTTCGTGAGGTTCTCGACGTCGATCACGCGATCGGCACGGGCGGCGGGGGAAGATTGGGTCGACGGTCGACGGTGACGAATCCTAACGCGAACGAAGTTGTACGGTCCGCAATGCGCGAGTGACAGGTGCAACGGCACCTCTCGCGAATGCGTTGGTACAATACATCTGGAGTCATACATCCCTCATCCTTCCGGTACATGCGCTTCAGTGCGTTCTATCTCACCCCGTCGGCCGTAGCCGCTGCCCTGCTCTTCTGCAGCGTGACCGCCTTTGCTCGTGCGGACGTGCGTTTTCACGCCCACCTGGTGAAGGCCGAACCAGCGGTGAATGACACGATCGCGACGACGCCCAAGGCCGTGCGTCTCTGGTTTTCGGAGCCATTGGAGCTGAGTCTGAGCCGGGTGCGGGTGGTTCGTCTCGGCGGCGATACCGTGAAGACCGGGGGGCTCCGCCACGAGGGAAGTGCTCCGACGACTGCGTCGCTCGACTTCGCCGTTCCGGCGACGGCGCCGGGGACCTATGTAGTGACGTATCACGTGGTGGCGCGTGACGGGCACCCGACCAGTGGGAGCTACAATTTCGTGTTGAAGGGCGCGGGAACGCAGTAACCTGGCAAGTGCAGCTTAGTCACCGCTTGGTGACTACTCCCCGCGGGGGTCCAGCAGCGCGCGCGTGATGGCGGTCAGCACCTTCTCGATGCGTCGCCATCCGGCAGGGGAGGAGGGATCGAATGACTCCCTGGATGCCATGGCTGCATTCGAGTGCGCGGCGCGAAGGGCGAAGGCGGTGAGCGAAGCGCTGAGAAGCTCCACGAGCGCCGCAAGGTCCACATACGGCGGAATCGCGTATCGCTCGCGAAGGCCGGCAATCATCCGAAGGTGCAGCGCTGCGCGCTGCTCCGCAGTCGGCGCCGACAGCGTCTCGCCTCCCCTCGACAGCTCGGCGCCCGCCGCCGCGAGCATCAAGGATGCGCCGGAGAGCGCGGCCCATTCTTCCAACAGAAGCGACCGGACGGCATCCGCGAGCGACTCATGGCCGCTATCGGAATCGTCCGGAAGCGCGACCCGGGGCCAGAGCATCCGTTCCGCCCCCAGCGCTTCGAGCACGCCATCGAGCCCGTCGAAGTAGCGGTAGATGAGCACCTTGTCGCAGCTGGCGGCGTCGGCGAGGGAATTGATGCGGAGAGCGGGGACGCCGCGGGAGGAAACGATGGCGGCAGCGCTTTCGAGGATGAGAGCGCGGGTCGTGAAACGGTCTCTGGTCACATGAGCCTCAAGTCACTGAATGGTGACAAGATAGTGTCACCGATTGGTGACTTGCAACAGCCCTCGCGCCCTCACGGACCCTTTTCCCCTCCACCCCTCTAGATACCGAGGCCAACCACTGGCTTACCGCTTGCACATCTGACCATTCTGCCCGCTTTCCTTTCGGGTGAGTGGTTCATTATGATGTAGGCCCACCACGTGCGCGCGCGCTCTTACTCGCCCGCCACAAGGTGGGTTCCCCGCCACACACGAGTGCTCGATGCGCGCTGCACCCAGGTCGAAATTCGGTTCGTTCCTCGCCACGCTCGCATGCGCTGTCGTGCTCTTTTCGTGCGGCGGTGACTCGACCGGACCGAGTGGCGGGGGCGCCTCCGTCACCGTTGCACCCGCGACCGATTCGCTCGCACTCGGTGCCAGCGTCACGCTCCACGCAACCGTCACCGATGCCGGCGGCAGCGCAGTCTCCGGCGCAAGCATCTTCTGGAGCTCCGAAAATCCCGCGACTGCTACCGTTTCGAGCGGCGGTGTCGTCACCGGCATTGCGATCGGAGTCGTTCGCATCGCGGCGAGCTCCAATGGGAAGTCCGGCTTTGCGACGATCACGGTCATCCCGCCCGGCGTCTCCTCCGTGCGCGTGTCGCCGCCCAGCGCGGCCATCAAGGTGGGGGAGACAGTCCACTTCCAGGCGGACGCGCTCGACGGTACCGGCAACGTCCTCCCCGATCGCACGATCACGTGGGCGTCGTCGAACACCGCGGTCGCCACCGTCGACAATACGGGGCTCGTCACCGCCATCTCGACCGGCGCGACGACGATCACCGCGACGAGCGAAGGAAAGACCGGCTCCGCGGGGATCGCAGTCGCGTCCGCAGTCGCCGCGAGCATCACAGTCGCCCCTACGAGCGTGACGATCACGACGGGACAAACCTCGCAGCTCACTGCGACCGTGAAGGATGCGAATGGCGCGGTGATCTCGGGCGCCCCCGTAGTCTGGACGGTGGATCACTCCAACATCGCGCTCGTGTCCTCCACGGGCCTGGTCACGGGACAGGCGCCGGGGAGCGCGATCGTCACGGCCACCAGTGGCTCGGTCAGCGTCAACGTCCCGATCACCGTCACGCTTCCCCCCGCGAACGCAGTGATCGTGTCGCCATCAACTGCCGCGCTTCTCGTGTCTCAGACCCAGCAGCTGACCGCCACCATCACCGATGCGGGGGGCAATACGATCCCGGGCACGGTGACATGGTCATCGAACAACCCGGGCGTTGCTTCCGTGAGCGCGACTGGCGTGGTGACCGCTAATGCTCCCGGCACCGCAACGATCACGGGTACCAGCGGCTCGGTTTCGGGCGTCTCGAATGTCACCGTATCGCTCGTGCCGGTGAGACGCGTCGTTGTCACTCCCGATGCGCTGGCGTTCACCGTGGGAGATCCGGCTACGCAGTTGACGGTGACACTGCTGGACTCGATCGGCGGCACGCTCTCACAGTCTGGACGCCCGGTAACATTCGCCTCGAACAACACCGCCGTCGCCACTGTCAGCGGCACAGGGCAGGTGACGCCGGTCGGTCCTGGAACGGCGGTGATCACGGTCACGCAGACGGGGTCTGGCCTTACGGCGCAGGCGACGGTAACGGTGACACGCGTCCCCGTCGCCTCGGTCACTATCGCGCCGTCGCTCGACACATTGATTGTCGGTCAGGCAGTGCAGCTCGCCGCGACGACGAAGGATGGAAGCGGCAACACACTCAGCGGGCGCACGATCGTATGGGGTGGGAGCGATGACAACGTCGCCACCGTCTCGAGCAACGGGCGGGTGACCGCGATCGCGCCCGGCACGCTCACGGTCACCGCGACCAGCGAGGGCAAAACCGGGATAGCGACCATCGTCGTGCTCGCGGTTCCCGTCGCGAGCGTCACGATCTCTCCGACGACCGCATCGGTGCTGGTCGGCGCGAACACTGCAGCCTTCACGGCCATCGCCAAGGATGGAAGCGGCAACGTCCTCAACGGTCGCACGATCACCTTCGCATCGAGCAACACGGCCGTCGCAACGGTCGACGCGAACACCGGTGTCGCCACCGGCGTCGCAGCGGGCACGGCGACGATCACTGCATCGAGCGAAGGAAAGACCAGCAACGGCGCAACGCTCACCGTCTCGGCCGTTCCCGTCGCGAGCGTCACGATCTCGCCGATCAGTGCATCGGTGCAGGTCGGGTCCTCGACGCCGGCGTTCACGGCGGTGACCAAGGACGGAAGCGGCAACGTCCTCACGGGCCGCACGGTCACCTTCTCGTCGACGGCGCCGGGAGTCGCGACCGTCAACGCATCGACAGGGGTCGCGACCGCCGTCTCTGCCGGTACGACGTCGATCATCGCATCGAGTGAAGGGAAGAACAGCCCCGCTGCGACGCTCACCGTCACCGCCGTTCCCGTCGCCACCGTCACGATCTCGCCGACGACGCAGTCCGTCGTCGTCGGGGCGACGACCCCGGCGTTCACCGTCGTCACGAAGGATGCAGGCGGCAACGTGCTCACAGGACGCGCGATCACGTTCAACTCCAGCAACACGGGCGTCGCCACCATCGATGGCTCCGGCGTCGCCACCGGCGTGTCCCCCGGCACGACGACGATCACCGCGTCGAGCGAAGGGAAAACCAGCAACAACGCGACGCTCACCGTCACCGCCGTTCCCGTCGCCAGCGTCACGATCTCGCCGACCACGGCAACCGTGGCGCCCGGCTCCAATACGCCCGCCTTCACCGCGGTCACGAAGGACGGCAGCGGCAACACGCTCACCGGCCGCACGGTCACCTTCGCCTCGAGCAACCCGGGCGTCGCCACCATCGATCCGAATACCGGAATCGCGACCGGTGTCGCTGCCGGCACCACCACGATCACCGCAACGAGCGAGGGCGTGACGAGCAACAGCGCGACGCTCACCGTCACGCCCGCGCCGGTCAGCAGCGTCACGGTCTCGCCCGCGACTCAAACGATCGTCGACGGGAACTCCGCGTCCTACACGGCCACCCTGAAGGACGCGCAGGGGAACGTGCTCACCGGTCGCACCATCGCCTGGAGCTCCAGCGACATCACCGTCGCGACGGTCGACAAGTCCGGGACTGCGACATCCACCGGCCCGGGCACAACGACTCTCACGGCGACCAGCGAGGGTCAATCAGGGAGCGCCACACTTCAGGTCGATCCCGTTCCCGTAACCTCGATCACCGTCAACCCGCCCCTCGCGCTCGTCAGCGTGGGGAGCACGGTGCAGCTCAGTGCGGTGATTCAGGACAATGGAAAGGGGCACGGTCACAAAGTCGACTGGAGCTCGAGCGACAATGCCGTTGCGACCGTCGACAAGAAGGGAGTCGTTACGGGTCAGGCACCGGGATTCGCGACGATCACCGCATCGGCGCAGGGGCAAAGCGGCAATGCCATCGTTACCGTCAATCCGTAGCCGGCAAGGCCTCAGCGAATCGCGAAGCTGAGCGACGCCCCGAAGCGCGGGCCGCCCTGATCGAAGCCGACGGTCGGCGTGAGATGCGGTAGCTCGGACGTTCTCTTCGACGCGAGGGCAACCGTCGACGGCGGATACGGATCGCCCCGCGCGCTCGACGCGTGCAGCGCCGCCTCGATCGCGCCGAGCAGCAAGATTCCACCGCCCACCGCTGCGCCCGTCGTCAGATTTTTGCGCTCGGTGCCCGCCGGGTATGGTTGGCCGAATGGATCGTTGAAGTAGATCGTGCTCGACTTTGCCGCCCACACTGCGCTCGCCGCCACGCCGCCCAGCACGAGAAATCCGAGCACCGGCTGGTGCGTGTAGAACTGTCCGCCGCCGGGGAGAATGCCGAGTGCGAAGGCCTTCCCCGGACTGCGATCGAGCGCGCCGATGCGCGAGGCGACCGCGCCGCGATCGACGGCGTTGGGGCGCAGCTGCAGGTATCGCTGGAAGTCCGCGATCGCGAGCGACGTCTTTTTCTCCGCCTGGTACACGAGCGCGCGTGTGTAGTACACATCGGGCCACGCGGGTGCCGCGGCCGCTGCGGTGTTCAGCGCGCTCTCCGCACTCTTCAGGTTCCGCGCGGCGAAGAAGTCGATTCCCGCGCGCAGCCCATTCGCCGCCTCCGCGGGGTACGCCACGGGGCGCGGGCTCGCGAGCGCCACGGTGCGATGCGGGAGCTGGCGCGGATCGAGCCGCCAGAGCTCCGTGTAGGCGAGCCCGGTCGCGGCGCCCGCGTCGCCCGCGTCGATCTTCGACGCTTCGCGGAAGCGTGTCGCGGCGTTCGTGAGATCGCTGCGCCGGAGCGCGAGGTAGCCGAGTCCCGTCAGCGCCCCCGCGCGATCATCGCCGTCGCGGAGCGCGGCCTCGAAGTCCCGCGTGGCGGGCTCCTGCTTCCCCTGCGACGACAGAATGTAGCCGCGGCCAATCAGCGCGCGCGTGTTGTTCGGATCAACGGTGAGCACGCTGTCGTAGGCGCCTTCCGCGGTCGCGCTACCCTCGCTCAGCTGACGCTCCGCCTCGAGCAGCAGCGTCGTGATTTCGGCGGCCGCAGTGACGCGCAGCGTGGCGTACGGCTTGTCGCCGATGCTCACGACCAGACTGTCGCCATCCTGGAGGGGCGCGGACTGCACGGTGAAGTGCGCGACGCCTGCGGCATCTGTGACCTGCGCCGGGATGCGAGCGGCTCCGCGCAGCGGGAATTGCCGGAGCGCGACCGCGATCTGCGACCCTGGATTTCCGAAGGGATCGGAAACGGTGACGGTGATGTCGCGTGCGCCGCGCGTACTCGCGCCGATGTCGAGCGTTTGCGGCGTGACCTTCACGAGCGATGGCGCGGAGGGAAGCGTCGTGAGCACGAAGTCGGTGACGCCATGCATCTCGACACCATCGGCGTCGGCGATCTTCAGGTTGTAGTTGCCGGCAGTGGAGCCCGCGGGGATCGAGAAGGTCGCATGTCCATCGCGATCGGTGTTCGCGGTGAGCTCCGCCTGCGCGCCGCCGGGAATGTCGCGCGAGCCGTGCAGCAGCAGTCGCACGCCGGAGAGCGGTGTCGGCCCGCGGTGGATCGTGACGCTGAAGAGGGCGACGGTCCCTGCGGTCGCGCTGAAGCCGCGATACGGCAGGTCGACTTCCATTGGGCGAATTGGCGCCGGCGTCTCACGCTCGGCGCGCCCGACCTTGTTGCCGTTCTCGGAGCACGTCTTCATCGCGTCCAGCACCGCGGGGGTGGCGCCGAGCTCTTTCAGATTTTCGTTGTCGCGCGATGTGGGCGCGAAGGCCAGACAGGCGCGCCGGATGATTGCGGCGATCTCGGGTTTGCTGTACGTGGAGCCGGTGAGAAACCGAACCAGATCTCCCTTGTGCAGTGGTGCGGCATCCTGGGCGCGCACGGAGCTGGCTGCGAGCATGAAGCAAAGGGCGCCGGTGAGCGCTCTCGCGGTGCGAGACATTATCGATTCCGCCGGTGTGGTGAGCGAGGAGGTTCAGTAACTACTCCCTGACTTAACGCTTGTTCGACTCCGAGCGCAACGATCCGTCCTTCGCCGTGCTTTCGCGCTCGTCGGAGCTGACGCGCGGCTCCCCGCCCTTTCCACCGTATCCGCTCTCGTGCTCCGTGGTGCGCTGCTCGAGAGGCTCGGAGCCGGGATGATTCATCTTGTCGGCCGACGACTGTGCGGGGGCTTTGGCGACCCCCTTCTCGCTCCGCGTCGGCTCTCCGCCGCGCTGCCCTGAAACGGCCTTCATTCCCTCGGCGGCTTCTGCGCCTGCGCCGGTGGAGGTACTGGGAGTTGGCTGGTGCTTGGGATCCTTTTTCATTGGGCGTCCTGAGTGAGGAGACGGGTGCAAGGAGGGCAGGGGGTGTGCCAAGTCGGATCCGCTGATGGGTGGGGGCGATGCCGTGACGCGAAGCGCCGTGCGCGTGACGGACCGATTCTCCCCGCGAACGGCAGGAAGGGTGGAATATGGGCAAGTCCTATCCGATTGCCGCTATATTGGCGTCATACTATTACTATACTGGCGCGCAAAACAGCGTGAAATTAAATCGCTAGGCGATTATAGCGAACTCTTGTACAATGAGTCACGACTCCCCGGCATCGCTCCAAACGCGCCGGCGAGTCGAAAGTTCGTGACGGCTGCCTTCCTCAGCCGTTGCGTTTTTCCCGGGCATCTGTCACTGGCATGACCTCTTTCGCACTGTGATTCCGCACTCGTGACCTACCCCTCCGCCGCCCCTCCGGCGAACTCGAACTCCCCCGGAATTCCGAAGAAGCTCGCGGAATTTCTCATCGAGTTCGCCGTCGCCGTTCAGAAGCACGCGATCTATCCGCAGGGACATCCACAGCTCTCCACCGCTGTGGACAAATGCGTGCGCCGGCTGGACGGCATCCTCAACGGAATCGAGCCCGTCACCTTTGCGTTCGCGCGCAACCAGGTGATCATCGATACCGTCGCGACGGATCCCAACAACTCGCTGATGAAGGAGCTCGCGCAGCGACTCCATCGCCAGCGCATCGGGTCCATCCGCATCCTCCCCGGCGTGCTGCGCGACGAGCTCGCGGACTTCCTCTACGCCTCTTCCATCGAAGAGAACGAGAAGCCGCAGATCGCGATCGCCGCGCAGACGATGCGCTGGCCGCACATCCAGGTCACGACGCTCACGTACGACAAGCTCGAGCTCATGGGCGATGAGAGCGGCCTCACCGACGACGAGAACAAACGCGCCGGCGCGAAGCTCATCTGGATCGCCCTCGCCCGTGCCACGCTCATGCTCGGCGCCGATCCCGAGGACGAGGAGCTCCTCAGCCCACTCGTGCTCGCGAGCGCGATCAACGAGCGGCGCGATCCCGACTACGATCAGTCCGTCGTCGGCTTCCTCATGCAGCTCACCGAGTCGCTCAAGGGGCCGCAGAGCGAAGAGTCGATCAAGGTCACGAGCCAGCTGACGGAGCTGATCAAATCGCTCCAGCCGGCCGCGCTCGATCGCCTCATGGAAATGGGTGGCGACACCGAGAAGCGGAAGCGGTTCGTGATGGACGCGTCGCAGCATCTCGCGGCGGACGCCGTGCTCGCGCTCGTGCAGGCCGCCGCGAAGGCATCGAACCAGTCGATGTCGAGCTCACTGCTCCGCCTCATGGGCAAGCTTGCTCTGCAGGCCGAGAAGGGAGGAGCGCTCATGCGTGCCGGCGCGTCCGCCGCAATGCGTGATCAGGTGGAGCAGCTCGTCGACAACTGGGACACGCGCCTCCTGAATCCCGAGGGATATCAGGAAGCGCTCGACCGCATGGCGCAGCGCCGCGTCTTCACGCTCATGCTGCAGCGCCAGCATCCCTGCGAGCCCAAGCGTCTCGTGGCCACCGCGCTCGAAACGGACACGCTGGGCGGCCCCGTTTGGCTCGCCGTCAATCAGCTGATCTCGCACGGCGGTATCGCGATGCTGCTCGACCTCCTCGACCGTGCGCCTGCGAACAACGCGACGGCGGAGGAGCTCTGGCCGCTCGTGGCGACGCCCGACAATCTGCGCCACCTGCTGCGCGAGGAGCAGATCGATCCGGCGCTGCTCGAGCGCATCACCTCGCGCATGGGACTCGACGTCGTGGAGCTGCTGCTCGACGGGCTCGAGACCAGCGAGACGCGCACGATGCGCCGCAAGCTGCTCGACCTCCTCGCGCGCTTCGGCAACGACGCCGGACCGATGATCGTGCAGCGCCTGATGGATGAAGACATCCCGTGGTACGTGCAGCGCAACCTGCTCACGCTGCTGGTGCTCCTCCCCAAGGTTCCCGACGGCTTCTCCCCGCAGATCTTCCTCACGCACTCCGACGAGCGTGTGCGCCGGGAGGCACTCAAGCTGATGCTGCGCATGCCGCAGCACCGGCATACCACGATCATCGCCGCGCTCAGCGATCGCGACGACGGGATCGTGAAGACCGCGATGGCCGCCGCGCTCGACGACTGCCCGAAGGCCGCGCTCCCGCTGATCATGCGCAACGTCGAGCGTCGCTCCGTGCACCCCGAGATGCGCGCGCTCGGCATCCGCGTCATCGGTGCCTCGCGCGATCCCGAGACGCTCGAGTGGCTGCTCGGCTACGCGGTCAAGCGCACGAAGATCCTGCGACGCATGAAGCTGCTCCCGAAGTCGACGGAGATGCTCGCCGCCCTCGCCGGCCTGGCGCACGGATGGAGTGAGGAGCCGAGTGTGAAGAACGTTCTCGAGCGCGCGCAGAAGTCGAAGGACGGCGACGTGCGTTCGGCCGCCCTGCCTCGAAGGAGACCGAGTGACCGATCCGATTCGCTTCCTTAACGCCTTCGGGAAGTCGCTGTCGGCGATGGCGCTCTATGCACCCACGCACCCGGCGCGCGCGAAGTCCGCGCAGCTGGCGTTCGAGGCGGTGCAGGAGCTTCAGCGTCAGCAGCTCGTGCTGAAATTCTCGTTCCTCGGCGACGAGATCGTGTTTCAGAACCGGCAGCTTCGCGAGCTGAAGGACTGGGAGTGGTGTGAGCGCTTCACGAAGTCCGGCATCCAGCGCATGGAGTTCGTGTCGGACGTGATCAAGGAGGAGTTCGACGATTTCCTCTACACGATCATGTCCGAGGTGACGCCGGGGTGGCGCGATCCGCGACACACGCAGCGGAAGGAAGGGACCGAGTACACGAGCATCAAGTACGGCGCGATCGGGGTGCGCGGCGATGCCGATCAGTTCATGACCGATCCGCTCCCCACGATCGGGATGAACTTCCCGCTCGATGAGGAGGCCGAGACGATCGAGATGATCTACGGCGAGGTGGAGGCGGGGCGGCCGCTCCCTGCGGGGGAGATCGAGACGGTAGTCGCGTCACTCTCCGTTGCGATGCACGGCGACAGCGAGATCCTCATGCCGCTGCTGCAGCTCAAGGAGTTCGACCAGTACACCACGGCGCACGCGCTGAACGTGTCGGTGCTCGTGATGGGGTTGTCGGAGTTTCTCGGGCTCGGCGGGCGCGACACGCGGGCGATCGGCGTCGCCGGACTGTTGCGCGACGTCGGGATGACGAAGGTGCCCAAGGACATCGTATCGAAGGCGGGGCCGCCGACGGATGAGGAGTGGGACATCATCCGGCGACATCCGATCGAGGGGGCGCGCATCATCCTCATGAGCGAACCGCAGCTCGATGTGGCGGCGGTGGTCGCGTACGAGCACCACATGCTGCCGGGCGGCCAGGGATATCCGCGTCCGCACTTCGAGCGCGAGTGCCACTACGCGAGCAAGCTCGTGCAGGTGTGCGACTGCTACGACGCGCTGCGCACGCGCCGCTTCCATCGGGGTGCGTGGACACCGGAGAGCGCGCTTCGCTACGTCGAGGACAAGGCCGGCACGGTGTTCGACGCCGAGATCGCGAAGTCGTTCGTGCAGATGATGCGGCGGTGGGAGCGACGGATCATTCCCCTCGAGGAGGGGCAGCCCCTCCGCGCGCGCCCGGCGGACGAGGGGGTGGAGAGCGCCTCGGTACCGGCGCATGCGTCGCTGATGACCCCCAAGGGAACGCCGATCGTCCGGACCTGATCGGGCGTTTGCAGCGATTTTCGGACGTTTCGCACGTGACGATGGCGGGGGGGTGACGGTCGTATCCTGAGGGACCGGCGACGGCCAGTCCCCATTCTCCGATCCTCTGCCGACGCCCGTGCCTCCCCCGCACGCCAGCACCACCTCGAGCACGCCCACGGACTCGCTGACCCGCGAGATGGCCGACCTCATGGTCGAGCTGTCTGTCGGGCTGCACAAGTATTCCATGTATCCGGATGGGCATCCGCTCCTCGAGTCGGCCGTGTCGGGGATCACGCGCCGTCTTCAGCTGGTGTTGGCGGAGCGGCAGATGATCGCGATTGCGGTGGCGCGGAATCATCTCGTGGTCGACGGGGTGCCGACGGACCCTTCGCACGCGGTGACGCGCGATCTCGCGCTCAAGCTGTTCCGCAGGGAGATCGGCGCCATCCGGCTGTACGAGGGGGTGCAGGATCTCGAGCTGCAGGAGATGCTGAAGGCGATCGCGCGCGAGACGCCGAAGGTCGAGGGGGAGCTCGAGACGGCGCGCGAGTGGGAGCACGTGCGACTCTTCCCGCTCACGTACGATCAGCTGGAGCTGCAGCAGGATGCAGCGGATCAGTCGGCGGAGGAGCGTGTCGGCTGGGCGTCGAATCTGTGGGGAAAGCTTGCGTCGGCATCGCTCGGGTATGGGTTGGGCGGCGGTGGCGGTGGCGGCGGTGGCGGCACCGGGAGCGGCGGCGGAACCGGTAGCGGCTACGGAGCTGGTGGCGGTGATGGCTCGCTGACGCCGGACACGCCGATGGATCCGCTTGCGCTCGCGAGCGCCATCGAGTCGCGCGCGCGAGACGCGGACTACGACAAGGGAATCCTGGCCTTCTTCGGCCAGTTCATGGACGAGATGAAGGTGAAGGGGGGACACGCGTCGCATCAGCTGAAGCGGAAGGTGTCGACGCTCGTGAGCGCGCTGTCGCCGGAGACGTTGCAGCAGATTCTCAAGCGGTCGAATGCCGGGGCGCAGCGGCGGCAGTTCATGCTCAACGCATCGCACACGCTCGCCGCCGACACCGTGCTCGATCTCGCGAAGGCGGTCGCGGGTGCGTCGGAGCACACGATGTCGGAGGCGCTGCTCCTGCTGCTGACGAAGCTCGCCAAGCACAGCGAGAAGGGGTCGACCGGGCGGCGTGACAAGGCGGATACGGCGCTGCGGCAGAACATGCGGCAGCTGATCGACGACTGGGACGGCGCGGCAGCGCTGCCGGAGGAGAGCTACTGGCAGACGCTCGAGCAGCTGATCGCGGAGCCGGCGACGGACGCGCCGGCGAGCTCGGGGCAGTACGATGTGAACGTCGAGTACATCGTGCAGCTCTCGCTCGAGGTCGAGCTATTCAGCGCAACGGCGAAGCACGCGGTGGCGGAGATGGTGAAGCAGGGAAGGATCTCGGCGCTGCTCGCGATGGTGGATCAAACGCCGGAGTCGAACGCGGTGGTGTGGACGCTGCGGCGGCATCTCGACAACACGGGGACGATCCGGCGGCTGCTGCGCGATCGGCCGATCGACTTCGAGGTGCTGTACCGGCTCGTGGCGCGCGTGGGCTTTCCGGCGGCGGGGGCGCTGCTGGATGCGCTGGAGCTCGAAGATGATCGAACGGCGCGGTGGCGGCTGTTCGAGATGCTCGCGCAGCTGGGGCCGCAGGTGGGGAACGCGGTCATGGCGCGGCTGCCGGGATCGCCGTGGTACGTGCAGCGCAATCTGCTCTTGCTCATGGCGCGGCTCGAGACGTGGCCGAAGGCGTTCACCCCGCTTCCCTACGTGAAGCACCCGGATCCGCGCGTGCGGCGCGAGGCCTACGCGCTGCTGCTTCGCGATCCATCCACACGCGGTGAGGCGATCGCGTATGCGGTGGCGGACGGCGATGAGCGCATCGTGCGGGCGGCGCTCAACGCTGCGCTCGAGGGCGGGTGCCCGCGCGAGGCGATAGCGGTGCTCACGGAGCGGATCAGCGAGCGCACGCTCGACGGGATGATGGCGGTGCTCGCCATTCGCGTGATCGCGCCGATTCGACTGCCGATCGTGCTCGAGGTGCTGGTCAGGTCGGTGCTCTCGAAGAAGCGGCGCTGGTTCTTCGGGCGCCGGCTCGCGCCGAAGAGTCAGCCGATGCTCGCCGCGCTCACGGCGCTGGCGGCGACGTGGTCGAAGGAGCCGATGGCGCAGCGGGTGCTCGCGCTCGCGGAGCGCGACACGGATCCCGCGGTGCAGAACGCGATTCGCGGGCGGCCGCAGTGAGGCGCGCGTGAGCAGTGTGCTGAGCGCCCAGGTGAAGTTCCTCTCGTCGCTGGCGCAGAGCCTCTCGACGATGATGCTCTACCCGCGCGAGCATCCGACGTGGGGGCGCGCGGTCGACGGATCGTTCGCGCATCTCGTCGAGCTGCAGAAGGAGAATCCGAGCCCGCAGTTTTCCTTCATCGGTACCGATGTGATCTACGGGCAGACACCGATGCACGACATGAAGGACTGGCCGTGGGCTGAGAAGCTCGCGGGCGTCGGCGTGCAGCGGCTCGAGTTCACGGGTGTGGTGATGCGCGAGGAGTACGAGGAGTTCCTCGCGGACGTGCTCACCCGCATCGTGCAGAGTGGCGCCGGCGGCGGTGTGGCGAATCGTTCGTCGCATACGTCGCGGCTACACAGCATCAAGTTCGGCGCGGTGATGGTGAGGGAAGACGAGGAGGAGTGGGTAGAAGGCGATGGCGGCGAGAACGAAGAGGGGGGCGGGGCAGTCGAGGGAGGAGGAGGGTACGGCCACGACGGTCAGGGCGCAGGGGGAACCGGCGACGGCAGTGGTGGCGGGGGTGGCGGTGGCGGTGGCGGCGGGGGTGGCGGAGGTGGCGGGGGTGGCGGGGGTGGCGGAGGTGGCGGAGGGTCTGGCGCCGGCCGCGGGCGCGGGCGTCGCCGAGGGAAGGGAAGCAGCACGCCCACCGGCGACTTCGGGATTCCATTTGGGCTCGACGAAGAGGCCGGCGCCGTCACCTGGATGTACGAGCAGGTCGCGGCCGCCGACGCGGTGCCGCTGGTCGAGGCGGATGCAGTCGTGCGCTCGCTCACCGTCGCGATGAAGGGATCGAGCGCGATGATCATCCCGCTGCTCAGACTCAAGGCGTCCGACCCGTACAACGCCATCCACTCGATCAATGTCGCCGTGCTCACGATGGCGCTCGCCGAATACCTCGGGCTGGGCAGCCGCGATGTGCACGAATTCGGAATGGCCGCGCTCCTCCACGACCTCGGTATGGCGCGCATTCCACGCGAGCTGCTGCTCAAGCCCATCGAGCTCACCGTCGAAGAGCGCACGGTGATCGAGCGCCACACCCTCGAGGGCGCGCGCATCATTCTCTCGAGCGACCGGCGGCAGGAGCTCGCGGCGTGCGTCGCGTACGAGCATCACCTGCGGCCGGACGGGAGTGGGTATCCGAACCGGCTCTTCCGCCGCCCCACGCACTACGCGAGCAAGCTGGTTCGCGTGTGCAGCGTCTACAACGCGCTCCGCATCGAGCGCGCCCATCGCGCCCCGTACGCGCCGGAACGCGCGCTCGTGTTCATCGACGAGCGCGCGGGGCGCGAGTTCGAAGCGGACATCGCGACGTCATTCACGTCGATGATGCGGCGTCTCGCGTCCCAGGTCACCGAGATCGACCGCGACACACGGATCAAAACGCCGACGGCGTCGATGATCGCGATCCCGGACGACGCGATCCACCACTAAGTCCTCGCGTGGGCAGTCGACGCCAGAAGACCGGCGAGGGCGTCGAAGCTCGCCGTGACGCCCCCCGTCATGCCGCTCTCGAGGACTCCATCGCGCGCCTGCTTCGTCGCGTAGCGCATGGTCTGCGTCAGCGTCGTCCTGCCCTCGCTCTCGACGAAGGTGATGGTGTTGAGCGCCTCCCCTTGGTACCACGCGTCGTCGAAGATCTCCGTGCACACGATGCGTTCGCCGATCGTGATCTCACGGTAGACGCCGTGCAGGCCGAGCACCGCGCCGGTCTTCGCCTTGGTCCAGTGCCAGCGGTACGTACCGCCAACACGGAGATCGATCGAGCACTCGTCGAGCGACCATGTGTCGAAGATGCCGAGCCACCGCGTGAGATATTCGCACTTCGTATAGGCGTCGAAGACGAGGGCCCGCGGAGCATCGAACACGCGGGCCATCGCGATCTCGCGATCGCCCGGCGTGGTGACGGTGAGATTGCCGCTGTGTTTCATCGTTGATCTCCCCGGGGGAGGCGTGAAGAGGGATCGATCTGCTGAACCGCCCAGCTGTTGCCGTCGGGATCCTTGAAGAAGACGAAGAAGATTCCGGCGCCCAGCTCCCTGACCTCACTCGCAGCGACACCGGCGCTGGTGAGCCGCGCGTGCGCGGCCTGAATGTCGGCCACCACCAGGTGCAGTCCCTGCACGGATCCCGGTGGCGTGCTCACGATGCCGGTGCCGATGCAGATCGAGCACGCCGAGCCGACCGGCGTGAGCTGAACGACGCGCATCGTGGGGCTCGGGGTGACATCGTGGTCGAGGTGGAAGCCGAGCTTCTCGATGTAGAACTCCTTCGCCCGGTCGACATCGGAGACGGGGATCGGGATGAGCTCGAGCTTCCAGGTGAGCGGTGGTGCGACTGGTGGTGCCATCATTTTTTTCTCCCTCGTTTTTTCGCGCGCGTGGGTTCGTGTTTTTTCGCCTGGAGCTCTTCGAGCAGGTCATCGAGTCGAAGGAACGATCTCTCCCAGAACTCGCGATAGCGCTCGAGCCACTCAGTCGCCTCGGCCAACGGCCTGGCTTCGAGGCGGCGGGGGCGTCGCTGGGCATCGAGTGAGTGTGAGATGAGCCCCGCGCGCTCGAGCACTTTGAGGTGCTTGGAGATGGCGGGCTGGCTCATGGCGAACGGTTTCGCGAGCTCGGCCACCGACGCCTCGCCGGCCGCGAGGCGCGCGAGGAGCGCGCGGCGTGTGGGGTCGGCGAGGGCGGCGAAGGTGGCGTCGAGCCGGGCGGCGGTCATTGGTTCATAACCATATGGTTGCATAACCGAACGGTAATAAACCATCGTGGAACGGTCAAGGGGCGTTTTCGGCAAGTATGTGCAAGTCGGTGCGCGGGTGACGTCTCATCCTCGACCCAGAGGAGACTACCCATGCGCGCCCCGACCCTGCTGCTGCTCACCCTCGTCTTTCCCGCCGCCCTGCTCGCGCAGGGCTGGATCATCCCGCGTCGCCCCGACGTGCCACCCCCCGTGTGCTTCGATCGATGCGTGGCGCCGAGGGCGGTCGTGCTGGAGCGCACATCGAGCAACGTGCGCGCGACGCTCGCCGATCACGTGCTGCGCTACGAGGTGGAGGAGATCTTCCGCAACCGGGGCGGCACCGTGCAGGAGGCGGACTACATGTATCCGCTCCCGGCGGGCGCAGCGTTCCAGGAGCTGCAGCTCTCGATCAACGGACAGCTCGTGAGCGGCGAGATCATGGATGCGGGGCGTGCGCGCTCGACGTACGAGGAGATCGTACGCAGGCAGCGCGATCCGGCGCTGGTCGAGTGGATGGGATATGGATTGCTCCGTGCGCGCATCTTCCCGATCAATCCAGGAGAGGAGAAGCGCGTGGTGCTCCGCTTCCAGGTGATCGCGCCGCGCGAGGGCGACGCGATCCGCGTCGACTATCAGCGCGGGAGCGGGCACTCCTTCACCGCGAACGGCTCGCACGACGCGCGCGAGTCATCGTTCTCGCTGCGCTATCCGAGGTCCGGACGGTGCAACGCGTATTCGCCGACGCAGGAGCTCAAGTCGCGCTCGAGCGGCAGCGAGTGCACGATCGACGTCGGTGGCGAGGGTGCCGCGGTGACGGTGCTCATCCCTTCGCCGCGCTCCGATCGCGCGGCGATCTCCATGCTGGCGAACGCGGATGGCTCCGAGGACGGCTTCGCGCTCATCACGCTTACCCCGCCCACCGCTCGTGCGGTGACGGTGCCGCGCGACATCACCTTCGTGCTCGATGTCTCGGGCTCGATGAGTGGCCGGAAGATGGAGCAGGCGCGCGCAGCGGGGCGGCAGCTCCTCGGCACGCTCACGAAAGACGATCGCTTTCGCATGATCGACTTCTCGAGCGACGTCCGCACCTTCCGTGATGACTTCGTCGATGCGACCCCCGCGAATCTCAGCGCGGCGCGCAAGTATCTCGATGAGCTCCGGGCCAACGGCGGCACGAACATCGACGGCGCGCTCGAGCGCGCGCTGTCCGAGCCCCGCTACCACGAGGGGGACGATGACGAATACACCGGCGCGCGCTCGCGTCAGCTCGTGTCGCGGATGTCGCTCGTGCTCTTCGTCACCGACGGCGAGCCGACGGTGGGCGAGCGCGAGCCGGCGGCGATCGCGTCGCACGCCGCACGACTCCGCGGCTCGCAGCGCGTCTTCACCTTCGGACTCGGCGCCGACGTCAATGCGCAGCTGATCGAGCAGCTCGCGCTCGAGGGGCACGGCACCGCGCAGTTCGTGCGCCCCGACGAGGACGTCGAGCGTGCGGTGGGAGTCGTCGCGTCGCGGCTCACCAGTCCGATCGCCAGCGATTTGCGCGTGAGCGTGCACTGTCGCGGGGACGGTCGCTGCGCGCATCTCGTGCATTCGCTTCCCGATGGCGCGGTCGATCTCTTCGCAGGGCAGGATCTCGTGCTGCTCTCTCGCTACACAGGGAGCGGCCCGGCGCGGTTGAGCTTCGACGGGAGAAGCGCGACCGGCCCGGTGCACTGGGAGACGAACGTCGACTTCCCCGATCACGATCGCGATAACGCATTCGTGCCGCGCCTCTGGGCAACGCGTCGCATCGGGTGGCTGAGCGCCGCGCGGAGGCAGAACGGCGCGTCGCCGGAAGTCGACGACGAGCTGCGCACCCTCGGCGAGCGCTATGGCATTCCGACGGAGCTCACGTCATATCTGGTGCAGGAGCCGCAGATGGCGATGCTGGGGAGGCAGCGCGGCAGCAACGCACCGATGCCAATGGAGGACCAACTCGCGGGGAAGGCCGCAAGCCCACCCGCAGCGCGCTTCGAGGCCGCGCGCGCGGCGACCGATCAGCGAAACGCGAGCTCTCTCGGCGCAGTGGACAGACCGCTCAGCCTCAGCCAACTCGTGATCACGGGCCAGGGAGTTACATCTTCGACGGAGAAGCTCGGCGTCAATGCAGACAGCGTCGGGGCGAGCGCGCCTCGCCGGGCAGGCAATCACCTTTTCACGCTGCATGATGAAAAGTGGACCGACGTCGCCTTCAAGGACGGACAAAAGATAGTGAAGATCAAGGCGTTCTCACCCGCATACTTCAAGGTGCTCGATGCGATACCGGAGCTGCGTGCGTCGTTCGCGGTCGGAGAGAAGGTGATCGTGGCCGGCAAGCACGTCGCGATCGAAATCACCGGCGCAGGCGTCGAGCAGCTTGGCGACGCGGAGCTGCGCTCACTCAGGGAGCAGTGGTAACACTGTGCACGACGTCGACCGCCTCTTCCGCGCCTACAACGAGATGCTCGTGCGCTATCTGACGCGCAGGCTCGGGGACCGCGACTGGGCGGAAGAGGTCGCGCAGGAGACGTTCGTGCGCGCGCTCAGGCAGGAGACGATGACCAACGAGCGCGCGTGGTTGTTCACCGTTGCGAACAACCTCGTGCGCGACGAGGCGAGAAAGGATTCACGCAGACGCCGGCATCTCACAATGCTCTACGAAGAGGAAAGGGAGCGCGTGGTCGAGCCGGAGGAGACGACGATCGAGCGCGCGCAGGACGCAGCGATGGCGCGCGCAGCGGTGGATGGGCTCGCCGAGCGTGACAGGCTCGCGCTGTTGATGAAGGAGGAGGGGCTGGATTATTCGGAGATCGCGTCGGCGCTCGGGATGTCGGTGGGCTCGATCGGAACCACCCTGTCCCGGGCTCGGCGACGGCTCGTGGAGCACTACGAGCGGTTGCAGCTGGAGCAGCAGAGGAGGGAAGGCAATGCAGCATCTTGACGAGGGGACGATTCACGCGTGGCTCGACGGCGAGCTGCCGACGGCTGCGCGCGAGGCAGCCGAGGCGCACGTGGCCGCGTGCGATGAGTGCAAAGCGGCGGTAGCGGAGGCGCGGGGGTACATCGCGGCGTCGTCGCGCATTCTGCTGGCGCTCGACGCGGTGCCTGGTGGAGTGCTCCCGGCGTCGACGTCGACGTCGAGCGCAGCTGCGCGCGCACCGCGGCGATTCATGATCTCGCGGCCATGGATGGCCGCGGCAGCCGTACTGGTGCTGAGCACGGCCACGGTGCTCGCGGTGCGGCCGAAGCGCGAGGTGGCTATCGCGACGGTTGCGGCGCGCGACGAGCTGGGTGCATCGCGCGTGGACACGCACAGCGCAGCAAACGCCGTGGCGAGCGCGCCCATGACTGCGGTCGCGCCGGAGCCAGCGGCGGCGCCGAGCGAGAAGGCGGTGGCGAGCAACGGCCCCATCGCGAGGGCGCCGAGCGACGAGAAGAACGCGGCGCAAAAGAAGGCCGAACGTCAGCCGATGATCGTTGCGCAGGCTCCTGCTGCAGAGGCGCCGGCGTCGGCGCCGGCACTCGCGGCGCCAGCACCGGAACAGCCCAAGGCTCCGTTCGCTTCTTCGCCAGTCGCGAAAGACGCAGCGGAGAATTCCGCTGCACTCGCCGGGAAGATGGCCGATTCGCGGAACGCGAGGCGCGAGGCGGCCGCCGACGTGGACGTCGCCATCACCGGTCGCGTCTTGAGCGAAGCCGGCGCGCCGCTCGCATCGGCCAGCGTGCAACTCGAGGGCACGAGCAGCGTAACGCTGACGCACGAGGATGGGCGCTACGCGCTGATCGTTCCTGCAGCACGCGCCGATGGGAAAACCAAAGCTCTCGTCGCTCGTTTGATCGGGTACAAGGCCGCCACCGCTCCGATCGCGCCCGCCGGCGATTCCATCGCGCAAGACTTCGTACTTCGGGCGAATCCTATTGCATTGGGGCAGCTCGTCATCACCGGCGAAGGAACGACTAGTGGAGTCGAGAAGCTCGGGAGTCCGATCCATGCCCTGGACTCGGCCAGGCAAGAGCCGCGTGGGGTTTCTCCCGTTCGCGCACGCGGAACGGCTGTGAGCGGAAACGGGCAGCGGAACGGCGTATTCCTCGCGAACGGCGCCTTCGCGGAGCTCACATCTCGAACCTCGTCCGGGGAGAGCGGCGAGCCGGTCGAGATCTCGCTGTACCGTGTCGGCGGCCGTTACATCACGTTCATCGATCGGCTGCGCCCCGACACGACGCGGGCCACCGTAAATGATCCGGTGGTCACGATGCTCGAGCAGAAGACCGCCAAGCCGGGCGCCACGATCAATCGGCTCGCGTGGACGGATATCGAAGGGCGCATGCGCACGCTGCGCGGTGCCGTATCGCTCGAAATTCTGCAGCAGCTCAAGCGTGCGCTAGACCACTCTACGCCGTAGTTTCGTCCCCTTCCTCGTCGTTCTCGTGCTCGTCGTCGCGGAGCGCTTTGAGCACTGTGTTCCCCGCCGCGAGCGCGCCGAGCAGAATGAAGAGGTAGAAGGTATAAAATCTCCACCAGCCGAGCGCCGCGCCGAAAATGCGAGCGGGAATCGCGTGGCTCAGCGTCGCGCCGAATCCAACCTCCACCGCGCCGCCGCCCCCCGGCAGCGGTGAGACCGCGCTTCCCCACATGAGTGCGACCGGCCACAGCACGAGCGGCGCGAGCGGCACATGAGTCTCGCCGAGCGAGTAGACGATGGCGGGAAGAATCGCGATCCGCAGGCAGATGTGGAGCACCGAAGCGACCAGCGCGAGCGACGTCATGCCGAGCCGCATGTGGCGAATGCCGGCGATCGCCGTGCGCAGCGTCGCCAGCGCATGCTGCACCTTCTTCCATCGCGCGCCGTGCAGCTTGAAGCGCCGCGCCCACTTGGGCGCCGGTCCCGTCGTTCCACACTTCTTCGAGAGGAAGAAGCCGAGCGCGCCGGTGCCGAGCACGAAGAGCGCGTACAGCCCCACCGCGCCGACCACCCCGATCAGCGTCGAGCCGGCGTTCCGGAAGACCACGTACAACCCGATCGCCACGAGCGCGAGCGAGATCATCTCGAGAAAGAGCTCGGCGTAGATCACGAGGAGGATCTGCGCCGGATGCATCCCCGCCTCGGTCATGATGAGATAGCGCGCCGGCTCTGCGCCCGTCTTGTTCGGCGTGATCGCGGCGCCGAAGTCACCCCCCGCGCTGGCGCGCACGGCGAGGCGGTACGACATCGGGATGCGCATCGCGATCGCGCTCAGCCACACCTTCGCACCGCGCGCGAGCAGCTCGGCCAGCGCGATGCAGAGAAGCACGACGTGGGGGCCGAAGTCCATCGAGACGGCCGCGTGCTCCTTCGGCCACGACCTGACGACGATGTAGAGCGACACACCGATCGCCACGACGAACGACACGATCGCGAACATCCAGCGCTTGGCGCTCACGGCTCGCTCGGCAAACGGCTACTCGCACTCCCAGCGAACGGTGATGGCCAGGTCAGAGCCGTGCCGCCTCCCGAGGCCGATGCGCGAGAAGTGACGCGCGCTGAGGGAGCCGACGCGTCCGACGGGATCCGTGATCGTCGCGCTGCCGTTTCCGTCTCCGTAGCTCTGGCTGTGGACAACGAACTGCAGATTCGAGATTCGCGACCCGGATGACTTGCGGACGATTCCGCTCTTCACGGGGATCGTCCCCTCCGTCGGCTTCACGATCTCGAACGACACCTGCGCGTCGCGGCCGAACGCCTCGATCTTCGTCGTCGGCGAGCTGTTGTCGCCGCCGTACGTGCACGTGGCACGCCCGCTCAGCGTCCCGTCGAACTTCTCTCGTCCCGTTACCGTCATCGACACGATAGTTCCGCTCGCCGCACGCGAGATCGCCTTCGCGTACGCCGTCGCCGCGGCATCGCTCAGCGTGTCGACCTTCGCCGCCGGCTTCCTGTCCTTCGCGCACGACGCCGCGAGCGCGACGAACAGCGGGAGTGCGACGTTCATCGTGCGACGCGTCACGGGGCGTCCTTGCGGGCGGGGATGGTGATGATCTCGACGCGGTCCTTCGTGAGCAGCGGCACCGCGATGTGCATGCGACGCGTATCGATCCCGATGTCGGCGGGCGAGGGAAGATTCTTGATCGCGGAGCGCACGTTGCCATCGCGGATCGACACCGTCGAATCCGCCCAGCTCGAGACGATGAGACGGCGGTCGGCGAGAATCTCTACGCCATCGTACTGACCGGGGCCGTAGCCGATCGTGATCGGTGCCGGGGTGCCGGGGCGCCATGCGAGCAGCTGCGGCACCTTGCCGTACGGCACTACGATGAAGCGATTTCCCGACTTATCCCATGTGATGCCGTTCGGCCAGTGCAACGAATCCGTCTGGAGTGCGATCGTCGCCGTGTGGGCGGCGTCGATGCGGAAGATGCGATCGGCGCCCGCGACGTGTGCCATCGAGTCGCCGCTCGACGTCACGCCCATGTCGGTCACGTACAGCGCTCCGTCGCCCCCCACACAGATGTCGTTCAGAAAGAGCGCGTGGAACGATGAGAAGTCGATTGTTGCCACTGCCGCGCCCGTGCGCACGTTGAACCCGCGCACGACGTCGATGTCCGTCATCCAGAGTGTGTCGCCGATGAGTGCCATCCCCTTGGGCGCGTTGAGCGTCACGCCATCGCGGCCGCCGGCAATGAGCTCGAGCGAGTCGATGGTGCCATCCGGCCTCATCCGCGAGATGAAGCCGTTGTTGTCCTTCGCCAGCGGGGAGCCGTTGATGTTCGAGACGTAGAACACGTCATTCGCCGAGTCGTATCGCACCGATTCCGGCGTCTTGAAGCCATTCGTCGTCGCGGCGCGCCCCGGCGCTGCGCTGTCGACGACCGGCCCTTTTGTCACCGCTTTGTGCGCATCGTTGTCCCGTCCACACGCTGCCGCCGCCGCGAGCACGGTCATCGCGGCGATTGCCAACCTTCCGTTTGCACCAGCCGTCATCAGTACCGATCCACCTGTTGGTAGTGACTGTGGAAGTAGCGGGGTACGCGCACGCGAGTCAAGCTTCGCAGCGATGCGCCGCACATCGACGTCGATGGGCGTGTGCTTTCATTCAGCCTGTATCGAGGACGAGGATGAGCTTCTCCCGCATTGCCGCGCTCGTGTGCATTGCCTTTCTGAGCTCCGGCGCACATACGCAAGTCGTCTCACACGCGCACTGACGCGAACCATTTCACGAGACTCGACTATCCATGACCAAGACCGGTTCCGACCCTATTGAAGCGCTCCGTTACCCCATCGGGCGCTTCGTCTCCCCGGAGAAGATCTCCGCGTCAGAACGCGCGAAGCTCATCGAGGAGATTGCCGCAGCGCCCGCCGCGCTGCGCGCCGCGGTGAAGGGGCTGAGCGAGGCCCAGCTCGAATCGCCGTACCGCGAGGGCGGCTGGACGATCCGGCAGCTGGTGCATCACGTGGCCGACAGCCACATAAATGCCTACGTGCGCATGAAGCTCGCGCTCACGGAGGATGAGCCGAGGATCACCACGTATATGGAAGACAAGTGGGCGGAGCTGCCGGACTCGCGCGCTGTGCCGTTGGAGACGTCACTCCGGCTGCTCGAGTCGGTGCAGGAGCGGTGGGTGTCGATCATGCGGTCGATGACGGACGCGCAGTGGCAGCGCGTGTACATGCATCCGGATTTGGGACGCTATCCGCTCGATCGCCAGGCCGCCCTGTATGCGTGGCACGGCAAGCATCACGTGGCGCACATAAAGAACGCCACGTGATGGAACGGCGCGCTACGGAGCGCGCCGGCTGCCGCCGCGAATGAGTCGAATGATGAAGATCAGGACGATCGCGCCGATGAAGGCGACGAAGATCGACCCTGCGAGTCCGCCCATCGGGGCACCTGCGCCGAGCGCGCTGAAGAGCCAGCCGCCGATGAACGCTCCGACGATGCCAATGACGATGTCGCCAACGATGCCATATCCAACGCCGCCTACGACGAGCGAGGCGAGAACGCCGGCCACAAGCCCGACGACGAGCCACCAGATCAGGGGTTGCATATCAGTCTCTCCTCCAGGAGTTCGTGAATGATTTCACGAAATGGGACTTGGCAACTCGCGTGCCTCTCCCCGTTCCGGGAGCCTTGCGCGCGCTAGTCCTGATGCGCCATCCCCATGGCGTGATAGCCTTTATCGACGTAGATGACCGTTCCTGTGATGCCGCTGGCGAGCGGGCTGGCGAGGAAGGCTGCGGTCGTTCCGACCTCGGCGGCGGTAAGCGGCTCGGTGAGTGGCGAGTTCGCGGAGACGTAGCCGACCATCTTCTCGATGATGCCGATCGCGCTCGCGGCGCGTGATGCGAGCGGGCCGGCGGAGATCGTGTTGACGCGAAGTCCGTAGCGCCGCCCGGCTTCGTACGCGAGTACGCGCGTGTCGCTCTCGAGTGCGGCCTTGGCGGACGACATGCCGCCGCCGTATCCGGGAATCACGCGCTCGCTCGCCATGTAGGTGAGCGAGAGCACGGAGCCGCCGGCGCGCATGAGTGGTCCGAAGCGGCTCACCATCGCGATGAGCGAGTAGGCGCTGACACTGAGGGCGGTGAGATAGCCGTCGCGGCTCGTGTCGAGGAGTGCCTTCTTGACCTCGGGGCCATTCGCGAGCGAGTGGACGACGATGTCGAGCGGCTTGTCGCCATGGTCGGCCACGAGCCGCGTCGCGAGACCGTCTATCGAGAAATCGCCGACTTCGGCGTAACGCTTGTTGGTGCGAATCGATTCCGGTGCGCCGTCGAGCGTGGTGTAGGCGGCGTCGAGCGGGTAGATCGACTCGAAGGCGAGCTTGCCGCCGGTGGAGAGCTCCAGCGATTCGTCCATCTTTCCGCGCTCGAGGAGATTGCGGAAGATGTTGAGCGCGGGCGGCCATGTGCCGACGACGACGGACGCGCCGGCCTCCGCGAGCGCCTTGGCAATGGCGAATCCGTAGCCCGCGTCGTCCGCGACGCCGGCGACGAGCGCGCGCTTGCCCTTGAGATCGATGTTCAGCATGTGAGCTGCGTCCGTTGGCTGGAGTGCATGCGGAGCGTATCGCGCCGCGGCAAAGTAGCTTACACCAGAGCCCACCAGTCTACCAACAATGACCGCCATCACACCGATCGCAGCGCCCGAGCCACTCTCGTCGACGATCGGTCCGCGTTTCGCGCGCGGACTCTGGCGCATCGCTGCCGCGGACGCCTCGTCGGGGAACGAGGTCGAGCTGATGCGCGATGGGACGCGCATCTTCGACGCGATGATCGAGGTCATCGAGCAGGCGCGTGAGACGGTTGTGCTCGAGTCGTACATGATCGTGAGCGACAGCGTGGGCGAGCGCTTCGCGGTCGCGCTCATTGCGGCGGCGAAGCGCGGCGTGAAGGTACGCGTGATCGCGGATTGGGCAGGGAGCCGCGGCACGACGCGCGCGTTCTGGCGGAATCTGCGTGAGGCCGGCGTCGACGTCCGCATCTTCAACAAGCCTGGATTCCGCAGTTGGCTCGGCCTTCTGCCGCGCGATCATCGCAAGGTGCTCGTCGCGGACGAAGAGGTGTGCGTGACGGGGGGGATCGGGCTCGCGGAAGTGTGGTCGGGGCTCGTGAAGCGGAAGAAGAAGGCGCCCTGGCGCGACACCGCGGTGCTGATTCGCGGGCCGGCGGCCGAGGACATGGCGCGGGCGTTCGAGGCGATGTGGAAGCGCGCGAATTTCGAGGAGCGTCGCGCGGCGCGGCGGCACATCGTGCGACGCGCGCGCAACACGGGGACGGCGCCGGGGCAGACGGCGGGCGCGGTTGTCGGAATCGTGGAGGGCGAGCCGTGGCGGCTGCGCGTCGCGCGCGCGTTGCAGATCCAGTCGGTGAGCGCGGAGCGGACGATCTGGATCGCGAGCGCGTACTTCTATCCCTCGAGCGCCGAGATCGAAGCGCTCTGCGGCGCGGCATTGGATGGCGTCGACGTGCGCGTGCTCGTGCCGAGCAAGTACGATCATCCGTGGGTACGCATGCTGACACGAAGCGTGTACAAGCAGCTGCTGCGGAACGGCGTCCGAATCTTCGAGTGGAACGGGGTGATGATGCACGCGAAGACGAGCGTGATCGACTGTCGCTGGGTGCGCGTGGGCTCGACGGACTTCAACCCGCTGGGCGTGGCGATCAACTACGAGCTCGATGCGCTGATCGAGAGTCTGGAACTGGGGAAGGCGGCGGAGGATATGTTCCTGCGCGATCTCGAGGAGTCGACGGAGATCAAGAACGTGTCGCGGGCGGCGAAGAACCCGCAGCTGCCGGGTGCGTCGCTGTAGTGCGCGTCGAGTGAGTCGCGATCGGGTAACTTTCGCGGCATGAAAGCAGGGATCTTCGTGATCGCGGAGCTGAGCGATCCGGTGCGCGAGCAGATACTCGAAGTACAGCGATGGGCCGACCCTCGCCTCGCGGCGGGCACACCGCCGCACGTGACGATGGTGGGATCGTCGGGGGTGGGCCCGCTGCCACTCGGGACGCCGGTGGAGCTGCTGCGCGAGACGATCGAGCCGATCACGCGCGAGACGGCGCCGATCAGAATGAAGTTCGAGCGCCCCCATCGCTTCATGCAGACGGACATCATCGTGCTCCCGCTGGATCCGCATGGTCCGCTGCGCGTGCTGCACGAGCGCGTGGCGGGGACGGGGCTGCCGTTTGAGCGCGCGAGGTTTCAGTTCTCGCCGCATGCGACGCTCAGCTTCTATCCGCGGATGAACCCTGAAATGCTGAAGCGGTTGTTGGCGCTGCGCTTCGAGGAGGAGGTCGTGATTAGCGGAATGCAGTTTTACTCGACGCCGCATCCGCAGCCGAGTAAGCGGATGTTGGAGCTGAGGCTGGAGGGGGGCGGGAAGGTGTAGCCGAGCCCGCCGCGTGAGGGGTGTGCAAGAACTGACGCCGGCGGCGTCCAAGGGGGTGAAGGAGAAAGTCCCCCCATGCGACCGGAGCGGCCAATGAGAATCCCACGGTACACGCGATTCGCTCGTTCGAGCCTTCTCGGATTTGTTTGCGCGCTCGCGATTGCGTCGAGTAGTCTCCCCGGACAGGCGCGCACCGTGCTCGACTCGACGCCGGCACTTCATGCGTTCGCCTCGGACAGCGAGCTTGTCGGATACCTCCGGCATCTCGTTGCCCTGACCCAGGCTGCCCAAATCACTGATGACTCCGTCGAGGCTGTGGTATGCGGGTCCGACGTCAAGGTGCTCCGGACTGCCCATTACGGAGATGGGGCGGACGCGGTCATTCGTGCGCACCTTAGGAGCAGCGCAGGAGCGCCGCTCTTCTCTGCATCGCTAATCGTCGAAAAGAGCTCAGTCGGCACGATGAGCAACGAAGCGGGTGATGCGAGCCTCACCATACCTGCCGCGAAGCTTCCTGCGAATCACACGGTCACGTTGGGCGCGAGGCTGGTCGGTTTCAAAGCGCGTCTATCGCATCTGAAGATCTTCCCCGGCGACACGATCACGATGGAGATATCGCTCTGCTCCCAGGCGCTCCAGCTCCAACAGCTGGTCGTGACCGGAGCGGCCCTCGACAAAGCATCTGCCGTCGGCGAGCAGACGACGAACGATCAGAGCGAGGGCGTCGACGAAGGGGACCTCGTGAAGCTGGCCGGTCGGTATCTCGTCATTCTACGCCGCGGTCGGTTGTTCACCGTGGACGTTGGATCGCGCGACGCCGACCGGCACACGCTGCGCCCTCGCGCATCGATCGACGCCTTCGGCCCGGACATTAATCCATCGAGGACGTGGTACGACGAGCTGATCGTCCGCGGTGATCGCGTCGTCGTGATCGGCTACAGCTACGAGCGGCGCGGCACCGAGATCGGATTGTTTCGTCTTGCTCGCAACGGCGCGTTGCGATTCGAGGGGACGTACCAGTTGCGGTCCTACGACTACTACTCGAGCCGCAACTATGCGTCGCGGCTTCTTGGTGGAAAGCTCGTGTTCTACGCGCCGCTGCCGTTCGGAACGGACCTCGATGGACCGTCGTCCACCTTTCCCGCGCTCCGGCGTTGGCACGCGGGCGCGACCGACGCCGATTTCCACCGGATCACCCGCGCGAGCCAGGTCTACAGTGCGCGCGACGATCTGACCACTGGCGAACAGCTCATGCTGCATGCCGTGACGAGCTGCGACCTCGACAGCCCGGGATTCTCCTGCACGGCACAGGTGGTGATCGGTCCGCCCAATCGCAACTTCTATGTGTCGCCGACGAGCGTCTACATCTGGGCGACGCGCGAAGGTTCACATCGCGATACGTCATTTGCGCGCGCGGCCGGTTCAACGCTCTATCGCCTCCCGTTCGACGACTCGCGGCCGACGGGGATCCGTGTGGCGGGAAGTCCGCACGATCAGCTCTCCTTCGCGGAGGGAGACGATGGGTATCTGAACGTGGTCGTGTGTCCCGTGGGGAGGGGCGAGAGCATGTGGCATGCGGAGCAGACGCACGGAGCCTCCGCTGCCCTGCTGCGGATCCCGCTCGCGGAATTCGGCGATGGCTCGCGACATGCCGCGCGCTCGCGCTACCGACTGCTCCCGACCGACTCCGCGGAGGTATCGCAGAACAGATTCGTCGGCGACTGGCTGTTGTACGGCGCCGGCAACGGATGGTGGTCGCCGAACAAGACTCCCTCAGCCACTCTCTTCGCCGTTCGCGTCGCCGGCGGCGACGCGGTTCGCCTCGCCTTGCCGCATGGCGTCGATCGCATCGATGTGATGGGGCGGGACGCGATCGTCATCGGAACGAGCGGCGACGACCTGCACTTCACCGGCGTCGACCTGACAGCGGATCCCAGGGTCAAACAACAATACGTTCTCGCGCAAGCGTCGCAGGGAGAGCTGCGCACGCATGGATTCTTCTACAAACCCGCCGACTCCGAAACGGGAGTACTGGGGTTGCCGGTGCAAGGCGCGGGAAGGGCGGGCTGGGTGCATCTCATCGAAGGCTCGACGAGCGTGCTCTACCTGCGCAATTCGGGGGCGAGCCTCACCGAGCTGGGGGCGCTCAGCTCGCGAGTCGGAACGAGCGAGTCACAAGAGGCCGATGCGTGCAAGGCTTCGTGCGTGGACTGGTACGGCAATGCGCGCCCACTTTTCGCGCACGGGAGGGTCTTCGCACTGCTTGGATATGAGTTAGTGGAAGGCCGGATCGAGGACGGGGAGTTGATCGAGAGTCGGCGGGTGGATTTTGCCCCCCGAGCGCGAACCGCTGCCTCCCGGAAGACGAGCGCCATTCCGCACCCGCCCTACAATCCCTTCGCCACCGCCTCCTCCAACTTCTGATCGCCGCCCAAACCGGTGTACACGATCTTTCCCATGCGATCCACCACCACCACGTACGATGTCGCGGGCACGGCGTACGCATCCGTCGCCGCGCCCTCCGCAACGAACACAACCCGGTGCGTGTAGCCGTACTTCGTTGCGTAGCGATGCACACGATCGGGCGACTCGTTCACGCTCACCGCGACCGCGACGAACTGTACCTTGCCCGCGTATTTCTTCACCAGCGACTGGATCTGCGGCTCGAGCTCCTTGCAGTTGCTGCACCAGAGTGCCCAGAACTCGAATACGACCGGCCCTTTGCCGATAAAGCTCGCGAGATCGACACGTTTGCCATCGAGCGTCCTCACTTGAGCGCCTGGCGCCTTCGTGCCCACTGCGAGCCCCATTGGATCCTGGGCCGGCAGCGCGCGTGCGAACATCGACATCAACACACCAATTGCAAACACGCACGCCCAAGCGAATCGAGATTTCACAGCAGCACCTGTCCCATGGAAACGAAATAGTACTCCGCCGCCCCGATCATTAGCAGCGCGAACAGTCGCTTCACCCACACCATCCACGCTCCCGCCTTCGGCAGTCGCGCGAGCGCGCCAGAGAACGTTCCGACTACGATGAGCAGCGTCGTCATCCCGAGCGAGAACACGAAGAGATAGATGAAGCCGAGCGTCGCGCTGTGTGTCGTACCCACCCAGGTCAGCACCGCGGCCATCACCGGCGCGCCGCACGGTGCCGCCACCACCCCACTGGCCGCACCCATACCGAATGCGCCGCCATACCCGCCGCCACTCCCCGCATCGGCAGCGCGACGCATCACCCACGCCGGAATCGGCAGCGGCAACGCGTCGAGCATCACGAGGGCGAAGAGCAACAACAGGTTTCCCATCGCGAACAGCAGCCACGGATTCGTACTCACGGTTCCGAAAAGCGTTCCCGAGAGTCCCGCGATCACGCCGAGCAGGGCGTACACGAGGGCGAGTCCGATTGCGTACGCGAGTGTGAGTGTGAATGGGCGCCAGCGCGCGCGAACGCCGGTGCTCTCGCCGCCGACGAGCGCCACCGTGATCGGGATCATCGGGTAGATGCACGGCGTCAGGCTCGTCAGCACGCCCGCGCCGAAGAGCAGCGGGAGCGCGACGAGCGGACGCGAAAGATCTGGTGCCACTAGTTGGGCGGCGTAGCGGACGCGCGTTTCAGCAGACCCACCACGTGCACGAGCTCCCCCCCGGTAAGAGGGCACTCGACGCGCTGCGGTTTCCACCTGTCCTCGGGGCCGGGCATTACGTAAAAGCTAATCCGCACCGCATCCAGTCCGGTAAAGTAGGAAACGCCGTAACGGCCACGCCTGCCCAGAGCAATCGCTTCCCGCGCTCCCGATACGTACGTCAGCTCACCGACGGGAAACTCCCGGTGCTTCCGCGCGCCTGCGTACACGAATCGCTCATTCGTCAACATGAGCGTGCCGCGATCCACCGGTGAAATGACGGGGGCGCGTCTCGCGCCGCCTGAGTGTGGCCACACAATGTCGCGGCTCTTCTTGCCAGGATGGATCAGCCGTCGATGTGTCGAGCGCAGCTCGTGTAGAACCGCCGGCGCCGTGAAAATCAGTCGCTCCCCGTGGAGAAGCGGAAGTGTGCCGGCTCCTCGCGTTGCCGAATACGTGCACGCCAGACGCGTGAGCTCCGCGTATCTCGCTCTACTGGTGGCCAGCCGGAGCGTGCGGGCCGAGTTCCGGGGTATGTACACGCCCTTGGCCCAGATATCATAGAAGCCGGCGACCATCGAAGTAGCCAGCCACAATGCTTGGAAGGGGCCGAACACACACGATTCTCCGCTGAGCGTGATCCAACATACGCTCTCAGCTTCAAACCGTCAGCAGAATCTTCCCCGTCGTCTTCCGCCCCTCGAGATCCTCATGCGCCTTCCGGGCGTCGGCGAGCGGATAGTCGTGCTCCGCGCGTACCTCGAGCTCTCCCTGCGCCGCCCACCCGAACACGTCGCCAGCGCGTCGTAGCAGCTCCTCGCGCGTCGACACGTAATTCCCTAGCGTTGGTCGCGTCAGAAACAGCGATCCCTTCGGATTCAGAATCATCGGATCGATGCTCGGCGCCGGTCCGCTCGATCCGCCGAAGAGCACCATGTATCCGCGCGGCTTCACCGAGTCGAGCGACTTCAGAAACGTGGTCTTCCCCACTGAGTCGTACGCCGCACTCACGCCAATGCCGCCCGTAATGCGTCGCGCCGCCTCCTGAAAATCCTCCCTGGTGTACAGCACGATCTCGTCCGCGCCCGCCTCGCGCGCAAGCGCCGCCTTCTCCTCCGTCGAGGTCGTACCGATGATGCGCGCGCCGATCCTGTGCGCGATCTGCGTCATGAGGAGGCCGACGCCACCCGCCGCCGCGTGGATGAGAATCCATTCCCCCTTTTGCACGCGGTAACAGTCCGTCAACAGAAAGTGCGCGGTCATTCCCTGCAACAGAAGCGCTGCCGCGGTGCGATCGTCGATCGCATCCGGAATCGGCACGAGCCGCTGTGCGGGCAGCGCCACCAGCTCGGCGTAGCCGCCCTTGATCATTACCCACCCCACGCGCGCTCCAACCTTCACGTCCGTCACGCCGCTGCCCAGCGTCTCGACGATCCCCACCCCTTCGACGCCCGGAGTAAACGGTAGCGCCCCCGGATATACGCCAGTCCGCTGATACGTATCCGTGAAATTCACACCTGCAACCGT
>JBBSEY010000003.1:0-55601 GCA_038239265.1 Gemmatimonadales bacterium | reverse complement strand
CGGGGCATGGGCGCACGCTCGCGGAGTTCGCGAGATCGAGGGGAAGTGAGTGGCTGGTGGAAGCGAGGCGCGCGCACGCGGCGATGCGCGCGCGACACACGCGCGTGGCGCTCGTCGGCCTCTCGCTGGGCGGTGCGCTCGCGGCGAGCGTCGCGGCTGACGATCCCGACCTCGCGGGGCTCGTGCTGCTCGCGCCGTATCTCGACACACCCCCGTGGCTGCGCGTGCTCACGCATGCGGCGCCGGCGATCGGCGTGGTCATGCCGTACGTCGGGGGCGACGGGTCCCAATCGATTCACGATCCCGCGGCGCGCGCGGAGGCCCTCGCGTATGGCGCAACGACGCCCCAGCTGGTGCGAGAGCTCGTGCGCGTAGCGGATGCGGCGCGCGCGGCGCTTCCGCGTGTGAGGGCGCCGACGCTCTACGTGCAGTCGCGAGAAGACAATCGGATCACACCGGAGGTCGCCGCGCGGGCGTTCGCGTCGATCGGCACGAACAGCAAGCGGCTCGAGATGCTGAGTGGATGCGGGCACGTGCTCACCGTGGACTTCTGCCGCGACAAGGTCGCGCAGCTCGTCGTCGATTTTCTCGCGGGCGTGACGATCGGAAACGAACAGGGGACAGCATAGCGCTGTCCCCCGTTCGCGACGCCCCATGAGGTGCGACGGATCAGGTGATCTTGTCGATGGCTTCGGAGGTGAACTCGTAGACGCTGCTGCCGATGCTCTTCGCCTCCTCGACGACGCTCTTGCCGGCGTCCATGGCCTGCGCACCGACTTCCGACGCGACGCGCTTGACGCGCGAGACCGTCGACTGCTTGCGCTTAACGGGGCGCCTCTTTTTTGGTGCGGCGACCTTCTTCACTTTCTTCACCGCTTTCTTCACGGCCTTCCTGGCCGCTTTCTTCGTCACTTTCTTCGCAGCCTTGCGAGCGGTCTTCTTGATCGAGCTCTTCGTGCGCGGTCCGCCGCGACGACGAGCGCTCCCCTTCTTCGCCGTGCGTTTCCTGGATGCGCTCTTCTTCTTCGCCGCACCCTTTTTCCGCGCACTCGACTTGCGCGCCTTTTTCTTCTTGGTCGCCATTCGTTGTGCTCCGCGTAATGAAATAGTTGACCGCTGTACTAGGCAGCCGTCACGGCAATTTCCGGGCGCGGGCATGCCCAGCAATGCGCGCGACCAGGGCTACGCAGTGAGTATGCGTTGACGCGAGTCGACACGCCAGACGCAAGGCAGGTCGCTTCGCCCGCGACACGCGTATATTCCGAACGGCTGCATCACACTTCGAGGAGGACACCGGTGAAGAAATTCTGGTCGTTGAGCGCGCTCGTCATGGTCGTCGCGTGCGGCAAGGGGAAGTCGGACGCCGCACCCGCCGATACGGCGGCAATGTCCGCCGCCGCACCCGCTGCCGCGGACACGGGAATGAAGATGGACGGGGCAAAGATGGACGCCGACAAGTCGATGGGGGGAACAGGGGTGCCCTCGGGGTACACGGGGCTCACCGACCACGCGGACGGCAAGATCGCGGACGCGAAATACACTGCGAACGCGGGGCGCTGGGAGATCCAGACGGGGCCTGCCCACATCACCTACGCTGCGAAGGACAGCGCAAAGGGCGAGTATCAGATCTCCACGACGATCGACCAGCTGGAGAAGCCGAAGCACCCGGAGGCGTTCGGCGTTTTCCTCGGCGGCACCAACCTGGCGGACCCCAAGAAGGTCAAGTACGGCTACTTCGTGGTGCGCGGAACAGGCGAATACCTGATCAAGACGCGCGACGGTGACAACACGACCACCGTCGTCGACTGGACGGCGAGCCCGAAGGTTCCGAAGGAAGATGCGAGCGGGAAGGCGACGTACAAGATCACCGTGCACGTTGCGACCGATACCGTGCATTTCATCATGGATGGCAACCTCGTGCGGGCAGTACCGAAGTCGAAGTTTCCGACGGACGGCATCGCAGGGATTCGCGTGAATCACAACCTGCACGTGGCGGTCACGCCGCTTTCGATCTCGAAGTAGGAGGGCGATCGCTGGAGGATTCGCATGAGTCCCGAGCGATCCCCCGGCCCGCGCGCCGCGCTCGTGCGCGCGCAGCGCACCGCGCTCACCGTCGTGCTCTCGATGTTCATCGGGAGCTGGGTGATCGTGGGCGTGCTGCTCGCGCCGGTCGTGGGCGGGGGGGGCACGATCGGCGCGGCCGCGCTCGTGCTCACGGTGCTTCCAATCGGCGTGTTCTTCCGCAGCCGCGGAAGCGGGCACTATCCCGGGAAGGCGATCCGTCTCTTCGTCTTCCGCCCGATGTGGTACTCACAGCTGCTGTTGCTGCTCGCGGGGATGGGCGGGGCGAGCGCCGCGATCTGCGGAATTGCATTCGGAGCCGCGGGCGCCGCCGGCCGCATCGGCATCGAGCTGGTGACGGCCGTCTACGTGGTGCTCGCGATCGGCGGCTATTCGGCTTCGCGCAAGCTCGTGGTCACTCGACTCTCGGCAACCCTTCCGTCGCTGCCCACTGCGCTCGAGGGGCTTCGCATCGCGCAGATCTGCGACGCCCACATCGGGCCGCACAGCTCACGCACGCATCTGGCGAGCGTGGCCGCCGCAGTGCGCGCCGAGAAGCCCGACATCATTGCCGTCGCCGGTGATCTCATCGATGACTACGCGAACGATGTCTCACTCTACGCCGCGGCGCTGGGCGATCTGACGGCGCCGCTCGGGGCATACATCGTGGCGGGGAATCACGAGGTGTACGCGGGGTGGGAGGAGGTACTCCCGCGACTTCGCGCGCTCGCGCATACCACGCTGGTGAACGAGAGCCGGATCGTCGAGCATCGCGGCGTGCGGCTCGCGATCGCGGGCACGGGGGACCCTGCGGCCGGGCATCGTGCGGCGCCAAGCGTGCCGGCGCCTGACATCGCGTCGACGCTCGCGGGGATTCCGGCGGGGATGTTCACGATCGTGCTCGCGCACAATCCCGCACTCTGGCCGCCGCTCGCGGCAGCGGGGGTCCCGCTCACGCTGAGCGGGCACACGCACTGGGGACAGTTCTCGCTCAACCGGCTCGGGTGGAGCCTGGCGAATCCCTTTCTCGCGCTGGCGATGGGGGCGTATCGGAGCGGCGAGTCGCTGCTCTACGTGAGCCCCGGAACGAATTACTGGGGGATTCCCTTTCGCGTTGGAGCGCGCGCCGAGGTGACGATTCTGACGCTACACGCCGGCGGGGAGGCGAGAATCGCGGGCGCGCAGAGCAGCGATGCGCGGACCGGGCGGCCGAACACGAGCCCTCGGGGAGTCTAGGCGGCCGGCACTGAGAGACTCGAGCGCGCCGCGCCAAGATTTTCGCGGACGTGGCCGGCGCTGCGCATGCCGACGAGGGCGCTCGAGATGACCGGGAGGCTGCGAACGAACGCGATCGCGCGCTGCGCATCGCTGGTGAGGCCGGGGAGCGCCTCGCGCATCTGCTGTGGCAGCTTGCTGGCGAGCTTCGCCTGGAGGAGCGTGGCACTCGCCACGACGGCGACGCCGAGCTCGGAGGCGGCCTCGAGCACGGTGAGGTCGCGATCGCCCACGCGCTGCGTGGGGGTGCGCACCGCCTCGTTGAGCGCGAGGTTGACCGGGAGCTGCACGGCTCGAAAGTGATGCGCATCGCCGGCTATCTCCCGCGCGAGCGTCACGAGCATCGCCAGGCTCAAGTGCCCGCGCTCGCCCGGCGGCGTGCGCAGACCGTTCCACGTGGCGCAGCCGTAGCCGCCGATGTCGCCGGCCGCGCAGCGTTCCTCGAGCAGTGCGAACGCCGCGCGCAGGCGAAGGTGCAGCTCCGTGTCGTCGATCGCATCGAGCTGCTGCTCGGGATTGTGCAGGTAGTAGAGATCGATCGTCTCCACACCGAGGTTCGCTCGGCTTCGGTCGATTTGATCGCCGAGAAAGGCGGGGGTCAGGCAGTGTCCGCCGGCGACGATATCGTCTGCGTGGATGATCCCCGGATCCAGGTATTCGAGCTTCACGTACGCCTGGTACTCCTCGCGCGATGCGGGCTGTGTGCCATCGAGCGGGATGTAGCCGCCCTTGGTGCAGATGACGATCTCATCGCGCGAGGCGGTCTCCATGCGAACCGCGCGCGAGAGTGCCTTTCCAAAGGCGCGCTCGGAACGCTGGCACCGATAGTTGATTGCGGTGTCCAACAGATTGATCCCCGTCGCGAGCGCGTGATGCGCGGTGTCGGCATAGCGGATGTCATCCGCCTCGTCGCATTCGCCGAGGTAGCTGCCGAGCCCGATGGAGGAGACGAGTACGCCGTCGTGGGAGATCGGACGCAGGAAGTCCGGGGCGAGCTTGGCGGCGGCCCGGTCGCGGTAGCGAGCAGTGCCCGCGGCGGTCGCGCGGCCGGCGAGCATCGAGGTGCGGGGGCGGGAAGAGATGGTGGTCACGCAGAGACGCTACGGAAGCGCGGGTGCCGCAGCAAGTGGCGGGCGGCGCTGATCGGGGCAAATGGAAGAATGTGCGGTTCGCTAAATTGTCGCCTCTCGGGTGCAGTCCTCATTCATGGCCAGGTTTCCAGTGCGCGTCTTCCTTCTGATCTCGGTTGCGGGTGTCGTTGCCTGCTCGCCCGTCGCTCATCCGGGGGGATCGACGTCCCAGGTGATCGCGCCGGTGCGGGTCGAGTCGCTTCCGGTCACGGCCGTGCGCGCGACGCAGGGGGTGAACGAGTCGCGAACGGTCACCCCTCCCGATCCGTTCGCGCGGCTCGATCGCATGGATTGGCCCCCCGCGAGCCGCCTCCGCAGCGCGAGCGGCCGCCCCGGGCCCGACTACTGGCAGCAGCGCGCCGACTACGACATCGCCGCGACGCTGGATACGGCGCGACACGCGATCAAGGCGCACATGTCGCTCGCGTACACGAACAACTCGCCCGACACGCTTCGCTACGTCTGGATGCAGCTCGATCAGAATCTGTACAAGATCGGGAGCGCAGGGTCGGCGCTCTTTCCCGACGACACGCGCTTCGGTGACCGCGGCTTCCAGGGCGGCTACGAGATTCAGAATCTCGTGACGGACGGCGTGCGCGCGACATCGCAGGTGCACGAGACGCAGATGCGCATCGACCTCGCGGAGCCGCTCGCGCCGCACGGCGGGAAGGTGACGATCGCGATGGACTATTCCTTCGCGGTGCCGGAGCACGGCTCCGATCGCATGGCGCGCGATGGGCCGCTCTACGAGATCGCGCAGTGGTATCCGCGCGTGGACGTCTACGACGACATCCGCGGATGGAACACCGACCAGTACCTCGGGCAGGGGGAGTTCTATCTCGAATACGGCGATATCGACTTCGCGGTGACCGTCCCCGCCGGGTACGTCGTGGCCGGGAGCGGCGTGCTGCAGAATCCGCAGGACGTGCTCACGGCGGCGCAGCGATCGCGACTTGCGGCCGCGGCGCGCAGCGACTCGGTGATCCGGATCATTACCGAGAGCGAGTCGAAGCCGATGGTGACGCCGGGGCTGAAAACGTGGCGCTTCCGCGCGCAGCACGTGCGCGACGTCGCGTGGGCCGGTGCGCCGGATTTCCGCTGGGACGCGACCAGCTGGAAGGGGATCGTCGCGCAGGCGTACTACGAGTGGCCGAAGGCGGGCGCCGAGTGGACGCGCGCGGCCGAGGAGACGCAGTGGACGATCCGGACGTACTCGCAGCTCGTGTATCCGTTTCCGTATCCGCAGGCGACGTCGGTGGCGGGCCCGGTTGGCGGAATGGAATATCCGATGATCGTGTTCGTGAACTACGCGACGCAGGAGACGGATCCGAACGGTGTCTTCGGCACGCTCGATCACGAGCACGGGCACGAGTGGTTCCCGATGATCGTCGGCTCGAACGAGCGGCGCTACGCGTGGATGGATGAGGGGTTGAACACCTACATCAATACGTTCTCGAACGAACAGCGCTTTCCGAGAAATCCGCAGTGGCCACTGTACGTCGACGAATGGAAGTCGACGGTGATGGCGGGGGAGCAGCGTCCGCTCATCACACCGCCGGATCGCGTGCCCCCCGGCGCGCTCGGCACGATCGGCTACCGGAAGCCGGCGGCGGTGCTGCTCGCGCTGCGAAACCACGTGGTCGGCCGCGCGAGCTTCGATCAGGCGATGAGGGAATACACTGCCGCGTGGGCGTTCAAGCATCCGACGCCGGCGGACTTCTTTCGCTCGATCGAGAGCTCGACGGGGGAGGACCTCGCGTGGTTCTGGCGGGGCTTCTTCTACACGAACGAAGTGCTCGACATCGGTATCGACAGCGCGTCGACGGTCTCGCGCGACGGTCGGCATCTCGCGTTGATCCAGCTGCGCAAGCACACCTCGATTCCGTTTCCTGTAGAGATGCGGCTCAAGCTCTCCGATGGATCGACGCAGGACGTGCATCTTCCGGTCGACATCTGGTTCCTCGGCGATCAGTACACCGCGGCGATTCCGGTGCGTGCACCGCTTGCGGGCGCGCGGCTGTGGCCCGACGGCACCGTACCGGACTTCAACTCGTCGAACGATGGCTGGGGGAGCGCGCCTGCGGTGGAGAAGCCCGCGCTGGTATCGAGTGGAGGGCTCGTAACCTCATTGTCTCCACAGCCATAGCACGTTCGCCGGGCCGTGGGGAAGTGGCCCGAATTCCCTGGGCGCAGTAGATTGGGTACGACGGTTCGCGCCTATCATCTTCACAGTCAGGACGGAATGCCAGGATTCGCAATGTGGGCGACGCACTGGTGGAAGCCGGTGCTCTTCGTG
Source organism: Gemmatimonadales bacterium (assembly GCA_038239265.1). Taxonomy (GTDB): domain Bacteria; phylum Gemmatimonadota; class Gemmatimonadetes; order Gemmatimonadales; family Gemmatimonadaceae; genus FEN-1250. The sequence continues at coordinate 48,839 of JBBSEY010000003.1, read as the reverse complement.
GTCGTCGCCGGCCACCTCACCAACGTGTGCGTCACGCTCTTCCTGCATCGCGCGCAGACGCACCGCGGCGTGACGTTCAGCAAGCTGGCCGAGATCCCGATGCGGGTGTGGCTGTGGCTGTCGACGTCGATCGTGACGCAGGAGTGGGTGGCGTGCCACCGGAAGCATCACGCGTTCGCCGACCGCGAGGGCGATCCGCATTCCCCCGTGATGGAGGGGCTCCGCGAGATCATCCTGAAGGGTGCCTTCTATTATCGGCACGCGGTGCGCCAGCCCGGGATTCTCGAGAAGTACGGGAAGGGGACACCGAACGACTGGCTCGAGCGGTATTTGCTCGCGCGGCTCAACTGGCTCGGCATTCTCCTGATGCTCGTGATCGACGTGTATCTCTTCGGCTTCTACATCGGGCCGATCGTCTGGGGCGTGCAGATGCTCTGGATACCGTTCTGGGCCGCAGGAATCATCAACGGCGTCGGGCATGCGGTGGGGTATCGCAATTACGACGTGAAGGATGAGAGCCGCAACATTACGCCGATCGCGATCTGGCTCGGCGGCGAAGAGTTGCACAACAATCACCACGCCGATCCGCTCTCCGCGAAATTCAAGGCGAAGTGGTACGAATTCGACATCGGCTGGGTCTACATCCGCATGCTGGCCGCGGTGCGGCTGGCCAAGATCCGTTACGCGCGCGCCTGAGCGCGCGCTTCCCGCATTCGAGAAGAGAGATGGCTGAAGTGACGTGCACTCGCTGTGGGACCACGCGTGAGGGGCTCGAGCGTCCACCGCTCCCCGGGCCGCTCGGGGCGCGTGCGAAGGACGAGATCTGCAGCGAGTGCTGGAAGCTGTGGCTGAAACAGCAGACGATGCTGATCAACCATTACGGGCTCAATCTCATGGACCCGCAGGCTCGGCAATTCCTGACGAAGAACATGGACACGTTTCTGTTCAAGACCGGGAAGGATGAGGAGCAGGTGGACACGAGCAAGCAGGGCACGATCAACTGGTGAACATCCGATCGCGGGCGCCTGCACCGACTCTCGCGCTCGCGATGCTCGTGGCCGTGGTGCCGCTGGCGGCCTGCAGCGCGCGCTCGGCGAAGCCCGAGGGCGGGATCAGCGCGCCCGTCCAGGGGAGTCGCCCGCACATGGCGCAATGCGATTCGAAGAGCGACTCGGCGTGGGTCGACTGCGAGCTCGCGAGGATGACGCTGCGAGACAAGGCGGCGCAGATGGTGTGGCCGCAGCTCTTCGGCGACTACGTGAGCGCCGACGCGCCGCAGTGGCGGAAGATCAGCGGCTGGATCACGCAGCAGCACGTGGGCGGCGTCATCATCTCGGTCGGATCGCCGCTCGAGATCGCGGCGAAGCTGAATGCCATCCAGCGCATGAGCGCTCTCCCGCTGCTGGTCGGCAGCGATCTCGAGTTCGGCGCGGGGTACCGCGCGCGCGGCGGGTATTTTCTCCCGAACGGGATCGACCTGGGCGGCGCGGTGCTCTTTCCGCCCGAGATGGCCATTGGCGCGACGCGCGACACGATGCTCGCGTACGAGCAGGGGCGCATCACGGCGATCGAGGGGCGCGCGCTCGGCATCCAGATCGACTTCTCACCGATACTCGACGTCAACAACAACCCGGCGAACCCCGTCATCAGCACGCGGTCGTTCGGCGAAGAGCCGGCGCTCGTGGCGCGGATGGGCGCGGCGTTCATCCGCGGCGTGCAGGAGCATGGGATGATCGCGACCGGGAAACACTTTCCCGGGCATGGTGACACGGGGACCAACTCCCATCTCGCGCTGCCGGTGGTGCGCGTGTCGCGGGCGCGGCTGGACAGTGTAGAGCTCGTGCCATTCAACGCCGCGGTCGAGGCGGGGGTCGGGGCGATCATGACCTTTCATGGATCGATGCCCGCGCTCGATTCGAGCGGGGCGCCGGGGACGCTCTCGCACAACGTGCTGACGACGCTGCTGCGCAACGAGATGCACTTTCAGGGGCTCGTGATCTCGGACGCGATGGACATGCGCGCGGTGCTCGACACGTACGGCGCGGTGAACGCGTCGCAGATGGCGGTTGCGGCGGGCGCGGACGTGCTGCTGCAGCCGCGGGACGTCGCGCAGACGGTCGACGCGGTCGTGGCGGGGGTGACGGCCGGGAAGTACACCGAGGGGCGGCTGGACGCATCCGTGCGGAGGATTCTCGCGACGAAGGCGAGTGTCGGACTGCGCACGCGGCGCCTGGTGGATCTCGACAGCGCGCGGGCGGTCGTGGGCGATTCGGCGAACGCGGCGATGGCTCGCACGGCGGCGGAGCGGTCGATCACGCTCGTGCGCGACAGCGCGCACCAGCTTCCACTCGGCCATCTCAACAAGGGCGCACGCGTTCTCTCGGTGACGTACGCGCATCGATCCGACCTTGGCGCCGGAGTCACCTTCGACGCGGAGCTGCGGAAGATCTTCCCGGCGCTCCGGCCCGAGTTCGTGGATGCGGACGCCGAGCGCCCCGACTTCTTCCACCTGTTTGCGATCGCGGACTCGGCCGACGTGATCCTGGTGAGCTCGTACGTGGCGCACAGCTCGACCGTGACGACGGTGGATGCGCCGCGCTCGTTCGTCGACTTCATCGACGAGCTCGGACGACGAAAGGAGCATCCGGTGGTCATCGCATTCGGGAATCCGTACTTCCTGCAGCAGATCCCGGCCGTGGGAGCCTACGTGGCTGCGTGGGGTGGCTTCCCGGTGTCGCAGGGCGCGGCGGCGCGCGCGCTGTTGGGCACGATTCCAATGACGGGGAAGCTCCCGATCACGATCCCGGAATCCGGCCAGAGACCTTGATTTAGTCGCAACACGTGACTAAATCATCCCCATGACCGCTCGCACGTCCTCCTCCCGCGCCTCCGGGCGCGCTCCGTCGATCGACGTCGTCATTCTGGCGCCGGGCGAGCGGAGGCTCATGGTGCTCCTGGAACGCGGCGCGCAGAAGGCGCGTGAGCGCTGGCAGCTGCCGTGGCGGGCGCTCAAGGGGGATGAGACGATCGATGACGAGGCTACCAGACTCGCACGCAAGACGCTGGGGAGTGCGCCGGCGCTGGTGGAGCAGGTGGCGGCGTTCGGCGACCGTCGTCGCCATCCCTCGGGAGCGGAGCTCTCGGTGGCCTTCCTCGCGCTCGTCGACGCCGAGACGGGGGAGGCGTTCGCGGGGGAGGGGAAGTGGTTCGCGGTGGACGAGCTGCCGCCGCTTCCGCCCAGGCAGCGTGGGATGCTCGAGGGGGTGCTGACGTCGATGCGCGCTCGGCTGGATCAGGGGCCGCTGGCATTTCACCTGCTGCCGCCGACGTTCACGCTCACGCAGCTCCAGGAGATCTATGAGCTGCTGCTCGGGAGGCGGCTGCACAAGGCGAGCTTCCGGCGATCGCTGCACGCGGCGTGGCTGGTGGAGCCCACGGACGAGTGGCGGAGCGAGGGGCGCGGGCGCCCGGCGCAATTGTTCCGGTATGCGCCGAAGAAGCGGCGCGGGGAACGGCGAGGGGTGCGCTTCGGCGTGTGAGCGTCGTGGAGTCGTGACGCGATCTTGACCGCGCATGGGGGGAACATCTTTTGCAAACAGGTATTTTATAGTTGCAAGATGTGCCTAAGAAATAAGGGAGCCATCATGGGCGCTTTCCGCGACATTCGCCGACCCACCCCTCTTCCCAGCGCGACGCGCGAGGAAGCCGGCGTGCCGGAGCCGGCTCCAAGCGAGCCCGGGGCAGAGGCTCGCGTCGTCACGCTCGATGACGGCACTCGCTGGCAGGCCACGATCGTCGCTCGCCTGGTGTCGGAGGACACGCTCACCGGATCGGGATCCGCGCGGCTCCTCGTGCGGCTCCGTTCGCTGACGTTCCCCGATCGACCGGCGCGGGTCGCGACCGTGCGTGCCCGGGAGCTCCATTCGGTAGACGACGAAGTGTTGCGTGCACTGGTGGCGACGTCGGCTGTGCGGGACTATCGATCGCTCAATCGCTTCAGAGCATGAACGGATACGGCACGAGGGAGTGAGGGAGAAACGGAGAAGGCTCCTGGCGTCGCGCCGGGAGCCTTCTCGTTTCCATGCGGGCCGACGACGTCGCCGAGCGGCGGCGCGCTCGGGTCAGGGCTCGGCCTCGGGCTCGTCGCGGCGGCGCGCCTGCCACTGAATCAACCCGCGTGCGACGGCGACATTGTCCGATGCGATCTGATAGAGCTCCTTGAATGCCGTGGACTGCGTGGGTGCTTGGGCCTCGGCAATCACCGGCGGCTCGTGGCCGTCGCGGCGTTGCGGATCGATACGGCGCTCGACGGAGATCCGCGCCGTCACTTCCGGCGTCTCCTTCGAGACGGCTTCGATGGTCACGATTCCACCACCGGGGAGCCCGCGGCTGTAGAGCAGCACCGGGTCCACCATCCTGGTCTGCTCGCCGTCCGTTTCGTTCGCGTCGCTAGACATCAGAAGATCAGCGGTGCAGAAGGGGCGAACGCCATTGCCTCGGCGGAGCTCGAGCCGAAGGGGTCGGGAATGGCCAACGATGCAGGAAGATCGAAGGTTCCTGCCGCTGGTAGTACACGGCGTACGGCGATCAAACGTTGACCGAACCAGCTTCTGTGCGTGCCGGTGCCGGAGAGGCGGGCGAGCATCACGCGGTGGCCGCTGCTCGATGCGTGAATGATCGAGTCACCGCCAATGTACATGGCGATGTGCTGTGCGCCGCGCCCGCCGTAGAAAAAGAGCAGATCGCCCGGCTCGAGATTTCTGTCGTCGGGCGCCATGCCGTAGGCGGCCTGCTCGTGCGCCGTGCGTGGCATGGAGAGCCCGTGAAGCGCGAAGACATAGCGGATGAAGCCAGAGCAGTCGAACGCCTTTGGAGTGGTTCCACCGAGCACATAGCGCACACCCAGGTAGCGACGTGCGGTCTCGACGACGGTATTGCCATCGACGACCCCGGCGACGTGCACCGAGGGCTGCATGCGCGGGGTGATTTGCGCGTGCAGTACGGGTGTGACGATGAGCGCGAACGCTCCAACCGCGACCATGCGGCGGATCCGAATGAGAACCATCCAAGAAATGGACGATTCAGCAACCTATCGGTCAGCGGCCTTCCGTATCGCAGCGGCCGTGTTCCTGGCCTTGAGAGCGGAACTCCATATGTCGCCTAGCTTTATGATTCTCGCGGGAACCGTCTCGATGTTGAGCTCTCGCGGGTTCAGCGACCCGTTCAACTCCTTCCACTGAAGCGGGGTAGAGACGCTCGCACCGTCGCGGGCGCGCACACAGTACACGCCCGCGACTGACTTTCCCTTCACATTCTGCAGATAGTCGACGTAGATCGCAGCCGGCGGCCGCGCCTTTACCGAGCGTTCGACCGTCGCCTCTTTCGGATGCGCCTCGGCGACGCGCGTCGCGATCAGCTGGGCGAGCAGGAGCCCGGCCTCGTACGGGGTGCGGGCGGGGAGGGGGATCGCGATGTGGAGCCCGCGCGAGCCGGAGGTCTTGAGCGCTGCGTTGAGCCCGCGCGCGTCGAGCTCGCCCTTCACCCAGTGCGCGACTTCGACGACGCGCTCGAAGGTGGCGCGCGGGCCGGGATCGAGATCGAGGATCGTATAATCCATCTCGTCGATCGATCCGGTGCGCGAATGCCAGGGGTCGACGGAGATGCAGCCGATCTGCACCGTGTATAGCAACGTGGCGAGATCGCCGCCGACGATACGTTCGGCGCTCTCGCCGTCGTCGTTGACGATGGTCTCCACGCGCAGGATCGGGGGCGCGTGCTGGGGTGGCTTCTGCTGGAAGAACACTTCGCCCTTGATTCCCTCGGGAGTGCGCTTGAGCACGAGGGGGCGGTCCGCGATCGTGGGGAGAAGCTGCGGCGCGACGCGCGCGTAGTAGCGCATGACGTCGCCCTTCGTGAAGCCATCCGCGGGAAAGTAGACCTTGTCGAGACTCGAGACGTGGAGGGAGACGCCTCGCTTGATCTCGACGTTGCCGTCGCCGCCATCGGACTCGATCAGTGCGAGCTGCTGTTCGACGGAGCCCGCGGGCGCGGAGGAGCTTGAGGCTTTCTTCGCGACGCTCTTCTTCGCGACGCTTGTTTTCGCGACGCTTGTTTTCGCGACGTTTGTTTTCGCGACGCTTGTTTCGGCCGGCGAGACTTGTTTCGCCCTCTTTTTCTTCGGCACTGTTGTTCTCTTCGAGGCTTTCTGCACGCTCGTCCCCTCGCGTTTGACCGTACGCGGATCCTTGTCGTCGCGCGTGCCGACGTAGATCGGCTGGCGCAGCTTTCCGTCGGTGGTCCACTCGTTGAACTTCACTTCGACCACGACTTTCGGCGTGACCCAATGCACCGGCTCGCGCGGGCGGGGCGTCTCCTCGAACGGCGACGTCTTTCGCTCGGAGGGCGCGAGCGACTCGTACATCGCGGCGAGTCCCGCGTTGTCGAAGCCGCCACCCATGTTGCCGGCGTAGATGAGTCGCCCGTGGTCGTAGTAGCCGAGGAGGAGGGCGCCAATGTGCTGGCGTGAGTTGCGGGGCTCGGTGTAGCCGCCGACGACGAACTCCTGGCGGAATTCGAGCTTGAGCTTGAGCCAGTCGCGCGAGCGCGTGCCGGGCTGGTAGGATGCGCTGGTGCGCTTCGCGATGATCCCTTCCCAGCCGTCGGCACGAGCGCGCGCGAGCATCGCGCGGCCGTCGTCGAGGTCGGACTCCGTGAGGCGGAGCTCGGCCGACTCGTGGCTGGCGAGGCGCTTCTCGAGGTTCGCACGGCGCGTCGTCCACGGCTCGTGGACGAGGACGGTGTTGCCGTCGAGGAGAAGGTCGAAGGCCATGAGCGCTGCGGGCGCGGTGGTCTCGTAACCGGCGATCGCGCGTACGTCCTTCACGTGCATGCGCTGCTGGAGCTCCTGGAAGCGCGCGGGGGCGCCATCGTGGAGGGCGACGACTTCGCCATCGAGGACGAGGGCGCGCCGCCCGCGCGAGGCGAGCTTGCGTACCGCTTCGGCGATGCCGGGGAACTGCGCGGTCTTGTCTTTCCCGTTGCGCGTGACGAGTCGTGCGGCGTCGGGAGTTGCATAGGCGAGAACGCGGATGCCGTCGTACTTCGGCTCGAAGGTCCAGTCATCACCAGCGGGAATGTCGGTGCCGACGGAGGCGAGCATGGGATCGAGGGCGCCGCTGCCCAGCGCTTTGGCGGAGGCGGCGCGTGAGGCGGCGGAAGGGACAGGAGTTTTTCGTGCGGGTGCGGCGCGCACGGAGCTTGGCTCGTGCGGCCTGGACGGCTCCGCGGCGTTCGCCGAGCGGTTGGAGTGCCAGACTTTTTTCTTCCTGCTGGATGCGATCTCGTCCATCGTTCGGCCTGAGACGACGGAGGTCATCTCATCGGCGACGATGTCGGAGCCCGGTTTCGAGAATTCATCGCGGTGCTTGATGAGGAGCCACTGGGGCTTCTCGTCGGAGCCGCGGCGGGTGCGGACGAGCACCCAGGAGCCGTGCATGCGCTCGCCGTGCATCATGATCTTGAGGTCGCCCTTCGCGTAGCCTTGGCGGAGCGCGGGGATCGGATCGTCTTCGTCGAGCGCGGAGGTGTAGCTGCCGCGGTCCCAGAGCATGACCGTGCCGCCGCCGTACTCGCCGGCGGGGATGGTTCCCTCGAAGGTGTTGTACTCGATGGGATGGTCTTCGACCTGCATCGCCAGGCGCTTGACCGCGGGGTCGTAGCTCGGGCCCTTGGGGACGGCCCAGCTCTTCATCACGCCATCGAGCTCGATGCGGAAGTCGAAGTGGAGATGGCTCGCCGCGTGTTTCTGGATGACGAAGACGAGCGTCTTCTTTTTTCGCGCGCGCTCGTCGTTGCCCGAGGGCTCGGCGGTTTTCGAGAAGTCCCGCTTGTGACGGTACTCGGCGAGCTGCTTTCTAACTGCGGGCTTCGCGCGCTGCGCCATTGCTCGCGGCTACGCCGTCTTGCGTTTGGCGCGCTTGACCGTCTTCGCGGCTTTCGACTTCGCTGAGGACGTGCGCTCGCGCGAGGCGGCGGCGGTTGGGCCGGAGCGTACGGTGCCCTTTTTCTTTCCGCTATCGAGGCTTTCGCGGAGACGCTGCATGAGATCGATCACCTGGGTGTCGCGCTCGGCGCCGGGCTCCGGCTTCAGATTCGCTTTCTTCCCCTTCATTTTCGCGTGGATGAGGCGCATGAGGTTGTTGCGATACTCATCGACGTATTTGGTTGGATCGAACGCTTCGGCGAGACTGGTGACCAGCTGCTCGGCCATCTGGAGCTCCTGCGGGCGGACGAGGCTCGTGCTCGGGAGGCTGAGCGTTTCGGGATCGATGAGCTCGTTGGCGAAGCGCATGATCTCGAGGATGAGCGCTTCATCGACGACGCGGATGCCGGCGAGGTGCTGCTTCTGGCGCATGATGATCTTGCCGATGCCGACCGTGCCCGTTTTGCGAATGGCCTCGCGGAGCAGGGCGTAGGCTTTCTCTCCGCCCTTGGAGGGGACGAGGAAGTACGGGGTCTCGAAGAAGCGCGGGTCGATCTCTTCTTCCTTCACGAAGTCGACGATCTCGAGTGTCTTGGAGGATTCGACGGCGGCTTCCTTGAAGTCTTCGTCGGTGATGAGGACGTACTTGCCCTTGGTGTATTCGTAGCCTTTGACGATCTCACCCCAGGGAACGGGATCACCGCTGTTGGAGGAGACGCGCTCGTACTTGATGGGCGCGAGATCGTGCTGGTGGAGCATGCGGAAGGAGATGTGATCGCCTTGAATGGCGGTGCGCACTTCGACGGGGATGCTGACGAGACCGAAGGAGAGTGAGCCCTTCCAGATCGAAGCCATCGTGAACTCCTGGAGGTGCGAGCGGGTGGAACAGCTGGACGGGGGTAAGGGGCAAGAGCGGTGCCGATTGCGGAAGCGGAAAGCGGGGATGGAGTGTAGGCAAAAAAAAGAGCCCCAGCAATGCTGGGACTCTCTTTGACTGGTGCGGGGAGCTCAGACCTTTTGGACGTCGGCGGCCTGCGGACCCTTCTGTCCCTGAACGATTTCGAACTCGACCTGATCGCCTTCGGCGAGCGACTTGAAGCCGTTGCCGGTGATGGCGCTGAAGTGGACGAAAACATCGGGGCCGCCCTCACGGGAGATAAAACCGAAGCCTTTCGCGTCGTTGAACCACTTCACGGTGCCGGTGATGCGTGCCATGGTACCTTACCCTCTCCCTGTGGGGTCAGAACTGTTGTGCGGATCGCTCGACTCGACTGCAAAAACATTTGCCGCTGACGTTCGAACGATCTAGAGTGTGCTGAAATCTAAACAAATGATTTCAGCGGTAACTAGATCGTATCTCATAATTTGGGCCACGCCAGCGAGATGCTGAGTAGAACCGCTCGTCGAACGAAACTCATGAAACGGTTGGATCGCTCAGGCGGCGCCGGCTATGTATCGTGCGATACGGCCGCAACTCGAACAGCGGAGCGTGACGTGGGAGCGGGGGATGGGCGGTACCTGGTCGGGATCCCGAAGGATCGGGCCGGAGCAGGACGGGCAGCTGAGTGGAGCGCCGGTGCGATCGTTGGCGATAAGCTGCAACGCTTGCGCAGGATTGTAGGTGGCCGGACGTGGCTTTCGCATGAACCCCTCCAAAGTCTCAACGAGTCTCCGCGTGTACGGGAGACGATCGAATGCCCTCTTCCGCACTGCCAGCGACGGCCAGTACGGGCGAGAACGCTGCAGAGAGGTGGAGTGTTGGCGGTTCTGACAATTCTGACCGCCCTCGTGGCCGCCTGCGGGCCGCGCACCCACTTTCCAGCTCTGCCTCTTGCCCTTCCCGACTCCCTTCCGCAATACGACTCGGCAGCCCTGCTTGCGAGGGATTTAGCGCCTATCCTATACCTCCAACGGGACGAATCGTTCCCGCTGGAGAGAAGCGTAGCGGTTTTACACCCTTCCAGGCGTGTCATCGCCTATTACCTCACCTACCGCCACGACATCGCCGCCCGCTGGTCACCCTTCTCGCAAGGCGCGGACGAGGAGGAGCTTTGGGTGGGCTACGATGCGTCGAACGCCCCGACCGACGTCTGGACTTACTGGCACGGCGACATCCTACATGCTAACTGGCGTGGCAAGGGGGAGCTGGGGGTCAACGTACAGTGGGGGAAGCACGGATCGCTCCCGAGGGGGACACTGGCCTCGGAGTTGCCGGGCGACAAGTCGCTCCAGCTCTTCTACGCGATGACGTACGCCTTTCCGGATCTCCTGCTGGGCCGGCTCTCGAGCAAGGGGCCGCTGTGCTTCTGCCACTCGTTCGCGCGCTACCAGGAGTTCACGCACCCGATCGTGCTCGGGGCCCGGCTCACGGCGGTTGGACGTACGGCGGATCCGGACTCGCTGCTCACGGCGGTGTTCGGGCCGAGGTATGCGCACAAGCCGTACTGGCCCTGGGAGCGGCGGCGGTACTCGAGATCGTGGTACGAGGTGAGTGGAGAGCGGGCGCTACTCGGGCGCGAGTCGAAATGATTCTGCCGGGAGAAAAAATATCTTGAATTCAAGACAATTATGGCGACCGACGTTCGGCGCGCTCGTACTCGTGGCGGCGCTGATCCTCGCGATGGCGTGTCATGGCGCGGCACCCGCGCCTGCGCCGGAACCCGCTCCGCGCTCGCACGCGCGCACGGTGATCGTGCTCGGCTTCGATGGCTTCGCTCGCCGCTATCTCGACGCCGACTCGACGCCTGCGCTCCACGCTCTTGCGCGCAGGGGGGTGAGCTCGCGGGGGATGATTCCGAGCTTTCCGACGGTCACCTTCCCGAACTTCTACGCGCTCGCGACGGGACTCTACCCGGACCACTCGGGGGTGGTCAACAACCGCTTCTTCGATCCCGCGCACGACAGTGCGTTCGAGTACAAGAAGCCGATCGCGCACGAGGGCTACTGGTGGGGTGGCGAGCCGATCTGGGTGACGGCGACGAGGCAGGGAGTGCGCGCCGCGACGATGTTCTGGGTGGGATCGGACGCGCCGATCGGCAGCAACGGTGGCGTGCGCCCCGCACGCTGGCACCCGTACGATCACGCGATCCCGTTCACGGCGCGCGTGGACACCATGCTCGCGTGGCTCGATCTTCCCGGCGCCGAGCGGCCGCGGCTCGTGATGGGCTACTTCGAGGAGCCGGACACGCAGGGGCACCGCCATGGCCCGAATGCACCCGAGACGTTCGAAGCCGTGCTCCGCGTCGACAGCGCGCTCGCGCAGCTCGTGCGCGGGCTCGAGGCGCGCAGGATATACGACAGCGTCGACATCGTGGTCGTCGCGGACCACGGGATGACACTCATCTCACCGCGGAACGTGGTGTATCTCGACGATGCCGTCGACTCGGCGAGCGTGAACGTCGTCACGCTGTCGCCCAATCTTTCGATCAGCGCGCGCGATGGTGACGACGACGCGCTCGCGGCGAAGCTGCGGAAGCTGCCGCACCTCACTGTGTGGAAGAAGGGCGAGGTTCCCGCGCGGCTGCACTACGGGACGAGCGCGCGCGTCACTCCGGTGATCGCGGTGACCGACCCCGGATGGATGATCGCATGGCGGCACGGCAGGGTGTTCGATGTGCTCGGCGAGCACGGCTACGACAACGCGAATCCGGACATGCGTGCGCTCTTTCTCGCGCACGGGCCGGACTTCAAGGCGGGGACGACGATGGGGGAGTTTCCGAACGTCGACGTGTATTCGCTGCTGGCGCGGCTGCTGGGTGTGGTGCCGGCGGCGAACGATGGGACGATCGCGCCGTTTGTGCCGGTGTTGCGGTAGACAATCGCGCCCCTACGTATCTCCCCCGTACACGATCTCGCCCTCGGCATCGATCCCCATCTCGTGCACCGTGCCGCACACGCCGCACGTCTTCGCGGCGATCCACGCAACGTCGACGCCCTCGCGCTGCTCCTTCGACGCCGGCTTCACGGTGAGCTTCTTGTAGCTGTACTCACCGCAGTTCTCGCAGGCGTGGCTGCGCGCGATTCGCTCGGCGCGGTCACGAGTGATTCTGGCCACGTCTATTTTTTGTCCGAGTCGGGGATCGGGGGCGGCACGTACGCCGGCGTAATCGTCGGCGGGGCAATGCGCGGCGGCGGCGCGGTTCCGCGTGGGGGCGCCGCGGGGGGAATGTCGCTCGACGAGCGCACGAGCAGCTCCCTGATGCCGCCGAGCGCGCCCATCACGCCGGCGGCCTCGGCGGGGAGGAAGATCGTGGTGCCCTTGCCCTGCGTGAGTTGCGGGAGTGCCTCGAGGTATTTCATGCCGAGCAGGTACATCGCGGCCTGGCCTTCGGGGAGAGAGGAGGCGATGCGCGCGATCGCCTGGGCCTCGGCCTCCGCCATGGCCATGCGCGCGGTGGCGAGTCCCTTCGCGCGGAGCACCGCGGCCTCGGACTCACCCTGCGCGCGGCTCACCTGCGACTGCTGCACCCCTTCAGCCTCGAGGATCGCGGCGCGCTTCGATGCCTCGGCGTTCGTGACTGCGGCGCGGCGCTCGCGCTCGGCGCGCATCTGCAGCTCCATCGACTGCTGGATGTCGCGCGGCGGCTCGATAGCCTGGAGCTCCACGCGGGTGACATCGACGCCCCATCCGATCGAGGCTTCTTCGATCGTGTCGCGCATGCGCTTGTTGATCATGTCGCGGCTCGCGAGCGTCTGATCGAGCTCGATGTCGCCGACGATGTTGCGGAGCGTCGTGCGCGTGAGTGTCTCGAGCGCAAAGGGAAGATTCTGAATCGCGTAGGCCGCTTTCTGCGGATCGGCGATGCGGTAGTAGAGCACCGCGTCGATGTCGATCGTGACGTTGTCCTTCGTGATGACTGGCTGCTTCGGGAAGCTGAGCACCTGCTCGCGCAGATCGATGCGCGATGTCGAGCCCGAGGTGACGCGCTTGACGCCACCCGGATCCGCCTCGAAGTAGCGGACGTCGATCGTCTTCCCCTTTTCCATGTAGGGGATCAGCACGTTCAGCCCCGAACGGGCAATTCGATTGAAGCGTCCCCAGCGCTCGATCACCATGACCTCCGCCTGGCCGATGATCTTGACGGTGGAGGCAATGGTGAACGCGGCGATCAACGCGATGATGATGATGGCGCCAAGCCCTAGCATCGGTACTCCTCTCGTTATCGGTCGGCGTTCGTGATCAGGGCTTCCAGTCTGCCATGAACAGGTCGAGCTGGTGCTCGCCGGTGGCGTTGCGGCTCGATGCGAACACGAGATGCTTGCCGTCGGGGCTGAACTGCGGGAAGCCGTCGAAGCCGGTGGCGGTGGTCACCTGCTCGAGCGCGCTGCCATCGTCGTTGATCAGGTAGAGATCGAACTCGCCGCTGTGCGGATTGGGATAGTTGGAGGAGAAGATGATGCGCTTCCCGTCGGGTGTGAAGAAGGGAGCGAAGTTGGCGCCTCCCAGGTGTGTGAGCTGATGCTGGTTGCTGCCGTCGGCATTCATCACCCAGATCTCCATCTTGTTCGGCCGCACGATCGACTGGCGGAGCAGATCGCGATACTGTGCGAGCTCGGTGGAGTCGGTCGGGTGATTGGCGCGATAGACGATCCGCTTGCCATCGGGGGAAAAGAAGGGGCCGCCATCGTAGCCGGGGGCATTCGTGAGACGGTGCACGTTAGTGCCGTCGACGCTCATCGTGTAGATCTCGAGATCGCCGTCCTTGAGCGAGGTGAAGACGATCGTCTTGCCGTCCGGGGAGAGCGTTCCCTCGGCCGTGTAGACGCCATTGTTGGTGAGGCGCCGGGTGCCGCTGCCGTCGGGGTTGGCGGTGTAAATGTCGTAGTTGTCGAGCCCCCAGACGTAGCCCTTGGATGGATCGGGCTTCTTCGGGCACGCGCTGTCGGCTGCGCGCGTGGAGGCGTAGAAGAGCTTCGTGTTGTAGGCGAAGAAGTAGCCGCAGGTCGTCTTGCCGGTGCCGTCGGAGATTCGGTGCTGCGAGGAGCCGTCGGCGTTCATGACGAATTCCTGATCGCAGCTCCGGCCGTCGCGCGTGCTCTGAAAGATCAGCTGCTTTCCGTCGGTGCTGAAATACGCTTCCGCATTTTCACCGCCGTGCGTGAGCTGGCGGAGGTTGGAGAGGTGGCGCTCGTCCGCGCGCACCGATATGCCGGGTGCGGGGGCAGGCTGCGCGGGGCGGGCCGCCGCGCTATGACAAGCAACCGCGGCCACGAGTGTGGCCACGGTGATTAATTCACGAGCATTTCGCATTCCGGAAAGCTAATGACCCGGAGTTGGGTCGGAGCGGGCGATGGAGAAGAGGTCCTTCTGCGTCGGTCCCTTGCGCAGGACGTCGAGCGCCTTCCTGAGCTGTGGATCGTCCGGGATCGTGCGGCGGAACGCGGTCGAATCACCGAAGGCGAGGCGAGCGACCTGCTGTGAGAGCCAGCGGTTGACGAGCGGAGTCGCGGCATCGTACTGCTTGCGATCCGACACGATCTTCGCGCCTTCGAGGCGCCGGTAGAGCTCATCGCGCCACTCGGGCTTCACGGTGAAGTCCTTGGCCACGTGATCCTTCAGCTCGAAGGAATACGTGTACAGCACTCCGCGCAGCGCCGGAAATTTCGGAGCGACGGATTTGGCGAAGTCCTGCTCTGCCGTGGTGACCGTGTCTTCGGGGACGATGATGTCGGGAGTGACGCCGCCGCCGCCGTAGATGGTGCGTCCCGCATCGCTCTTGAACATCGGACGGTGCTTCTTGACCGAGTCCTGTTCGAGCGAGTCCGGCTTCGCGTCATCGGTTGCGGCGATCGTGCCGACGGCGGCGTCGGGATCGATGTGCTTGCGGTTCTTCTGGATCGAGCGGCCGGACGGCGTATACCACTTGCCGGTGGTGAGCTTCATCGCCCAGCCGCCATCGAGGGGGAACACGGTCTGTACGAGTCCCTTGCCGAACGACGTGGTGCCGACGACGAGCGCGCGATCGTGATCCTGCAGGGCGCCGGTGACGATCTCGCTCGCCGATGCGGAGTAGCCGTCGACGAGAACGACCAACGGTACGTCGGCGACGTGCTGGCCGTTCTGGGCATTGAACAGCTGCGGCGGACCGGTGCGCGTGCGCACGCTGGCGATCGTCTGGCCGCTGCCGAGGAAAAGGCCGGCGATGTCGAGTCCCTGATCGAGGATGCCGCCCGGATCGCTGCGGAGATCGAGGACCATCCCCTTCGCGCCCTCGTGCAAGAGGCGATTGACGTTGGCGCGAATTTCGGTCGCGGAGTTCTCACTGAACTGCTGGAGCGGAACGTAGGCGATCTTGTTGTCGAGCATGATCGCGTACGGGACGGCCGGAACGTGGATCTCGGCGCGCACGAAGGAGTGCTCGATGGGTTGGGCGATACCCGGGCGCGCGAACTTCACCTTCACCTTTGTGCCGATCGTGCCGACGAGAACGTCGGAGACCTGCTGCGATGTCCAGCCGCGCGTGGAGGCGGTGTCGATGCCGACGATGCGATCGCCTTCGCCGACGCCGGCCTGTTCGGCGGGCGTGTGGTCGAAGACGCGCACGACGACGATCGCGCCTTCCTGCTGCTCGATCTGCATCCCGATGCCGCCGTACTTGCCGGTGGCGACGGTAGAGAATCGTTTGAGCTGGGCGGGGGTGTAGAGCTCGGAGTATGGATCGTCGAGCTGCTGCACGAGACCGCGCGCGGCCTTCTCGAAGAGCTGGTTCTGCTGGAGGGTGTCGACGAAGCGGTCGCTCACGAGCGAGAGCACCTGGTCGAAGACGTGGGCGCCATCGCGGGTGGATTGCCGTTCGATGGCCGCGCCGCCGATGACGATCGGCAGCGCTATGACGCCAAGCAGCGCCGCGGTTCGGATTCGAGACATAAATACCTGGAAGGGGGAACAGCTGGTGTCCCCTGACATACGATCGCGCGAGGAGATAGTTCCCGTCTCGCTCGCGCGGAATGTGTGACGGAAGCTACTCGCCGCCGCCTTCGCTTCCGGAGTGCGTCGCGCCACCGCCGCTCACGAGAATCTGCTTCCAGGTGAGCTCGGGGCCTTTGCGGAAGCCTTTCTGCGTGAGCTTCACACCGTCAGGCGAGATTGCGACCATGTAGGCCGCACCATCGATGTCGATCTCACGCTTCAGGGTCTTTTCGAGCTTTGTGGCCATGACGAGCACTCCGAGGTAGGGTTTATGAGCTTCGGCACTGCAATAACTCCGCTCGCGCTACGTATGAGCCCGGTCGACGAGCGTGTATTCAACATACCACTCCCGCATTTGCTGCTGCACGGCGACTTCGCGCAAGAGGCCGGCCGCAATCAGCATCTCGTGCGCTGGTTGCAAGACGCGCTGGAGGTGCGATGGATAACGCTGGGCGAGGGGAAGCTGTTCGGCCAGGTGCGCAAGTGTAACGCGCCAGCGCTCGAGCCCTTCCTCGTGCGCGACTTCGAAGAGACGGTACAGCCGGCGGGCCACTGGAGATGAGAGTGCCATGTACTGAGCGGCGGAGAGGAGCACCGAGTGTCCTGCCGCGATGTTCGCACGGGCGACAGGGGACATCGTCACGTGCGCTTCGCCGGGCTCGGAGGCCGGGAATGCGGAGAAGAGTCCGAGCTGATCGCGGTCGGCGAAGCGGCGCCGCTCGATGAGGACATTCGTGAGGATGCTGAAGCGTGCATCGACGACGGTGTGCAGGCTTCCATCGTAGTAGGCCTGCTGCGACTCGAGCGTCGTGTGCTGGAGGCGCGCGAGTGCGGAGCGGAGCTGCTCGTAGGTGCGGCCGTCGACGCGGCGTCCGATCGAGCGCAGAAAGGCGTGGAGCGTGAAGGTGACGATCCCGTCGGAGGGGGAGCCCGCCTCTTCGTATCGGCGCCAGAGCTCGACGTAGACGTCCTGGTCGAAGGTGCCGGGGAGGCGATCGCCGGGGCTCGGGAGGACGCGCCATCGGCCGCCCGAAGACGGCAGATACGTGATTGCCGAGTCGTCCGCGGAATCACTGAGCCGAAACATCGGAAGCGTTTCGAGCGACCGGTCGAGCGCGATCGTCCGCGCAGCCGTGCGGCGTCGCGAGGCGAGAACCATGTGCCGGAAAGGTGGAGCAGCGCTGCAGGGGGAGCAAGGCGAAGGCGGTCGCGTGGAGCCGCCGGAATGTGAGCGGCGTCAGCCTTGCATAGGGTTTTCCCCATGACAAAGACAGCGAGTCGTACGACGAAGTCGAAGGGGGAGTCCGGCTACACCATCGCCGATAAGGTCGCATTCGCGGCGGGCGGCTTTCTGCTCGTCGTGTTCACCATCATCGGGATGGAGTTCACGCTGCATGGCTCGCATCTGTCGCGATTGCAGGGAGTTGGTCGCGCGGCTCCACCGGTTGGCGACTCGCTGTTCGTGCGCACGATGGAGATGTTCACCGGCACGCATCTCACCGACGGGAACCACGTGACTGTGCTTTTCAATGGTGAACAGACGTATCCCGCAATCTGGAAGGAGCTGCGCAGCGCGAAGGAGACGATCACGCTGCAGATGTACTACTTCGAGCCTGGAAGGATGGCGGACACGCTGTCGGCGATCCTTCGGGAGCGGGCGCAGCACGGTGTCGCGATTCATATGCTCACCGACGCGTTCGGCGGGCAGAAGATCAAAAAGGAGTACGTTGAGCAGCTGAAGGCGGCCGGCGTGCAGACCGCGGTTTTCCGTCCAGCACACTGGTACGACTTGCAGAAGCTGCAAAATCGTTCGCATGTGCGTGTGATCGTGATCGATGGCCGGGTCGGATTCACCGGCGGGTTTGGAATCGCCGACAAGTGGTTCGGCAATGGGCACACGAAGGACCAGTGGCGCGACACGGACGTGCGCTTCACGGGACCCGCCGTGTCGCGGCTACAGTCTACGTTCGCGGACGGATGGGTGGAGGCCACCGGGACGCTGCTCACCGGTGAGAAGTACTTTCCGAAGGAGCCGCTGAAGGACGAGCCGGCCGCAACGGCGGGGCTGCTCGACGCGCAGCCCAATATCGGGAGTACGCCCGCCGAGCGCTTTCTCGCCCTCAGTATCGCCGGCGCGAGGAAGCGGTTGTACATCGCGAACTCGTATTTCGTGCCGAACTACGATTTCAAACAGTTGCTCATCGAGGCCGCCAAACGCGGCGTCGATGTGCGAATCCTCACCGTCGGCGCCGCAACCGACGTCAAGATCACCCGATACGCGGGGCGCAAGCAGTACGGGGACCTCCTGAAGGGCGGCGTGCGCATCTGGGAGTTCGCGCCGACGATGATGCATGCGAAGACGCTCGTGGCGGACGGGGTCTGGTCCAGCATCGGCTCGATGAACTTCGACAACCGGTCGATGGTCTTCAATAACGAAGCGAATCTCAACGTGCTCGATGCACCGACGGCTGCGGTCCTCGACTCCGTCTTCCTGAACGACCTGAAATATTCGAAAGAGATCACGTTGGCCGAGTTCGAGAAGCGCGGACTGTTGCAGCGGCTGTTCGAGCTCGGTTCATCTGCGATGGCGCGGCTGCTGTAGGCTCCTTCGCGGCGTAACTTTCGATCATGCCGCGCCGCGCATCGAAAGGCCCGCTCGCCTCGTTTCACCCGATCGTCCGGGAATGGTTCGCCGAGCGGTTCGGGGCGGCGAGTGAGCCGCAGCGAATGGGATGGCCGGCGATCGCGAGCGGCGAGCATACGCTGATCCTCGCGCCGACGGGGACGGGGAAGACGCTCGCGGCGTTCATGTGGGAGCTGAACCAGCTGATCGTACGTGGGCTCGAGTCGCCGCTGCCGAATGCGGTGCAGATCCTCTACATCTCGCCGCTCAAGGCACTCGGCAACGACGTACAGCGGAATCTCGAGCAGCCGCTCGCGGAGCTGAAGGCGCGCTTCGAGGCGGAGACGCAGCTCTTCCCCGAGATACGGATCGGCGTGCGGACGGGGGACACGCCTGCCGCGGCGCGCGCGCGGATGCTGAGGAAGGCGCCGCACGTTCTCATCACGACGCCGGAGTCGCTGAACATTCTGCTGACGAGCCTCAAGGGGCGCGGGATGTTCAGCAGCGTGAAGGCGGTGATCATCGATGAGATTCACGCGGTGGCGGGAACGAAGCGCGGGGCGCATCTCGCGCTGACGCTCGAGCGGCTCGAGATGCTGGTGGAGAGTCCGGTGCAGCGGATCGGGCTCTCGGCGACGCAGCGGCCGCTCGAGGAGGTCGCGCACTTTCTGGGCGGGATGACAGCGGCGAGCGCGGAGGGCGGAGCGGCGGAATTCCGGCCTGTGACGATCGTGGACTGCGGGCTGGTGAAGATGATGGAGTTGTCCGTGATCTCGCCCGTGCCGGATCTCGGCGAGGTCGGGGGCAGTGTGTGGCCCGCGGTGGCGGAGCTGGTGTTGAAGTACATCCGGCAGTCGCGAACGACGCTCGTGTTCGTGAACAACCGCGCGCAGGCGGAGCGAATCGCGGCACGGGTGAATGCGCTGGCCGAGGAGCAGATCGCTCGGCCCTATCACGGATCGCTGGCGCGTGAGCGGAGGCTCGAGCTGGAGCGGGCGCTCAAGGCGGGGGAGTTGCCTGCGCTCATCTCTACGAGCTCGCTGGAGCTCGGGATCGACATCGGATCGGTGGATCTGGTGATCCAGCTGCAGAGTCCCAAGCGCGTTTCCGCCGGGCTGCAGCGTGTGGGGCGCGCGGGGCACAACCTCGGAGCGGTGAGTCGGGGGGTGGTGATCCCGACGTTCCGTGATGATCTGGTGGAGAGCGCGGCGATCGTGGAAGCGATGCGCGCGGGAGATGTCGAGCCGACGCGCGCGATCCAGAATGCGCTCGACGTGCTCGCGCAGAGCATCGTCGCGATGGTGAGCGTCGACGACTGGACGGCGGGGGATGCGTTCCATCTCATCAGGCGCGCGTATTCGTATCATCGACTCACGCGTACGGTGTTCGACGAGGTGCTCTCGATGCTCTCGGGAAAATACTCGTCGGAGCTCGCGGCGGAGCTGGAGCCGCGGATGACCTGGGATCGCGTGAACGATCGGCTGGCGGGGACGCGTGCGTCGCGGATGATGGCGGTGATCTCGGGGGGGACGATACCGGATCGCGGGCTGTACACCGTGAATCTTCCGGACCGCACGCGGCTCGGTGAGCTCGACGAGGAGTTCGTGCACGAGTCGCGCGTGGGTGATGTGTTCCAGCTCGGCTCCGCGACGTGGCGGATAGGCGCGATCGAGCACGACCGCGTGATCGTGAGTCCGGCACCCGGGGCGCCGGCGCGGATGCCGTTCTGGCACGGCGAGTTCTCCACGCGGAGCGTGCCGCTGAGCCATCGCGTGGGGGAGCTCCGGCGGCAGCTCGCGGCGGTGGACGTCGATGACGACTCGGTGAATGCGGGGCTCGAGGCGCGTTACGGCGTGGATGCATCGTGCGCGCTGTCGCTGCGCTCGTACATCGCGGAGCAGCGCGCATCGACGGGCGTGGTGCCCGACGATCGTACGATGGTCATCGAACAGTTCCGCGACGAGATGGGCGCGCTCAGAATCATCCTGCACTCGGTGTTCGGCGGGCGCGTGAATGCGCCGTGGGGAATGGCGCTCGCGCAGCGAGTGCGCGAGGCGCTGCCGGGGATGGAAGTGCAAGTGCAGACGACGGACGACGGGATCATGCTGCGGCTGCCGAATCTCGGGAGCACGGCGCCCTTGTCCGCGCTCATGCATCTCTCGGCGGACGAGGCGGAGACGCGCGTGATGGACGAGGTGGGGAGCACGTCGCTGTTCGGGGCTCGCTTTCGCATGAACGCCGCGCGCGCGCTGCTCCTGCCGCGCGGATCGCCGAAGCGGCGGATGCCGCTCTGGCTGCAGCGGCTCAAGGCGCTCGACCTCCTGGATGCGGTACGGCGCTTTCCGAGCTTTCCGATTCTCGTCGAAACGTATCGCGAGGTGTTGCAGGACGCGTTCGACATGGCGGCGCTCAAGGAGGTGCTCGATTCGATCGGCGCTGGGCGGATCGCGATCCGGACTGTGGAGACGGAGCGCGCGTCGCCGTTCGCAGCGAGCCTGCAGTTCGGCTTCGTGATGGACTGGCTCTATGGAGATGACACGCCGCGGGCGGAGCGGCAGGCCGCGCTGCTGTCGATCGACCGGGGGCTCTTGGACGAGGTGATGGGAACGGAGGGGGCGGACGAGGGCATGCTCGAGGCGATCGGGCAGCTGCTCGCGGAACGGCGCGGAACGGCGGAGGGGAGGCGGGCGCGCACGGCGGACGAGCTGGCGGTGCTGCTCGATCGTGCAGGAGATCTGAGCGTCGACGAGCTGCGCGCGCGCGTGGCCGACGAGGACGGATGGCTGGGCGCGAACGATCCGCTGGCGGAGCTGCTGGACGCGGGGCGTGCGCTGGCGATTCCGTTCGGCGGTGAAGTGCACGAAGCGTGGCGCGTGGTGCTCACGGAATCGATCGGTCGATACGCGGCGGCGCGGGCGCCCGAGGCGATTTCGCGAGTGCGCGCAGGTGCGTTGCTGGCCGAGCGCGATGCGGAGGATGTGATTCCTGCTGCGATGCGGAATGTCGTGCTGGAGCCGAAGGTCGCGCGGCGCGAGATTCTCGCGCGATGGCTGGCGCTCGCGGGCCCGGTGACGGTGGGGGAAGTGCACGCGCGCTACGGGTGGGATGCGGCGTGGATCGAGAAGCGGATCGGCGAGTGGGAAGAGAACGGGAAGCTCGTGCGGGGGCGATTCCGTCGCGATCTCGAGGAGCCGGAGTGGGCAACGCGTCGCGTCGTCGAGCTGGCGCGGAATCGTGCGCTCGCCGCGCTGCGGAAACAGATCCAGGCGGTGGACCTCGCGGCCTTCGCCGCCTTTCTGCAGCGGTGGCAGCATCTCGATCCGCGCGAGCATCTCGACGGCGCGAGCGGGGTGCGCGCGATCCTCGCGCAGATGACGGGGCTGCCGCGCGCGCCCGCGTCGTGGGAGCGCGACATTCTTCCTGCGCGCATGGAGCGCTACGATCCGGCGTGGCTCGCGCAGATCGCGACGGGGGGATCGATCGTATGGGCCGGTGGAAGCAAGCCCGACCCGACCTCGGTGCCGACACTCTCGAGCGTCCAGTTCTTTCCGCGCGGCGAAGGCGCGATCTGGCTCCATGCGGAAGACGAATCGCCGCTCACGCCGAATGCGACCCTGGTGCGCGAAGCGCTCCGGACGTACGGCGCATCATTCATCGCGGACATCCAGGCGGCGACGCAGCTCTCCTCGCTCTCGGTGCGAGATGCGCTTCGGGAGCTCTCGGCCGCATCGCTCGTGACGAACGACACGGTCGAGGCGCTACGCGAGATCGTGCGGACGCGGTCGGTGCCGGGGCGATCGCGCGGCATCGGCGCGCATTCGGCGCAGGACCCCACGCGCTGGCTTCCCGCGAGCTTCGAGGCGACACCGGGACGTCCGGTCTATTCGCGCCCGCCGAGTCAGCGACGGCTACCGAAGTGGCGGCGGCCGGATCTGCCCGGGCCGCAGGCGGCGTGGGTTGGGCGATGGTCGCTGCTGCGCACGCCGGGAACGTGGGGGACGCGTCCCGATGAGGAGGAGCACGCCGCGCAGGTCGCGCGGCAGTGGCTCGACCGGTATGCGATCGTCACGCGCGACTGGTGGCGGCGGGAGCGGCCGCCGGTGTCATGGCGCGCGATCTACCGGGAGCTCAAACGTCTCGAATATCGCGGGGAGGTGCGACGTGGCTACTTCGTGGAAGGGATGGGGGGCGCGCAGTTCGCGCTGCCGGAAGCGGTGGAGCGCCTGCGCGCGCAGCCCGAGCTGGACGCCGAGGCGCCGCTGATCGTGATGGCGACAGCGGATCCGGCGAATCCGTACACGCTGGCGCTGGAGTCGATCGCGCGCGGGTCGCTCGTGCGCCCGCGCGGCGCGGGCGCGCTGCTGCTGACGCGGCGCGGCAGCGTGGTCATGAATGCGGAGGGGCGGGGGAAGCGCATCTCGATCGCGGCCGACGCGTCGGACACCGACGTCACCGAGGCCGCGAAGCTGCTCGGCGAATATCTGAGTCGAGGGACGCCGGCGGGCGCGAGGGCCGCGCGCGATCCGAGCATCGAGATAGTGAATGGCGAGGCGGCAGGGGCGAGCGCGCGCGCCGAGGCCATTATGGATGGTGGCTGGCGGCGAGCGACTGGGGGGTTGGTGTTTTACAGGGTGTGAACCGTTCGGAGTCGCCGCTGCCTTTGCTGCTCTCAATCCCCTACCGTATATCCGCCCGTCCCAGCGCCGCGCGCACGGCCTCTCGCATGGCGACCACCGCCTCATCGCTCGACGCCGGCGAGTCGTCGCGCACGTGGAGCTCGATTCCCTCCGCCACGATCACGCGATGCCACACACCGTCGTGCGCACCGTTGTCCGCCACCACGCCATCCGCGCGCGCGCCGAGCGCCGGCGCCAGCGATGATGCGACGCGACGCTCGAGCGCGTCGCCCGTGAGTCCCGTCACTTCGAGCTTGATCTTCTCGAGCGTCAGCCCCTCGCGCTGGCGGATCTTGATGAAGAGGAGCTGCAGCAGGTGGCGGTAGCCGTACGTGGCCGCGGTGCCGGTGCCGTCCGGATGGTCGAGGAGCCCCGTCGACACGTAGAAGCGCACCGCGCGTGCGCTCGGCTCCGCGCGGGCGGCGCCATTCGTCGGGCGCATTCCCGCGGCGTCGACGAGCGCGGTGGCGTGCGCCGCGAGGCCGCGCGAGTTCCACGGCGCGTGCCGCGAGTGCGCGCGGAGGAGTGGGACAGGCGAGTCGGCCATGTGGCACCAATATAGGGCGTACGAACACGGCGGGAAGCGCAATCGCGCTCCCCGCCGTTTTTGCCGCCATGCCCTCGGACGAAGCTATTTCCGCCGAGCGGCCTTCTTGGCTCCTTTCTTTGCGGAGCTCTTCTTGGCAGGGCCCTTCTTTGCAGCGGCTTTCTTCGCGGGCGCCTTCCTGGCCGCTTTTTTGGGGCTGCTCTTCCTGGCCGGCGCCTTCTTCGCAGCGGCTTTCTTCGCGGGCGCCTTCTTCGGAGCAGACTTCTTCGCGGGCGCGGACCTCGTCACTGGAGCCTTCTTCGCCATCGGGGCGCTCTTCGCTGCCGGGGCAGTCTTCTTCGCCGGAGCCGCAGCCGCCTTCGACGCGCCGGCGCTGTTGCCTGCCGCCGCGTTCTTGGCGTCCGCACGCTCGGCCTTGCTCGCCGCGCGAGAGGCTCGCGCCGAGGTGAGGGGGGCGACGTCGTCCTCCTCCTCCTCTTCCACGACCACGACGGGTGTCTCGCCGTCCTCCTCTTCCTCGTCATCGGTGCTGTCCCAGAGGTCTTCGCCGGTGGTCTTGGTCATCCCCCAGCCCGCGCCTTCCTCGTCGTCGTCGTCGTCGTACGACGCGCCGCCACCACCGCCGTAGCCGATATCCTCCTCGTCGTCCTCGTGCTCGGACAAAGAGAGCTTCTCGTTGAACTCATCACTGCGCGACATGCTTGCCTCCTTTCGTGTTATTGATCAAGAAGCTCGAATCCGTAGGAGCGACCGTTGTAGAGCGCTGAGGAAACCGGGTGCACGACACATGCCCTTTCCGCCACGACATTGAACCGCGGAATCATAGCGACTGTTCCGCCGGAACGAACCCAATATCACGTCGCGAAACAAACGTCAAGCTTGGGCCCCGCCTGAGCGGAGCGGCACCGCGAAAATCAGTCGCCGCTCGCCGGGAGCGGGGACGCGCCCGCCACTCCGCCGTGCGCCCGGTCCTCGTTCCTGTGCTCGGCGCGCTCGAAGCGCTTCTGGAAGGCATCGAGATAGGTATAGAACACAGGCGTTACGTAGAGCGTGATGATCTGGGAGAACGCGAGGCCCCCAACCACCGCAACGCCAAGCGGGCGCCGCGACTCGGCGCCGGCCCCCGCACCGAGGGCGATCGGAAGCGTACCCATCAGCGCCGCCATCGTGGTCATCATGATTGGACGGAATCGTACGCTGCAGGCCTCGAGAATCGCGTCGTGTGCCGACTTCCCTTCGTTTCGCTCGGCCGCGATCGCGAAATCGATCATCATGATGGCGTTCTTCTTCACGAGCCCGATCAGCATGATGATGCCGACGAAGGCATACACGCTGAGCTCCATGTGAAAGATCCAGAGCGTGAGCAGCGCGCCGAAGCCCGCAAATGGGAGCCCGGTGAGGATCGTGATCGGGTGCACGAAGCTCTCGTAGAGAATGCCGAGCACGATGTAAATGATGAGGATCGCGAGCACGAGCAGAATGAGGAGCCCCTGCTGAGCCGCCTGGAACGCCTGCGCGGTACCGGAGAACGCCGTCGTGATGCTCGAGGGGAGCGTCTGCGCGGCCAGGCGATTCACCTCGCTCACCGCCGGCCCGATCGAGATTCCGGGCGCGAGGTTGAAGGAAAGGGTGACCGAAGGGAGCTGGCCGGAGTGGTTCACCGTGGCCGGACCCGTGCTCGGAGATACTTTCGCGAGCGATGAGAACGGGACGAGATCTCCGGTCGCCGAGTGCACGTAGAGGAGTCCGAGCGCGTCCAGATTCTTCTGGTACTGCGGCTCGAGCTCCATCACCACCCAGTACTGATTGTTCGGCGTGTAAATGGTCGAGACCTGCCTCGAGCCGTAGGCGTTGTAGAGCGCGCCCTCGATCGTGTTGGCGGTGACGCCGAGCGATGATGCGCGATCGCGGTCGATGTCGACCTGCACCTGTGGATTCTTGATCTGCAGATCGCTGTTGACATCGGTGAGGCCAGGGAGCGCGTGCATCTTCTGCTCCATGATCGCTGCGTAGTGATACAGGGTGGCGATGTCGGTCGCCTGCAGCGTGAACTGATAGAGACTTCTGCTGGAGCGCCCACCGATGTTGATCGGCGGCGGATTCGTGATGTAGACACGGGTGCCGGGGATTACCGCGAGCTTGGCCGTGAGCTCGCGCGCGACGGCATCGGCGTCGAGCGATCGCCTGGACCGGTCCTTCAGATGCATGAAGAAGCGCCCCTGGTTCATCGTCGGATTGCGTCCGTTCGCGCCGATCGACGACATGAATCCTTCGATGTTCGAATCGGCCTGCACGATCGCCGCGAGCTGCTTCTGGTGAGCGAGCATCGCCTCGAACGACGTTCCCTGCTCGGTCTCGGTGGAGGCGCTGAGCTGCGACGTATCCTCGCTGGGGAGGAACCCCTTGGGGACGATGGCGCCCAAGCCGATGGTGCCCAGGAGGATGAACGCCGAGAAGACGAGGGCGTACGGGCGATGATCCATCACCCACAGGAGCGTGCGTTCGTAGAAGGCCAGCGTCCTGTCGTATGCACCTTCCGTGATCTGGAAGAATCTGCTCCGCTTTTCCTCGTGGTGCGGCTTGAGAAAGCGGCTGCACAGCATCGGCGTGAGCGTGAGCGACACGAAGCCGGACACGATGATGGAGGCGCCGATCGTGACCGCGAACTCGTGGAACAATCGTCCGACGAGCCCGCCCAGGAAGAGAATGGGCACGAAGACGGCGACGAGCGAGAGCGTCATCGACATGATCGTGAAGCCGATCTCGCGCGAGCCCACGAGCGCGGATTCGAACACCGGCTCCCCCTTCTCGATGTGGCGGACGATGTTCTCGAGCATGACGATCGCGTCGTCGACGACGAATCCGACCGATAGCGTGAGCGCCATCAGCGAGAGGTTGTCGAGGCTGTAGTCGAGCATGTACATCACCGCGAACGTTCCGACGAGCGACATCGGGAGCGCGAGGCTCGGGATGATGGTCGCCGAGATGTTGCGGAGGAAGATGAAGATCACGAGCACGACGAGCACGAGGGTGAGCATCAGCGTGAACTTCACGTCACGCACCGACGCCTCGATCGTGAGCGACTTGTCGTAGAGTGTCTCGACCCTGACGGAGCCCGGGAACTGGCCCTCCATCTGGGCCATCGAAGCCTTCACGTCCTTCGCGACCTGCACCGTGTTCGTTCCCGGCTGGCGCTGTACGGCGAGCACAATGGCGCGCTGGCCGTTGAACCAGCTCGCGACTTTGCTGTCCTGCACACCGTCGACCACCTTGCCGATGTCCTGCAGGCGAACGGGCGCGCCATTCCTGTAGGCAACGATGAGCGGTGCGAAGTCCTTCGCGTTGGAGAGCTGTCCGTTCGCCTGGACGGTGTAGGCCTTGTCGCTCCCCCAGAGCACTCCAGTCGGAAGATTGACGTTGCCGGTGCTCACCGCATCCGAGACCTCGTCGATGCCGATCTTGCGCGTGGCCATCGCCTGCGGGTCGAGCTGGATTCGCACGGCGTATTTCTGGGAGCCGTAGACCTGCACCGCTGCGACGCCGGACACCATCGAGATGCGCTGCGCGAGAAAGGTTTCGGCGTATTCGTCGAGCTTCGACAGCGGGAGTGAGGTCGAGCGCAGCGCGAAATACAAAATGGGCGATGCCGATGGATCGACCTTCTGATACGACGGCGGGACGATATTCTGCGGGAGCTGGCGCAGTGTCTGCGAGATCGCGGCCTGCACGTCGGCGGCCGCCGCGTCGATGTTTCGGTCGAGCGCGAACTGCAACGTGATGCTCGTGGTGCCTAGCGCGCTCTGCGAGGTCATCACGTCGATGCCGGCGATCGTCGAGAACTGCTTCTCGAGCGGCGTCGCGACGGACGATGCCATCGTCTCGGGGCTCGCCCCGGGGAGGGAGGCGTTGACGGAGACCGTGGGGTAGTCGACGGTGGGGAGATCGCTCACCGCCAGATTGCGGTAGGAGACCAGCCCGAACAGGAGAATGCCCGCCATGACGAGTGTCGTCATGACGGGACGTTTGATGAACAGCTCTGAAATACTCATCCGGCCCTCTGCTGATCTCCGCCGGCGGGCGGCTTGATCTGAACTTTCGTCCCGGTGCTCAGTCGCAGCTGGCCGTCGGTCACGACCAGCTCGCCGGGCTTCACACCCTGGGAGATGATCGTGACGTCGCCCGCTGCACGGTCGACAATGATCTCGCGCTGCGTCGCGGTGCTGTCGGCGTTGATCACGAAGATGTAGTTGCCGCTCTGTCCTTCGACGACGGCCTGCGTCGGCACCGTGATCGCATCCTGCTGCTGAAAGAGCTCGAGCGAGGTGGTGACGAACTCACCGGGCCATAGCGACCCATCCTTGTTCTCGAAGGTTCCCTTCAGAAGGATCGTGCCCGTCGTCGTGTCGATCGCGTTGTCGACGAACGAGAGCGTGCCTGCGCTCGCCGAGCCGGGCGCGCTCACCGGACGCGCACTCACCGGAAGCGAGGTGGATGCGTACTGGCGAATGCGCTGCAGGCTCGCGGCGGGTACGGAAAAGCGCACGAGAATCGGATGGATCTGATTGATGGTGACGAGCGGCGTCGACGCGGGGATCTTCGCGAGATAGCCGACGCGCACCTGGAGACTCCCTGCGCGCCCGGAGATCGGCGAGCGAATCGTCGCGTACTGATAGTTGAGTCGCGCCTGTTGAGCGAGCGCCTGGTCCGACGCGAGTGTCGCCTTGATCGACGCCGCCGTGGTGTTCACCTGCTCCATCTGTTGCGACGTCACATAGTTCTTGTCCACGAGCGCGCTGTAGCGTGCCACGTCGGAGTTCGCGCTCGCGAGCTGGGCCCTGTCGCGCGCCACGACTGCCTCCGCCTGCGCGAGCGATGCCTGGTACGTGCGCGCATCGATCTCGAAGAGCGGCTGTCCCTCCTTCACGTCATCCCCTTCCTTGAAGAGAATCTTCGTGATGATGCCGCCGACCTGAGGCTCGATCGCAACGGTCTGCATCGGCTCGGCGGTGCCGTTGGCCTGCAGCACGTATGGCACGGTGCGAGTCTCCGCCTTGCCGACGGTGACGGGAACCGCGGGCGTGGGAGGCGGCGCCTGCTTGCCGCACGCGAGAAGAGCGGAGGCAGCGGCCACCGTGGCGACGAGGCGAAGCGAACGACGTTCGATCATTGCGGTGGTGCCTCTCGAGGTGTGTCGGGAGTGACGCGAATGTTCGTCGCGCCGCTCGTATCCAGAACGCCGGTGTCGTGGGCCAGCTGTGCAAGCGCCGTCTGCCATATCCATCGCGCCTGCACCTGCTGCGCGCGCGCCGATGCGAGCGCGCTCTGTGCCGTGAGCAAGTCCACGAACAGTCCCACCCCCGCGCGGTAGCGGCCGAGCGCGGCGTCCTCGGACGACTGCGCGCTTTCGAGCAGATCGTCCGCCGTATTTACCCGTCTGGCCGCGGTTTGCAACGCGTAATACGAGCTGAACACCTGGAACTGCACCTGCTGCTTTACCGACGCTGCGCGGCCGAGCGCCGCATCGGCTTCGGCGCGCGCCTGCGTCACCGCGTACTGTCGCGAGAAGCCGGAAAAAATAGGGATTGCGAGCCCCACGGACAGGGTGTAGTTGCTCGCCCCACCGGGAAGCGTGTGCACGTAGGTGCGGCCGCCGGCTCCCGTCGCCTGGATCGAAGGGAAGAGTGCGCCCCGCGCGGCGCGCACGTTGCCGATCGCCGCGCGGTAGTCCGCCTGCGCAGACGCAAGATCGGGGCGGCTCTTCACCGCCTGCTCGATCAGCACGTCGACGCTGTCCGTTGCGGGGCCAACGCTCGTGACCGGCGCCGCATCGATATCGTACGGCGCAGTGGCAGGGAGACCCATCGCCGCCGCGAGCGCGCCGCGCGTCGTCTGGAGGTCCCCTTCCGTCGTCTCGAGGGTGAGCGTCGCCTGCGAGAGTGCGGTCTTCGCCTGGAGCACCTCCGCAATCGTCGCCAGCCCGACGTGCTGGCGCTCCTGCGTCGACGCCAGGCTCGTTTCGGCCTCCTTCACGCTGAGCCGTTCGGACTCAACGAGCCCCTTGTTCGCCATGTAGTTGAAGTACGCGCTCTCGACCGCGAGGACGACGTTCTGGATCGTGGCGTTGTGCGTCCAGTTCGCAGCGATCAGCGCCTGGCGTGCGTTCTCGATCGTTCCGGCGCGTCCGCCGAGGTCCGCGATCAGCCAGCTCACTGAAAACGTCGGTCCGTAATTCGTTTGCGTGAGCGACGGGCGGAGCACGCTATCGTTGCTGAACGTCGGCGACGACTTGAGGTGCGTCACGCCGATCTCCCCGTTGATGGTTGGATAGTACCGCGCTTTCGACCCGCCGTACGCGGCGGCCGCCGCGCGCGCGTTCGCCCACGAGATCTGCGTTTCCGGGTTGTTCCGGAGCGCGAGGTCGACGACATCGCCCAGGGTCAGCGTGTTGACGCGCGCAAGGAGATCCGGCGGAAAGGAGCTCGGGGTGGCGGGGAGCGAATCGTGCGGCGGTGCAGGCGGGGTCCACTGCTGGTTGGGTGCGGGTGCCGCTCCCGCAACGCCGGCGACCGATGGCGTGCCACATCCGGCGCTCAGCAGCACAGCGACGATCGAACGAACTCTCTTCACAAAGCGGGCACGGGGTGAAAGGACGGACTCTGCCTTCATACGCGCATCGCGGCTCCCCTGTTGGGCTCAGGGAGCGTTCACGACCTGCTCAGGCGGTTCGCGATTCCTCTCGCTGTGCGATTACTGCGCCGAGCGCGACGACGACGGCTGGATCGAGCAGCGTGCCCGCATGGCTCTCGATCTGGGCAATTGCCGCCGCTGTCGCCACGGCGTTGCGATACGGCCGCGGGGAGGTGAGCGCGTCGAAGGCGTCGCATGCGGCTATGATGCGTCCCCCCAGAGAGATAGCCTCGCCCGCGACCCCCCGCGGGTAGCCCCGTCCGTCGAAGTGCTCGTGATGATCGCACACGTAATCGAGGACGCGGCCGAGGTAGCGGAGGGGGGAGAGAATCTGCATCCCGATGCGGACGTGCTCGCGCACGTGCTTCCTCTCTTCGGGGGTGAGCTCCCCCGCCTTTGCGAGCACGATCTCGCTCACTCCCGCGGTGCCGACGTCGTGCAAAAGGCCGGCGACGCGCACCGCCTCGGCGGTGGAGGCGTCGAGTCCCAGATGGATCGCAACGTCGTGCGCGAGCGTGGCGACGCGCTCCGAGTGTCCCTTCATGAAGAAGCTCTTCATCTCCATCGCGGAAACGACGGAGTGCGCGACGTCGACGGTGAGGAGCTCGAGCGTGCTGCGATCGCGCTCCATCTCTTCGAGCTTACGGGCGACTTCGGCGAGGGCGTTCTGCTCGGAGCGCCGGTGCTCGATCGTGCGCGCGCGCTTCGCGAGCGCCTCGACGACGGCGCGGTGCAGATCCGCGAGCTCGACGGGCTTGACGAGATAGTTGGCGGCGCCGCGCGCGAGTGCGGTGCTGGCGGTGACCGCATCGTTGACTGCGGAGAGCATCACGATCGCCAGGTCCGGCTCGCGGGCGAGCGCCGGGACGATCAGCTCGAGCCCCGTCATCCCGGGCATGCGAACGTCGCAGACCATTCCCTCGAAGTGCAGCTGCTGCATGGCCTCGAGCGCGGCGGCGCCGGAGGCGACGGGCACCGCGTGGAAGCCGCGCATCTTGAGGAAGCGCGAGAGCGCCGTGCGGATGGCGGATTCGTCGTCGACGACGAGCACGTTGGCGAGCACGATCTCATCAGCCGCCACCGGGTCTTTCGCTGGAGTTTCGCCAGTCACCAGCTTGAGCGTCATGTGCTTTTCTCGTCTACAGGCAGCGTGAGGCGGAAGGTCGCGCCGGCGCCGGGAGCGCTGTGCACGGTAAGGGTGCCGCCGTGCGTCTGCACGATGCCGAAGCTGACGCTGAGCCCCAGGCCGGTGCCAGCGCCTTCCGGCTTCGTCGTGAAGAATGGCTCGAATATACGCTTCTGCACCTCGGCGGACATCCCCTGGCCGGTGTCCGACACTTCGACGATCACGCGCCCCGCGGCGGCACTCGTGCGGAGCGTGATGACGCGCTTCGTGCAATTCGCGAGCGCGTGCTCGGCGTTCACGACCAGGTTGAGCAGTACCTGCTGCAGCTGGCGATCATCGCCGTGCACGCGCGGCAGGCCGGGCGCGAGCTCCTGCTTCATTTCGATCCCCGCCGTGCGCAGCCCGTAGGTGCGCAGCCGCATGGTCTGCTCGATGAGCGGGTTCATATCGATCGGAACGCTGCGCGGACCGGTCTTCCGCGCGAAGGTGAGAAGGTCTCGAATGACGGAGACGGCGCGATCGGCCTCGCGCTTGATCAGCTGCGCGGCTTCGAGCTGGTCAGGGGTGAGGCGCTCCTCCTGCAGCAGCTGTGCGAACGCCGAGATGCCAGTGAGCGGATTGTTCACCTCGTGCGCCACGCCGGCGACGAGCTCGCCGAGCGCGACGAGCTTCTCCGATTGGCGGAGCTGCTCGGCGACGCGACGCTCCTCGGTCAGATCGCGCGTGCTGATGACGCTGGCGGTGATGTCCCCGTTTTCGTTCACGATGTTGTTGATGCTGAGCCACGCGGGGAACTCCGAGCCGTTCTTGCGCTGGAGGAGCAGCTCGCCCGACCACGAGCCGGAGGCCGCGAGATCCTCGCGCGGGGCTTCGCGCGTCTGGTCGTGTGCACGCACCGTGGGGAGCACGGTGAGCACGTGCGATGGGAGCCCGATGAGCTCATCGCGTGTGTAGCCGTACTCACGCAACGCCGCGCCGTTGGCGTAGAGCACGATCTCGTCGCGCGAGCGGATGAGCACCGGCTGGTCCAGGGCCTCGAGCGCCACTGCGAGCGCGCGCGAACGTTCGTTCGCCGCGCGCTCGGCCGCCGACGCGTGCGCACGCGCGATCGCGGTTCCGGCCTGGCGTGCGATGAGCATCACGATGTCGACGACTTCGCTGTCATAGGCATCCGGGAGCTGCGACTGCGCCTGGAGGACGCCGAGCACCTGCTCGCCGCTCACGATCGGGGCGCTGAGCACGACGGTCATCCCGGGATGGAGTAGTGCTGCGGAGTCGTGGACATCCGTGAGTGCGACGACGTTCGGCTCGCCGGTGCGGAAGGCGGCGACGAGGCTGTTGCCGGGGCCCGAGCCGCGCGCGACCGGAATGCACGTGGACGAGTCCGGAGTGCCCGGCTCGCCATTCCTCACGACGTACTCGGGGATGAGCACATCGCGAGTGGCATCGTGGCGCATGAGAACGAAGCAAGGCGCGTCGACGACCGACGCGACGGCGCGATAGCTCTCGGCGTAGACGTCCGCGAGCGAGACGGCGGCGGAGATCGTCTGCTGCACTCTGGCGACGGCGGCGAGACGCCCTGCGCGCTGCTCGACGCGTTCGAGGAGCAGCGCGTTGCGCAGAGCGAGTGCGCAATGGCTGCCGAAGTCGATGAGGAGTGTGCGCTGTTCTTCGTCGAAGGGCTGCGTGGTCAGGTAACGAAGGACGAGCAGCCCCTGCAGTCGCCCTTCGACCGCGAGCGGGAGGAACGCCATGGAGAGGACGGAGGCGTCCCGGAGAAGCGCGAGAATCCGCTTGTCCTTGACCGCATCCATCGTTGCGAAGAAGAGCGGGATGCCGGAGCGCATGGTGTCGCCGCGAGAGCCTTTCCAGAAATCGCCGAGGAAGTGGGGCGCGAGCTCCGCCGCGACCCCGGAGGAGAGCGGAACGGTGACCGTGCCTTCGGTGGCGGCGGACTGATAGAGTACGACCCCGTCGGCGTCGAGCGAGGTGCTCGCGATGCGCTCGATATCGGCGTAGATCTCGTCGGGGGTGACGTGCATCGCGAGGCTGCGCGCGGAGCTGGCGAGGATGCTCGCGTGCTCCATCGCGCGCACGGACTGTCGGTAGAGGCGCGCGTTGTCGATCGCGATCGCTGCGTGATTGCCGAGTGCGAGAAGGAGCTCCTCGTCGTGTGCGTCGAAACGGCGCTCGGGAACGTCGAAGACGCTGATGACGCCGATGACGAGGCCGTTGGCGATGCATGGCACGGAGACGACGTTTCCGCCCGCGGGAACTCCCGGGCTGCGCTCCCAGTGTAAGTGGGAGCCGGAGAGGGAGCCGAATGCATCGCCCGCGATGACGGTGGTGTCGCCGGCATCGCCGTGCGTTGCGGCGGTCACTATGGAGCCATCCTCGACGAGTCCGAGGCGCGCGCCGCGCGCGCGCAGGAGCTCCGCGGCATGCCGCACGATGAGGGCGAAGACGCGGTCGAGCTCGAGCGACTGGTTGATGCGCTGCACGATCTCGGCGAGCGCGCGCGCCTCGCGCGCGCTCTGCTCGGTGCTCGTGTGCGGATCCTCGGGCACGAGCGGCGTCAACGCAGTATCGGCACCGCTCGTCGTCGAAGTGCGGGGCCGCACGTTCCTCAGCAATTCACATCTCGGTGGGTGACATCCGCACACGCGCTGGTGGTGCGCAGGGTCGTCTTGCTTGACGACCCTATTTGTTTGCCTGTAACCCGCAATTCTTGGGAAATGCTAATCTTCGGCGAACTCGATCTTAACGGGCTTGTCGATGAGTCCTTTCTCGACCCCGCGCTCGAGCAGCGCGCGCACGGCGGCGCGCCCACGATCGCCGTAGTCGAGCGTCCAGTCGTTCACGTACATCCCGACGAAAGTATCGGCCTTGCCGCGATCGAGGCCGCGCGAGTACTGCATTGCGTGATCGAGTGCCTTCACGCGATGCTCGAGGCCGTAGGCGATGCTCGCGCGCAGATGGCGCGAGACGGTGCGAATGAGATCCTCGCCCATGTCCTTGCGCACGACGTTGCCGCCAAGGGGGAGGGGGAGCCCCGTCTCCTGAAACCACCACTCGCCCATATCGGCAATGAGGTGGAGTCCGCGATCGCCGAAGGTGAGCTGTCCTTCGTGGATCAGCAGGCCCGCGTCGACATCGCCGTCGACGACGGCATCCTCGATTTGATCGAAGGGGGTCATTACCGCCTCGAAGTCCGGCTCATACAGCTGCATCGCGAGATACGCAGTGGTGAGCGGGCCGGGGATGGCTATTCGTTTGCCGCGCACGTCGGCTTTCGACATTGGCGTGCGTGCGACGAGGCGTGGTCCGTACCGGTCGCCCATTGAGGAGCCGTGCGGGAGCAGTGCGTAGCGATCGGTGAGATAGGCGTACGCGTGTATCGAGACGGCGGTGACTTCGAGCTCGGCCTTCAGCGCGCGCTGGTTGAGCGTCTCGATGTCCTGCAGCTCGTGCACGTAGCGCAGATCGCCCGTGTCGATTTTCCCCTCGGCGAGGGCGTAGAACATGAAGGCGTCGTCGGAGTCCGGGCTGTGGGCGACGTGGATCGTCTTGATCGGCATATGTGCGGCTGGGGTGCGGGCGTGCGCGGCTGCTACTTGTTCGCGAGCGCGTCTCGAATGTCGGCGCTGTGGCGGTCGTATTCGGGGAGCTTTTTCGCGAGCTCCGATTTCTGGGCGGCGCGAAGCTTCGCGCGATAGGAGGCGGCGCCGGCGCTGTCGCCGCTCGCGCGCGCGACGTGCAAGGCGAGGACGAGGCCGAGTAGATGCGTGGGCTCTTTCGCGAGGATGCTGTCGGCTTCCTTCTTCGCGGCGGGGAGCGCGCCAGCGACCTCGGCGATGCGTCCCATGTCGAAGCGCGCATCGGCGTCGGGATTCGGAACCTGTTGATACGAGGCGATCGCCATCGGCGCGAAGAACTGCACGCTGTCCTTCTTGCCTTCGGTGTCCAGGCGTATGATGCGATCGAACAGACGGTCGGCGCGCTCGCGCGGGGACATGTTGGAGATGTCGGGTGGGCGCACGCCCGAGGGTGCGGCGTCGGGAGGACCGCCGTCCGCGTCGCCACCCTGCGGGGCGCCCTGCGCTTGCGCCTGGGACTGCGCCGCGTCGACCGGGGGAGTGCTGCGAAAGCGCTGGCCGGCGAGGAGGGCGACGAAGGCGACGAGTGCCACCCCGGCGATCGCCCATGGGAGTGTCGTCGAGCCTTGAGCGGAGCGGGGGCCGTGCGCGCCCGCGGCATTTCCGCAGCGATGGCAGAATTTCGCGCCAGGGGTGAGGATCGTGGCGCACGCGGCGCAACGGGCGCCGGTGAGCGGCGAGCCGCAGCTCGCGCAAAAGTGTCCGCTCGCGGGCTGGCCGCAGCTCGGACATTTGATTTGCGATTCTTGGGGCGTAGCGGTGGCCGGAGGAACTGTCATGTGCGGAATCTACTTCGAGTTGAAGCGCGCCGCCGGAGGGTGATATTTCTCCGATCGTACGGTCCCGCACCCAGTGGCCTGGCATGACAGAAATGGCATCCGATTTCGTGATCGCGCGAGTGGATCCGCGAGAGGGGGAGGCCACCGCGCTCATCAGCGCGATGGCGGCAGAGATCACGAAGCTCTATGACCACAAGATCGACGGGCACGGGCATTTCAAGCCGGAAGATGTGCTCGTACCGGGAAGCGGGTTCTATGTGGGGCGGGTTGCGAGCCAGGCGGTTGCGTCGGGGGCGTTTCGTCCGTTCTCGCCCGGGATCGCGGAGATCAAACGGATGTTCGTGATGCCGGGGTATCGCGGGCGCGGGTACTCGAGGGAGATGTTGCTCCTGCTCGAGCGGGAGGCGCGCGAGAGCGGCTATACGACCGTGCGGCTCGAGACGCGCCCGCTGCAGCACGCCGCGATCGCGCTCTACGAGAAGCTGGGATATCGCCGTATCCCGGGCTACGGCCCGTATGCCGGGCAGGAGCTTGCGTGTCTTTGCTACGAGAAGCGTCTCGGCGAGGCGACTCCAATTACGTGATAGCTTCTTCCGACTTCGATACAAAAAAATTCCCTAGATCATACCCGCAGTCTACTCAGCGCTGCGCTGCCACCCCCGCCGTCGCATCGCGCTCGGCGAGCAGCTTCGCGACTACCTTGTCCTGCTCATCGTAGCGCCCCTCCCCGAAGTTGTAGAAGCGCAGCTTACCGGTGGCGTCGGCGAAGTACGCGGCAGGCCAGTACTGGTTGTGGTACGCGTTCCAGATTCTGTTGCTGTTGTCGATCACGACGGGATACTCGATGCCGAGCCGCTTCACCGCGTCGCGAACGTTCTCCGGAACGCGCTCGGGGCCCAGCTCCGGTGTGTGCACACCGACTACCACGAAGCCGCGATCCTTGTACTTGGCGTACAGATCCTTCACGTGGGGGAGTGCATTGAGGCAGTTGTAGCACATGAAGGTCCAGAATTCGACGAGCACCACCTTTCCCTTCAGCGCCTTTGGTGACAGCTCTCCCGAGTTGATCCACTCGGTTCCGCCTTCGAAGCCCGGGAGATCGCCATCGAGCTTATCGAGGTGAATCGCGCTGGCGATCGCACTTTCCTCCGCCGCAAACTCATCGAGCGACATTCCCGGCGGATGCGGTTGCACTCTCGCCGGAGTCAGCGTCGCCACGAGACGTTCCTCGGCGCTCGCGGTTTTCACGATCCCACCGCTCCCGAACAACGCCTGGTCGAAGCCGAAAAAGATCGCGACGACGGTGATCAGCGTCGCGACGCCGAGCACGCGTCTGATCGCGAGGTCGGTGGTGCCTGCGCGTTTGACGCGCGCGATCAACCGCGCGCCGAGTGAGATGACTGCGGCGAGAGACATGGCGGCTCCGAGGGCAAAGGTGAGAAAGAGAAGGGCGGCGTGTGGTGCAGCGGAAACGGCGGATGCGGCGATGAGCACTCCGAGGATCGGGCCTGCGCACGGTGCCCAGAGGAGCCCGATCGCCATCCCGACAGCGACGTTGCGCAGCGGCGTCGCGGCGCCGGCATCGCCCGCGCGGCCCATAAGTGCCTCGCCCGCGCGCGTCACGGGCCGCGCAAGCCACTCGGCCACTCGCGGAGACAGCAGCGTGATGCCGACGATCGCGAACAGCACGAGCGCGATGTTCCGCCCGACGACATTCGCGACGACGAGCCAGTGCGCGGTGGCGGTCGCGATGAGCGCGGCGGCGGTGAACGAGAGCGCGAGTCCGACGAGCATCGGTGCGATCTCGCGCGGGAAGCTGCGCCCCGCGCGTGCGAACACGAGCGGGATGATCGGGAGAATGCACGGGCTGAGGATCGTGAGAACCCCGCCCAGAAACGCCAGTATGAGCACTGTCACTCGAATCCCGTGTAGTACGGTGCGTTGGTACAATGGTGCTCGAAGAATCCTTCGGAGCACCCAATAGATACGCGCGGAGCAGGGAATCGGACGTATCGGGATGAAAAAAACCGGCGGTGGAAGCCGCCGGCCTTTCGATGCACGCTCCCAGCAGGGTTCTTTAGTGGACGGCGCTCGCGGTGCGGGCCGTCAGATGCACTGCTTCTCCGTGCGCAACCGCATGCGGTGCGCTCGCGATCACTCCAGCGAGCAGCCGGCCATCGATGCGCTCCGTGGGTCGAATGCCGAGGTAGGCCGCGAGCGTCGGGGCGATGTCGACCGTCCGAGCCGCGTGCGGCAACGTTCGCGGTGCGATGCGCGAGCCCATGATTGCGAGAGGCACTCCCACGTCGTCGTCGTTCAGCGTCCCGTGCTCTGCCGAGAGCTTCCCGCTCGACCAGACGAAATGCGGGCGAGCCACAGCGCACACGAGCCAGCCCACGTCAGGTGGAATGGCATTGCGCCATCGCATCGCCGCCAAATCGCCCGCAGCCGTACGGACCAGCGTCCGCGGCGTGTAGATGCGGCTGATACCGCTCCTCCCTCGCAGCCTCGCGACGATCGCGTTCGCGAGGCTGTCGACGTTCACCCCCCGCGCGTGCAACGCCGCCGTGTCCGCGCTCAGCAGGCCATTTCCGAAATCGATCCCGAAATCCACATCGTATCGTGCGGTGAGCTCCGCGGAGAGCGTGCGCGCGACATCGTCGAGTGAGATGCGTCCCGCCGTCACGTGCTTCACCGAGGTCAGATATTCCGGAAACGATGTCACTCCATGGTCCGAGGTCAGCGCGAGGACGA
Organism: Gemmatimonadales bacterium; assembly: GCA_038239265.1. Lineage (GTDB taxonomy): Bacteria > Gemmatimonadota > Gemmatimonadetes > Gemmatimonadales > Gemmatimonadaceae > FEN-1250. The sequence continues at coordinate 10,101 of JBBSEY010000003.1, read as the reverse complement.
TGCGGTTTTCCGGCACCATTGTCCCGAGCGAATCGAGGAATGTCCCGAGCCACTTGTCCAGATGCAGGAGATGATCGTGCATCTCGCGCGAGTCCGGACCGTAGGCGTGTCCGACGGCATCAGTAGTCGAGAGGGAGATCGAAAGAAGATCCGTCGAGCCTCCCTGGCCGAGCGACATCGAGCGTACACCGTCGAGTGCAAACGCGAGCGTCAGGGAATCCATCCATGGAAGGCTCGAAAGCTGCGCGCGGACGTCCTTCGCGGTGGCAGGCAGTGCGTGCGGAAAGGTGAAATCGCTTCCTCCATGCTCGTACGGCATCGAGTCCGGCTCGGCGTAGTCACCTTCGGGTCGTAGCAGCTCCCACTTGGTGCCGGCCAGTGCATCGGCGCCGTGACGCTCGTTGAAGCTCGTGACCCATGACGGGAGAGTGTCGGCATAATAGTGACTGGTCGTGAAGCCGCCCTCGGAATACCAGAACACCGATCCCATGGCTTTTCCGATGGGGAGAATCGCACCTCGATCCTTTCGCGACACCGAAAGGACACGAGCGTGCGGATCCTTCGCGAGCATCCAGTCGTAGAGCGTCGTACCGACGAATCGACGAGGCGACGCGCCGGGCCCGTTCGTGCCGATCAGCGTCGCCGACGGATCGGGAACGCCACGATCGTTGCTCACGATGCCGGTGTGCGCCGGCTCCCGCCCCGAGAGCATCGTGGAGTGCCCCGGAGCGGTCTCGGTATTCGCGTGGTTCTCCACCGCATTCGGGAAGAACGCCGAGTTTGCGCGGATGCGGCCGAGGCCACCGGTGAACTGATCGCGCCATCGCTCGAAGTAATCGGGGCGCATCTGGTCGATGGCAATGAACACGACGAGCGATGTCGGAGTGGTGGCAGTGCCCGAGCTCGAGCTTTGCGCCGAGCGAGGAGCGAAGTGCAGCAGAGTGAACGTCCCCGGCAGAAGCGGCCCCTTCGCTCCCTTTCCCGCGCCGCGGCTTGCCGTCACGAGAAAAAGGTCATGCGACACGGGGTCATACGTCATCGTCTTCGCGCCACTCTGCGTCTTCACCACGTCGACCGTGACCAGGGAATCGGCACCCCGCGTCGCAAAGACGTTGATCGTGCCGTCGCCATTGGATGCATAGACGAGCCCGAGGCCGGCGTCGAAGACGCTCGCGTCGACGTGGTCGCCGATGGCGAAGTGCTGGAGCACGCGGCCGTCGTCGGCGTCGACGACGACGAGCACGTGGTTGCGACAGCCCACGAAGAGACGGCGTCGGGCGCGATCCATCGAGAGCGCCGTCGGAGTGGCGCACGGCGCGAGTGGCCAGCGATGCTCGACCGTCAGCGCACGCGAGTCGATCTCTACCAGCTCGCTCGTCGTCTCGATGTTCGCGAAGACATGGCCGCGTCCATCTGCCACAGCGAACTCCGGCCCGCCACCGAGCGGGATCGTCCCAACCACCTTTCCCGAGGCCGCGTCGATCGCCGTGCTGCTCTCGCCCTTCGCGTTCATCGTGAATATGCGTCCGGTCGCAGAGTCGTACATGATCGCATCGGGATCGCCGCCGGTCCTGGCGCGACCTATGATCTTCCGCGTGCGAAGATCGAAGATCGTGACGCTCGAGTCGTCGCCGTCGCTGATGAACCCTCGTCCCGCGGGGGATGCGAAGGCGATGCCGTGAACGCCGGGCGTATTCGTGATTCGGTCGACGATCCGTTGCCGCGCAGGATCGACCACGAGCACGTCGTTCTCATGCGAGATGTAAATGAGATGAGAGTCCGGCTCGTACGCGAGATAATCCCACCCCTCCGCGTCGCCGAGTTGTGTGCGGGAGGCAAGGTGAAAGCCCGGGTAGGGCGCGTCGGCGTGTTGGGCGACTGCTCGACGAGGCGCCGTCAGCGAAATGGTGGCAAGCGCTGCCAGGAGAGTGCGTTTCATGTCGGCTCGGAGAGGGCAAAAGGAGGAACGCGGCCGCGGCACGGGGGCCACGGCCGCGTTCTCGAGAACGCTGCGATCAGAAGCCGTACTTCGCGCCGAAAATGAAGCTCCGGCCGTAGTACTCGCGCTGCACGTTGAACTGCGCGTCGGGCGTTCCGTTGAAGAATCCAAAGACGGCGTTGTTGAGATTCAGTCCCTGCAGCTGCAGCGACACCTCGCGCGTCAGGTTGAAGATCACCGACGCATCGATCTGCGAGTGCGCATAGAAGTAGGTGTCGCCCCCTGCCGTCGCCGTTCCGTCCGCATAACTCGTGATATTGGCGCCCTGATATTGCCAGGCTGCGCGCACCGAGAAGCGCGGGCTGTCGTACACCAGCGCTACGTTCGCGATGTTCGGTGACTGGCGTGGCAGCTTCACCGAGCGGGACGAGGTCTGTCCGACGTTTGCCGAGTCCGAGACATCCTGCAGGAGCGTCGCCTTGGAGGTGACGTGCGTCCAGTTCACGTCGAAGCCGAGCCCTTGCAAAGCAGGCGGGAGAAACCAGAGATGCTGCGCATAGTCGGCTTCGAAGCCGAACAGGTGGCCATCCCCGCCGTTCACCGGCATGGAGACGTAGTTGCCGTCGAACTGCGTCGCCGGCCCATGGTAGATCGCGATCTTGTCGTACTGAAAGTCTGTGATGGTCTTGTAGAACACCCCGCCCGAGACGACGCCTGCCGCGGGGAGATAGTGCTCGAAGAGCAGGTCGTAGTTCCACGCGTGCTCAGGCTGAAGATTCGGATTTCCGGCCGATGCCGCATTCGTCAGCGTGTTACACACGCCGCCGCAGGTGCTGCCTGAGATGTGCGGGGCGAGATCGTAGTAGTTCGGGCGCGCGATCGCGCGCGTCACCGCCGCGCGGACATTGGTGACGCTCCCGAGTGCGTAGCGAAGCTGTACGCTCGGAAAGAGATCCGTATAGCTGGAGCTGCCCGACACGGTCGCCACGCTCGTCGTGCCCGTAGTGGTGTCGGTCCCCTCCTGGTGCCCCGTATAGTCCACGTGCGTGTTCTCCACGCGCAGCCCCACATTGATACGCAGCCTGCCGAGATCCACCGTGTTCATCACATACCCCGAGTAGATCTTTTCGGCGCCCTTGAAGCTGTCGATCAGATTCCCGAGCGAGTCCGTGGCGTTCTCGAATCCCCCCGGGTTCGCGTTCTCGAGGGCGTGCACACTCTTGTCGCCCGGCACCGGCCCGAGCTGAAAGGCATTGGTGACGTTGTTGTAGAAGGATGGATCCGAAAAACCGCCGAGCGTCTGCGCGAGAAAATAGTCCGAAGTCGCGTTGAAGCGCGTGTTCGCCTCGGCGAACTCCTTGTTCTCCGCGCGCACCTTCACGCCGAACTTGATCGAACCAGGCGTGGTGGTCGACGCGTAACTCCAGGTCGCGTCGAGACGGCCGCCGAGGTCGCGACCGGTCGTGAGGCCGTCGCTGGTCGAGTAGCGGGACAATCGGTAGTTCTGCGGACTCGCCGCAGCGGAAGCATCCCCGGCATTCTCATAGTGGTAGAGCGGAACCTGCGGATTGCTCCCGTCGAGAATGAGGCCCGAGAGATCGCTGCCCGAATACTTGAACGGGCTCGTTCGGTAGTCGCTTACCGACTGCCGCGTTCCGGCGTAGTTCACCGCGAGATTGAAGTCGAGGTTGCCAAGTGTCTTCGTGCCGCCGCCGGCGAAGCCGTAGAGCTGCTCCGTCGGCCGACGCTGCGAGACTTCGCGCGACATCCCGATATCGGTACCGGTCGCCGTCGAGCCGTTCACATTCTCGACGCCATCGGCGCTGATGTCGTAGCGATAGCGCGTGCCCCAGTTCTTGAAGAGGCTGAACAGTCCGCGCACATACGCGGTGCCACTGTCCTGAAAGCGGTAGTCGAGCTGTCCGCCTGCGCCGTATCGCTCGCGGTAGTAGGTGTAGTCGCGCGCATCGAATTCCACTGGAATCGAGTGGCCGTTGTCCACCGTCCATCCGAGCTCTACGTCGTTGATGACGCGATTGTTCTTGTCGTACGATCCAGAGAAAAGCGCTCCGAGCTTCTTCTGGCTCCCGAAGCGGCCGCCGTACGTCAAGCTCCCCTGCCCCTGGCGGTGATCGAGGAGCGTGGACTGTCCGACCTGGCCCGACAGGTAGCCGCGCGGCGCACCTTCCGGCGTCTTGGTCACGAGATTCACCGAGCCGCCGATCGCATCGGCGTCCATGTCCGCAGTGAGCGTCTTCGTCACCTCGATCGCGCCGAGCAGATCCGTTGGTACGTCGTCAAGTTTGGCGATACGATCGCCCTGCTCGGTGCCCGGGATGTGCACGCCATCCACCGTGACGTTGGACAGCCGCGGTTCGGTGCCTCGAATCTGCACGAACTTCCCTTCGCCCTCATCGCGTTCCGTCGAAACTCCGGGGATGCGCGCGGCCGCCTCGGCAGCGTTCGCGTTGGGAAGCGCACGAATCTCGTCGCCCGATATCACAGAAATGATGTTATCGGCCTTCCGCTGCTTGTCGAGCGCTGCCTGCTGCGTCTCGTTCATGCGCGGTGATGCCGTCACGACGATCTCGGTGAGCGAGATGGGTGTGGCGCGGAGCGCAACGTCATGCTGCGTGGTCTGGCCCGCGATGACGGTGACGGCGAAGGTATCGGTGGCGAAACCCTGTCGCCGTACGAGTACCGAATAGCGACCGGGAGCGACGCCGACGATGCGATAACTGCCGTTGTCGGCGCTCATCGCGCCCGTACGAGTCTCCATGATGCGGAGCGTGGCATTCGACACGGGCGTCGCCGCCGTATCTGTGACGCGGCCCGCGATCGCCCCCGTCACATCCTGCGCCGATACACGCACCGCACAGACACCGAGTACGAGAAGGTACGCGCCGGGAAGCATCAAGCGCCGCACAACCGTCGACCTGATTAAAACCATTTCTCCCCCATGAGTTCGTGATGCGAACGCAGGGAGATTGGCGCCACTAAATCACCGCCGAGCGACACCGGCTATGTCGGGACGTCACGCCTTTGCGACGTTCAGGCCACGGGAACCTTTCAGCCAGATTACACAACGGCAAAGGGCTGACGCGTGCGACGCGTCAGCCCCTTCAATCAGCCACCAGCCGTGATCTACACGTTACAATGGAAAAAGCATCTCGCGGTACTTCGGTAGCGGCCAGAGATCGTCGCTCACCGCGAGCTCGAGCGCATCGCTCGTCTCGCGCACTTCCGCCATGCGCTCCGCGCCGTCGGCCGTGAGCAGCCTCGCCTGCGCCTCGATATCGTCGTGCATCCCCTCGGCCTTGGCCGTCGCCTTCCCGAGCCCAACGCGCCGCTTTTGGAGCTCTGCGATCATCTCGCCGAGCGCGTTCGCCGCGTCGACCTGCGGCACCACCTTGATCCCCGCCGTCTTCGCATGTGCCGCCGACTCCGTGAGCACCGCCGAGTACGCGAACGCCGCGGGAAGTACCATGGTGTCTATCAGCTCCTCGAGTGTGTGCATCTCGATGAGCATGTCCTTCACGTAGCGCTCGAGCCGAATGTGAAAGCGTGATTCGATCTCGGGCTTGCTGAGGATGCCGAGCTTCGTGAGCACGGCGCGCGCATCCTTCGTGAGCAGCTGCGCGAGCGCTTCGGGAGTGCGGCGCAGGTTGAGCAGCTTGCGCTTCTCCGCCTCGACCACCCAGTCGTTCGAATAGTTGTTTCCCTCGAAGCGCACCGCCGCAGACTCCTTGAACGCTTGGCGCACGACCTCGAGCACCGCGTCGTCCACCGACTTGGTGCGCTTGATCGCGGCCTTGAGCGCGACGGTCAACTCGCCGAGCGCTTCGGCAACCGTGGCGTTGAGCAGCATGACGGGGAAGGCGATCGACTGCGAGGAGCCGACCGCGCGGAACTCGAACTTTGCCCCCGTGAAGGCGAACGGCGACGTGCGATTGCGATCCGTGTTGTCCTTCTCGACTTCCGGGAGCTTCGCGACGCCGAGCTTGATCATCGCCTGCTGCGCGTTCGTCGGCGACGTCTTCCCCGCGGCGATGTCCTCGATCACGCGCGTGAGCGTGGTGCCCATGAACACGGACATGATCGCCGGCGGCGCCTCGTTGGCGCCGAGCCGATGCTCGTTTCCGGACGTTCCGATGCCGGCGCGCAGGAGCCCCGCATGCTTGTGCACGCCCTTGAGCACGGCCGCGAGAAACATGAGGAATCGAATGTTCTGGTGCGGCGTCTTCCCCGGCTTGAGCAGGTTCGTGCCATCGATGCTCGAGTCGTCGGACGTGATCGCCATCGACCAGTTGCAATGCTTGCCCGAGCCGTTGATGCCGGCGAAGGGCTTCTCGTGCAGGAGCGCCTGCAGCCCGTGGCGGAGCGCAACGCGGCGCAGCACCGACATTACGAGCTGATTGTGATCGACGCTGAGATCCGTCTCCTCGAACATGGGCGCCATCTCGAACTGGCTGGGCGCAACTTCGTTGTGACGCGTGACGATCGGCACGCCGAGCTTGTAGAGCTCGTGCTCGACTTCCGCGATGCACGCCTGCACGCGCTCGGGAATGCCGCCGAAGTAGTGGTCTTCGAGCTGCTGCCCGCGCGGGGGCGGTGCGCCGATCAGCGTGCGGCCCGCCATCACGAGATCGGGGCGGAGCGCGAAGTGATTGCGATCGATGAGGAAGTATTCCTGCTCCGGTCCGAGCGTCGTGTACACGCGGAGCACGTTCTTGTCGCCGAGGAGCTCGAGCATCTCGATCGCCTTCTCGGAGAGCGCGTCCGAGCTGCGAAGCAGCGGCGTCATCTCGTCGAGCGCCTCACCGTTGTAGCCGATGAAGACGGATGGGATGCAGAGCGTGCGCGTGCTTCCGGATTCTACTATGAATACGGGGGATGCCGGATTCCACGCCGTGTAGCCGCGGGCTTCCCACGTCGCGCGAAGGCCGCCGGACGGAAAGCTCGATGCGTCGGGCTCGCTCTGGATGAGCTGCGCACCGGAGAACGACTCCATCGGCTGCTGCTTGTCGTCGAAGGAGAGAAAGGCATCGTGCTTCTCGGCGGTGAGGCCGGTCTGCGGCTGGAACCAGTGCGTGAAGTGCGTCACGCCACGGGAGATCGCCCACTCCTTGATGACCTGCGCGACGGTCGGCGCGATTTCGGCGTCGAGCTTCTTTCCCTGGCGAATGGCGCCTACCAGCTTTGCGTACACTTCCTTCGGAAGACGCGCGCGCATCTGGCGTGCGCCGAAGGTATTGATGCCGAAATACTCCGACGTCGGATGCTGCCCGTTGCCATTACCATTGCCATTGGCCGCGTTCAAATTTCGTGCGGTGCGGGCGGCGATGTCCTGGATGGCAGCTTTGCGCGGGTTCAGTCCGGTCGCGGGCATGACGCTACTCCTGGTGTAGGCCGGGGAAATCACCAAAACGTCGAGCGCCCGCGCTGGGTTGCTCAGTCGCGGGCACTGCGGCACGTACGATCATTCTGGCTTGTGCTGCTGAATCTACTCGTTCCCGAGAGACATTTCCAGCAAGGATTTCTTGCCCTGCATTAGAGCTTGACCAGCTCGACCCGCCGATTGTTCTGGCGACCTTCGGCCGTAGTGTTCGGCCCCACCGGCTTCGTCGCACCGTAGCCCGCGGTCTTCAATCGCGTCGCCGCAATGCCGTATTTGCTGACCAGGTACTGCTTTACGGCAAGCGCGCGTTTTTCCGAAAGCGCCTTGTTCGATGCGGCGCTTCCCACGTTGTCCGTGTGCCCCTCGATGGTGAGACTCAACGGTCCGTGCGTCTTCAGCATCTCGCCGATCTCCGTGAGCGTGGGCGTGGACTCTCCGCGAATGTGGTCGCTTCCTTCGTCGAAGAGAATTCCCTGCGTCGACGCGCGCCCCTTCGTCGAGATGAGATCGTAGAGCTTCTTCCCGCCCTCCGCGATACGAATGCTGGCGATCGCGGTGGGGCCGCCCTTCGAACCGCCCGGCAGCTGGATAAAGAGCGTATCCCCGCGGACGATGGTCGCTCCAGGTGCATTCGCCGTGCGAACGCTGTCGATGTAGCCTCTCACGTAGCGCGAGTCGACGGTGAAGCGACAGTCGACGAACTGCGCGGACATGTTCACCGGCGCCTTTCCCTCCGAGTTTGCCTCGGCGTGCACGAACGCGGAGTTGTTGTAGCAGCCGAACTTGCTGTCGTTGCCACCGGTGTAGAGAGTCATCGGGACCAACGGATCACCGCTGTGCACGACCAGCTCGACGGTAAAGCGCTCGGGGAGCTTTTCCTGGAGCACGATGAAGATCAAACCGCTCTCCGTCGTGTGGAGCACTTTCTGCCCCTTCACGTTTGCGACCTCGAGATTCCCGGACTTCAGCTTCATGCGCCGCGGAAAGTCGCCGACATCGTCGTCGGAGAAGTCGTCGTAAAAGATCGTGCGGCTCCCCGGTACGAAATCGTAGCTGAGCCAGATGCCGGCGCCGGCGGTCGACGAAAATGCCGGCGTCGCACTCGGCGCGGCGGGTGCGGCAGGCGCGCCGCCTGGTGCCGGAGCGGGATCCTCGGCGGAGATCGACGCGGCCTGTGCGACCGCCGCACTGATCGCGGCGGCGGAGTCGGCGCTCGAGACCGCCTTCCCGTTCTTGTCCGTAACCTTTACCGGCTCGCCGGCATCGTGCGCCTTCTTGATGCACGCCTTATCCGTGATCGCGCAGGTGACTGAGTTGACGACGGCATTGATGGCGTCGTTCTCCTTGCGATCGACCTCCGTGCGAGCGCGATCCTTGATCTTGCCGAGGATTCCCTGCGCGCGCGCGGGAGCAGCGACGAGCACGAGCGCGCCGAGCACTCCAGCGATTGCGAAACGGTAACGCATGTGAATCTCCACGGGAGGATGGCGATATCTGTGCTGAAGAACGAGGTGCGGCAAGAGCGCCCCTCTATATGTATTGCGTCAGTGCGCGGGGGAAGCGGCCGGTCGCGGAAGAACAACGAGCCCGAGAGGAACGAACCGCCACGCGGTCCACTTCCGCATCCCGCCGCTCGCGACCCGAACGGCGAGCTGCCCGGAAATTCCCCCATCGAGCGAGACTGCGCGACGGCAGCCGAGTGCGCCCATGAGCGCGGCCATCTCCGGAACGGTAAGCCCGAAAGGAATCTTCGCCGCCGCATCCCCGAGCGCGTTGAAGCGGGTGATGGCGATGAGAACGCGTCCATCGCGGAGCTCGCCAATGGCGACGCGGCTATCCCGATGCGTGAGGTCGAGGAGCGGTGACGCTGTTGCGCGGAGGAGCTCCGGCACCTCGCCATCGCCCGTGAGGAGCGTGGGATACGATTGAAAGGCGTTCGCGATGTGTCCTCGCGCACGCGCGCTCGCGAGCGAATCCGCTTCAACGAAATGCACGACGCCGCTCGAGTCAACTAGGACAGCCATCGCGAGTGGGCCGGTGCCGGGCGGCGCGAGCTCGCGGCCATCCGTAACGAGCCAGCCCCACGGGAGCATGCGCCCGAACTGTCCGGCGTTGACGGCGACGAGTGCGCTATCGCCTGCGCTGTCGACCGACCAGTTGGGGGAGAGGTTCATCCCCTGCCCGAGCTGCAATGCGAAGCGATGAGGTGCGGGATCGATGCGCACGAGCACGAGCTTCGTGCGCCAACCCTCGCCCGATGCGGAGAGCTCGGCGTCGCCCCACTCGATGCCGGGGGACGCAGCGTGCCAGGAGACGGCGGAGGTGACCCGGAGATCGGCCGAGGTCCAGCGCGCTGGCGCCCGATCAGCGCGCCACCACTCGCGCCACGCGCCGTTCACGCGCACCGCAAGCGTGTGCGGCGCCGCGCGCGTGAAGGCCGAGAGCAACAACGCGAGTGAGAGGACGGTTGCAGCCTGGAGCTTTCGCATCGCTCTCACCCGCGCTTCCTGCGATACCGCTCAATGGCCGAGCGAGTTGCGCTGCCCCGACGCGTTGAAGTCGCCGCCGAGCAGCGGCTTCAGCTCCGCGCGACGCGCATCGATCGCCTTGAGCTCGTCCGCCGAGTAGCCGCTGGCCTTCCACGACGACGGCATGAGCAGATACGCGATCACGCGCTCCTTGAGACGCGAGTACACGAGCGGATCCAGCCCGCCGGCCGTGGCACCCGCCGCCTCCTCGCGATTTTCCTCAGCGTGCACCGCCT
>JBBSEY010000002.1:0-56344 GCA_038239265.1 Gemmatimonadales bacterium | reverse complement strand
ATCCCGGCAGCGGTGAGAATCGCCTCGTGCCCAGCGCCCGATATCTGGAAGAAGATCCGATTCTGGCGTTTGAGCTGGATCTCCTTGTCGTCCATCCGCCGCGACAGATACATGTTCCTGTACGCAGCGACGAGCTGCTCTGCGCTCAGGCTCGCGTCCGTCGGGGGCGTGGCGATTGCGGGCGTGGCCATGTCTCTCCGGGTCCTGTGAATTCGACGGTGTAAGATACCTTCCCGCCCGCCGTGGACGCCACATGAACGCCTACCGGGGGCGCGGCGGACGCCTTATCATCCGTTGGCAGCGCTCACCGACTGCAACAACTCTTTACTCGAGCGGTCTCGGCCGCTCGCTGGCGGGTACATGGCATCCGGTTCTCCCAACGCCCACTGCATCTTCTGCGACATCATGAAGGGCGCCGCCGAGGTATCGGTGTGCTACGAAGACTCGAGCGCGATTGCGTTCATGGACGTGCAGCCGGTGAACGCGGGGCACACACTCGTCGTGCCGCGCCAGCATTACGAGTCATTCCAGGATCTTCCCACCGACCTCGGGATGCATCTGTTCGAGGTCGCGATGCGATTGAATCCGGTAATTCGCAAGGTTGCGGGAGCGGACGCGATGAATCTCATCGTCTCGAGCGGCGCGGCTGCCGGGCAGGACGTGTATCACTTCCACGTTCACCTCATCCCGCGCCGCGCCGGCGATGGCTTCGACGTGCCGTTGCCGTTCCCTGGCTCCGTGATGCCGGACCGCACGATCCTCGATGCGCAGGCGGCGCAGATCCTCGCATCGCTGCGGGATCCGATGCGGCCCACTCCGCGCGTTGGGGCGGCGGTGGGGAAGAAGTAGCTCGCGCGCGGGCGAGCTATCGCCCCGCGCGCACGGCGGCCACCGCCTGCGCAAGCGTGTGCGCCGTTTCGCTCAGCTCGGTGGCGGCGCCGTTCAGCGAATCGATCGCTCCTTCCTGCTGCGTGCTCGCCCCCGCGACTACGCCGGTCTCCGATGCCGCACGCGTCGCCTCCTCCTTCGCCTCCGCCAGCGCGCGCGCCATCACCCCCGAACGGTCCGCGCTCTCCCGCGCCGCGTCGACGATGCGATGTCCCGCCGTCGCCACGGACTCGGAGGCGAGCACGATGCGGTCGAGCTCATCCACCCAGTCGCCGCTCGCATCCGCCACCGAGAGCACCTCGCCGCGCGTACGCTGCATGAGTGCCACCGCGCGATCGAGCGTCGCCCGGATGTCGCGCACCGCGTTGTCCATCCCCTCGGCCTCCGCCGCGCTGCGATCGGCGAGCTCGCGGATCTCGCGCGCGACCACCGCGAAGCCGCGCCCGTGCACTCCTGCGCGCGCGGCCTCGACCGCGGCGTTGAGCGCCAGCAGCCCGGTCTGATCGGCGAGCTCCGTGATCGTCTGCCCGAACTTCTGTACGGCCTCGGAAATCTCGCGAAGCCGCGACACCTGCTCGGCGCTCTGCTGCACGACCGCGGCGGCGGCGGTGAGCTGCGCGCGCGCCTGCTCCGTCGCGCCACGAACCACGCGCGCGTCGGCGAGCATCTGGCCGCCGCTCTGTTGCGTCAAACGCCCCTCCGTTACCGTGCTGTCCGCGATGGCCTGCGCGTTGCGCGCGCCCTCCGCGCCGCGAGAGAGCGTCTCCGCGAGATTGCGCACCGTCGCCGCGAGCCGGCGCGCGGTGTCCGCGCTCTCCTGTGCGCTCGCGTGCAGCTGCTGCGTGGTCGCCGTGATCGACTCGACGTGCGAGGTCATGTCGGCGGACGCGGCGACGACGGGCTGAATGAGCTTGTCCAGGGCGAGCGAAAGCGCGAGCTGCGGCGCGATGTACCCGAGCAGCGAGGTGTCGTGAATGCGATACATCTCCACGCGCGAGTGTCGCACCGTCCAAATGCCGACGAGCTGATCGCCATACTTGAGCGGGAGCACGATCTGCGATCGCTGGGATGCCTCCTGCGGACGCTGCGCGAGCGGGAGTGCGAGATCGGTGATCGCGTGGCCCATGCGCAGCGCGCTTCCGACCATCCCCTCGGTCGCCGAGATGCGTGTGCCCGGGCGCACGTCCGGTGACGTGTCGACGACGACGACGAAGTCGTTGCGCGCCGCATCGTACGCCGCGATGCCCATCTGCTCCCATGGCACGAGCGAGCGCGTGAGCCGCTGGATGTCGACGAGCGCGTGCCGGAGCTCGGGGCGCGCGCTGATCGCGCTCGTGAGTCGCTGTACGAGCTGAAGGCTCTCGCCCACGGCCGCCTGTCGCACGAGCCAGTGCGTGAGGACACCGATGAGCGTGAGCACGAGCGCGCCAGCGATCATCGTGCGCGGCATCGTCTGGCTGTACGCGAGTCGCAGCGCGCCGAGCGCGAGGAGCGTCGCGAGCACGGCAACGGTACTCTCCCACCGCGCGGTCAGCTTCGGGTCGACCCACGCAATCGCCGGCGAGAGCTTGAGCTGCAAATAGAACGTGCCGTTCACCGTGAGGAGGAACAGCGTGATCATGAAGCCGAGCCGCCACGCATTTGTTGCGGAGAAGGCGGCGAGCCCGATCGCACCGCTCATCACTCCGTAGTACGCGTAGCCGGCGATCGTTCCAGCGGTGAGAAAGTGTCCCGCATTGCTGATTGCGTTGCGCAGCGGGAGGCGCCGCACGATCGCATCGCCGATGACGATGCCGAGTGCCACGACGAGCGCACCGGCGGCCCAGTCGAGCGCGATGAGAGCGGCAATGCCGGGACCAACGGCGAAGCTCGCGAATCCCTTCCCTGGAAGCGGAATGCCGAAGACGCGCGTCGCCGCCGCGATCAACATCAGCAGTCCGGCGCCGAGCCAGGGGAACGGATGCGCGTAGTAGTTGAAGGCCAGCCCGAGCGCGACCGAGAGCGCGCCGAACGCCACTACGCACATGCGCACGAGCTCGTCGGTCATCCAACTCCGGCGCGCCGGAAGCATGCGGGCGGCGGTGATCTCGAGCTGGGACGTCGTCATTGTAACTAGTGGACGCGCGGTGACTTAGCGGCGTCACTGCCGAACCGCAGCGGAGAGGCTCGCTAGTAATCCACCGGCCGAAGATAGCTCTCGCCGATTGCGGTCCCGCTCAACATCGCGACCGTCGACATGCGGCGTTTCCAGTGCGTCGAGTCCAATCGCTTGCGCACCACACTCACCTCGGATGCGTCGAAACCGCGCGCGAGCAGCTCGTCGGGTGAGAAGCCGCTCAGAATCCAGTGCAGAATCTGATCGGCGCGATCGTAGCTGATGCCGAGATCCCCCTCGTCGGTCTGTCCGTGCACGAGATCCGCCGTCGGCGGCTTGTCGACGATCGGATGCGGCACCCCGAGGTGCTTCGCGAGCGCGCGGAGCTGCGTCTTGTAGAGATCGCCGATCGGATTGATCGGCGGCGCGTCGTCGCCGTGCCAGGTAAAGTAGCCGAGGAGCCGCTCCGTCTTGTTGCCGGTGCCGAGGGGAAGCGCCGTGTACCGCGCGCCAAGGTCGAAGGTCGCGATCATCCGCATCCGCGCCATCACGTTCCCTCGTCTCGTCGCATCGGCGTCCGGCTCGTTCGCGAGATACCCGTCGACGGCAGCACTGATGTCGATCGTGCGGCCCTCGATGCCGAGCGCATCGATGACGAGCTGCGCGTGCTCGAGGCTCTCGGGGCTCGATGTACGATAGGGAAGGCGAACGCCGATGACGTTGTTGGGCCCGAGCGCCTTGGCGGCGAGAAAGGCGGTGACGGCGGAGTCCAGCCCGCCGGAGAGCGCGACGATCCCCTTCTCGAAACTGCGCTGCGCGAGCTCATCGCGAATGAACGCCGTGAGCCATGCCTCGGTGAGCGCCCCGTCGATCGAGAGCGCCGGGGGCGCGCCGTTCTCGCGGGCGTCGACCTGCACGACCTCGATGTCGTTGACGCGCGTCCTCGCCTTCCCGCTCGAAGCAGACTTCTTCTTCATCGCGCGCGTCGCCGCCGGCGCCCGATCGTATTCGAGCGCTGCCGGCGCCTCTGCGCGGATCTGCTCGAGATTGTCCATGAGGTGCGGCATCGCCGTCTGCAGATCGGCGAGCAGCGGCATCTCCGATCGCGCGCGAGCGAGATCGTCGAGGTCGATCGGGATCGCGACGAGCGCCTCGCGCCAGAGCGGTCCGCGCACGCGAACATCGCCGTTCGGGCCGGCGATCGTCGCACCCCCGGGGAAGGACTTTCCCCCTTCCGTCGACACCAGATTCGCGAACGACACGAACACTCCCTGCTCCTCCGCGATGTCGCGCACGAGCCGCTCCCACCTGGCCACACTCGCCGGCCCGGGGATCGCGTCGTCGCGCGGATGCACGCCGCGCGCGGGCGCGGCGGCGGAGATGAAGATCATCGTGGCGCCGTCGAGCGCCAGCAGCGTCCCGGGCAGCGAGTGCCACGCGTCCTCGCACACGAGCATCGCGAACTTCCCCCAGGGCGTCTCGAAGGCGCGAATATCGTGGCCGCGCTCGACGAACCGCTCTTCATCGAACAGACCGTACGTCGGCAGGAAGTTCTTCCGATGCACGTGGCGAATGAGCGGCGCGTCGCCGCCGAGTCGCACCCACATCGCGCTGTTGTAGAGCGTGCTGTTCCAGAGTTCGTAGAATCCGATCGCCAGCTCCAGCGGCTGCGCGGAGCCAGCGGCGAGATAGCTGCGCTGCAGATCCGCCGCGAACGCACCAGCGGTGAGCGCGTGCTCGCGGACGCCGCCCTCGAGGAAGTAACCGGTGAGTGCGGACTCGGGAAGGTGGAGCACATCCGGCCGAGGGTCGAGCGAATCGAGCTGGGCAAAGACGTCGCCCAGCCGCGCGAGGTTCGCGTCATATTCCCCCTTGCCGGGCGAGAACTGAAGTGCGGCAAGCTGGAGAATGTGAGGCATCGTCGAAAGATGCGTGTATGAAAGGATCAGGGGTAGAGACCACATGGAAGTGCGCCGATCAATCGCTCTCGTTATCACCATCGCCGTCGCCGCCTCGAGCGCGGCGATGCCGCTCGTCGCGCAGGGATCCGGCCAGGCCGCGAACGAGGCCTGGCAGCTGGTGCCACAGCCGCAATCGTCGCTCGTGCTCGCGCGCGACGGGCAGCTGATCGGCGAGTTGGGCGCGCAGCTCCGGGTGAGCGTGTCACTTCGGACGCTCCCGCCGTACGTTGGCGAGGCGTTCATCGCCGTCGAGGACCAGCGCTTCTACAAGCACGACGGCGTCGACATGATCAGCGTGGCCGCCGCGCTCAAGGACGCGCTGCGCGGGCACGCACGCGGAGCGAGCACGATCACGCAGCAGCTCGTCGGCAACATGCACCCCGACCTCATCGATCGCTCCGACCACTCGATCTCGCGCAAGATTCACGAGCAGAACGCGGCGCGCGAGATGGAGCGGCACTACGACAAGCAGGAGATCCTCGAGGCATATCTCAACCAGATCCACTTCGGCCACGGCTGGTACGGCATCGAGGAAGCGTCGCGCCACTACTTCGGGATGCCGGCAGCTCGACTCTCCCTCGCGCAGGCGGCGACGCTCGCAGCGCTGCCCAAGGGCCCCGCGCTCTACGATCCGGTGCGGCACCCCGACCGCGCGCGCGACCGTCGCGATCTCGTGCTCTCGCTCATGGCGCAGCAGGGCTACGCGACCGGAGCGGCGGTGGCGGCCGCAAAGCTCGAGCCGGTCGTCACCGCGCCATCGATGGGAATGTCCGAGGCACCGTACGTCGTCGACGTCGTGCGGCGCGAAGCGGAATCAGCAGGGATCCCGGTGATGACGGGTGGCTTCCAGATCACGACCACGATCGACGCGCAGCTTCAGACGCTCGCCGCCGATGCGCTCGTCTCCGGGCTCGCGCGCGCCGAAGCCCGCACTGGATACAGACATCCGCCGTACGCGACGCGCGGCCCCGGAAGCAGCGACAACCTCCAGGGTGCCGTCGTCGCCATCGATCCCGAAAATGGCGACGTGCTCGCCCTCGTCGGCGGCCGCAATTACATCGACTCTCGCTTCAATCGCGCGCTCAACGCCCTGCGCCAGCCCGGCTCCTCCTTCAAGCCGATCGTCTACTCGACTGCGCTTGCCGACAGCTTCACCGCGGCGTCGATCGTCTACGACACCGCGCTCGTGATTCCGCTCGATCGCAACGTCTATCGTCCGCGCAACGACGACGGGCAGTTCCTCGGGCCGATGATGCTCCGCGACGCGCTCGTTCGCTCGCGCAATCCCGTCGCCGTGTAGCTCGGCCTCGCCGAGGGGATGGACACGATCACCGCGCTCGCCCGCTCACTCGGCATCTCGACGCCGATCTCACCGTATCCCGCGAGCGCGATCGGTGCCTCGACTGTGCGCCCCATCGAGATCGTCGCGGCGTACGCGGCGTTCGACAACGACGGTTCCGCGGTGACGACACGATTCATCCATCGCATCAACGATCCGGGCGGGCGTCAGGTGTACACGCAGCGCAGCGCCGGGCGCGACTCGGTGATCGATCCGCGCGTTGCGTTCATCGTGCGCGACATGATGCGCGATGTCGTGACGCGCGGAACGGCGACATCGGTGCGGCGCTACCTCCCCGAGCGCATCGAGGCCGCGGGCAAGACCGGCACCACGAACAACGACAGCGATGCGTGGTTCGTCGGAATGACGCCCGAGATCGTTGCCGGCGTGTGGGTGGGCTTCGACAAGCCGGTGCCGATCGCGCCCGGCGCGGCGGGCGGCTCGGTCGCGGCGCCGATTTGGGGCGACATGATGGGACGGTACTATCAGTCTCGCTCGAGCGGCGCGTGGAATATCCCGGAGGGGATCGCGACGGTGGACTTCGATCGCGACACGATGGCCCCCGCGGACAGCACGACGGCGCCGGAGCGGCGCTACACGGAGTACTTCCTCGAGGGAACGCAGCCCGGGGATCCGTGGGCGCTTTTTGCGAACGGGCCGATCACGTTTTGATTGCGCAGATGGAACGCGCTTCGGATAGCGAGGGTCTCCGCTGGGTCAGTCCGATGTCCGGACTTGTGCTCGAGCACTTCCACATGGAGACGCACGTGCGAAAATATCTCGTTCTGGCGATTGCCGCATCATCGATGCTGCTCGGTTGTTCCGATCCGACGAGCGCGGACATCGCGTCATCGGCGGCCGGCGCGTGGTCGATCCGGGAGCAAGTGCCGGGGAATTACTTTGGCATGACTTTGGTCGCGAATGGCACGGCGCTCTCGGGAATGGGATCGTTCGAGGGTGACGCGGGACCCGGTGGGAGATCCATTGTGGACGGAGGCGTCACGAACGGGATCATCCATCTGGACTTTACTCTTTATCGCGAGTACCCGGACGGCGCGGATACCGTCACGTCGCATTTCACGGGACAGCTGTTTCTCCGGCAATTGGTTGGCACGATGTGGGTAGGAACTCAGTCTCAGGACAATCCTCCGGGTCATACGCTCTTCGTAGGTTCAAACTGATTGTGAATTGACAACCTCGGAGCATGCCAGACGTCGATAGCTCGGTTGCATCGAATTGCGTCCTGTCGTCATTGGCGCAATCTTACGAGCACGATGACCGATCGCCGGTACGATGACGAGGAAGTCGCGGCAATCTTCCAGAAGGCCGCCGAGAATCCGCAGGGCCATTCGCTCCCGGCGCGCCACAGCGAGGGGATGACGCTCGCCGAGCTGCAGGAGATCGGCCGCGAGGCCGGCATCGCGCCCGAGGCGGTCGCGCGCGCCGCGCAGTCGCTCGCCGTTCGCTCACCCTCAGACGCGCGGACGTTCCTCGGCATGCCGCTCGAGGTCGAACGCACGATCGACCTCGGACGTCACCTCACCGATGCAGAGTGGGAGCAGCTCGTCGGCGACCTGCGCGTAGTGTTCAAGGCGCGCGGCAAGGTCAGCTCCGGCGGCTCGCTGCGTCAGTGGACGAACGGCAATCTCCAGGCGCTTCTCGAGCCCACGCCGACCGGCCACCGCCTCCGCCTTTCGACCGTGAAGGGCGACGTTCGCGGCTGGACGACGCTGGGTGCCCTCACGCTCTCGATGAGCGGAATCACGGCGATCGCTGCCGCCGCCGGAGGGCATCTGGCCGCCTCGATACCCGGCGTCGTGATGCTCGCGCTCGTAGGCGCAGGAGCGATCGCGAACAGCGTACTCAGGCTCCCAACTTGGGCTCGCACTCGTGGCCGACAGATGGATGCGATCGCGGAGCGCCTCGCGTTGGAGAGCGGGTCGACGAACGAGCCGCAGAAGTAGTTTGAATTCAAGATGAAAAAAAGCGCCGCGGCAGAGATGCCCGCGGCGCGTTTCCAATCATCCATACTTTCCGACGCAAATTCTTGGTCGAGCGTGCTCACCCTTTTGAAGGGCGTGTTCCTGTGCTCCACCGCAAAAGCGTCGGGCCTATCACATTCCGTTTACCGGCGCCCGTACACCTTTACGCCGGGGCGATGACGCCAGTGGGCTTTCGAGTACCACATTTCGACACTTTGAATCCGCCGTCTGTCGCCCGGAAGGTCAATTGCACGCGTCATCCCTCCCGCAGGAATGCGATCGCGGATCTGAAGATCGGTGTCTGCGCCATTCTCGAAATGGACGACAACTCGATCGAAATTGACGGCCGAACCTGAAACGCGAAGTTGAATCGCCCGAAACGCGCCGTTGGCAGACACGGGCAATTTGTCTGTATCCCTCCGCCCGTCGACGAATCTCTCCCCAAGGTAGATCCAGCCACCGACGTTACCACCGCCGGGGCGACGCTTGGCTTGAGCATCTGCCGTCGAGGCAAACGAAGACAGAAGCAACAGCACACCAAGCACTCGCATAAAAACTTTCGAGCTCCGAGAGATTGTCATAGCGCGCTCTTTTCAGTGGAGGACAGGGGCAAGGTGGATGAATACTACCATTCGAATTCGCTCACCGCCATGCGTCGAACTCTCCGTCGATGACGTTTCAGATATGTTACAGTCCGCTGACCACGGCGTTCGCCCTTTAACTCTGAATTCCTCCGCGCGAGTACGCCGGAAAACATGGTGAGTCCAGCACAGAAAAAGCGCCGCAGCATCTTGCCGCGGCGCTGTCTCATGTCTTCGGGCCCCCAACGGAGCTACACTCCCGCGTGGACCCCCGACCGCTCCTCCGCCTCTTCCATCAGCGTCGGCTTCGACGTTCCCTGGAAGACTCCCTCCGGCTCCAGCGCGATCGCAAACACTTCGTCGAGCGTGCTCACCGTGTGAAAGGTGAGGGAGTTGCGTACCTCCTCCGGAATGTCTTCCATGTCCGCCTCGTTTTGCTTCGGCAGGATGATGGTCGTGATCCCCGCGCGGTGCGCGCCCAGCACCTTCTCCTTCAGCCCGCCGATCGGCAGCACTCTGCCGCGCAGCGTCGACTCACCCGTCATCGCCACGTCCTTGCGAACCTTCCGCCCGGACATCGCAGACACGAGCGCCGTCGAGATCGCGCAGCCAGCCGACGGACCATCCTTCGGGATCGCTCCCGCAGGCACGTGCACGTGGACTTCGATGGATCCGAGCCTGTCGACCGGAATCTTCAGCTGCGCCGCATGCGTCGCCGCATACGTCAGCGCTGCCCGCGCCGACTCCTTCATCACATCGCCCAGCTGGCCCGTGAGAATGAGCGACACGTTCCCCCATCCCTCGATCTGCGTCTCCCCGTCCGTCGACTTCGGCGCATACAGCCTGCGAATCGCAGCCTCGACGAACATGATGTCGCCGCCCATCGGGGTGTAGTACATCCCCGTCGCCACGCCGACCTCGTTGTCCTCGGCCGCATGCTCGGGGTGCACCTTCGGACGGCCCAGCAGCTCGCGCACATCCGCGGGCGTGATGGTGAGCGAATCGATCTCCTTCGCCGCGATCTTGCGCGCGACCTTCCGCGCGACTGCGCCGACCTGGCGCTCGAGCTGTCTCACGCCACTCTCGCGAGTGTAGCGCGTCACGATCATAGTGACCGCTTCGTCCGTGAAGGTGACGCCCTTGTCCTTGAGCCCCGCCTCCTCCAGCTGCCGCGGCACGAGATACGTCTTCGCGATCTCCGTCTTCTCACGCTCGGTGTAACCCGAGAAGTCCACGACTTCCATTCGATCCAGCAGCGGCGCAGGAATATTCTGGATGAAGTTCGCCGTCGCGATGAAGAGCACTTCGCTCAGATCGAACGGAACGTTGAGATAGTGATCGGTGAAGCTGTCGTTCTGCGCAGGATCGAGCACTTCGAGCAGCGCGCTCGACGGATCGCCCTGATACGAGCTTCCGAGCTTGTCGACTTCATCGAGCAGGAAGACGGGATTCTTCGTCCCCGCCTGCTTGAGCCCCTGAATGATGCGCCCGGGCATCGCGCCAACGTAGGTGCGGCGATGTCCGCGGATGTCCGCCTCGTCGCGCGCGCCGCCAAGTGCCGCGCGGATGTATTCGCGTCCGAGCGAGCGCGCGATCGACTTCGCGATCGATGTCTTGCCCACGCCCGGAGGTCCGACGAAGAGCAGGATCGGCCCCTTCGCCATCGCCCGCGCCTTCACTTCCTTCGCATCCGTGATCGGACGGTCGTCGCCATCGCTGACGGTCTCCTTCGAGATCACCGTGTCGGGAATCTCGTTGAGCTCCGCCTTGAGCTTCGCCGCCGGGAACTCACCGGTCTTCTCGTGCTCCTCGGCCAGCTCCTGCGCGCGCAGCTGCCGCACGGCGAGGAACTCGAGCACCCGGTCCTTCACATCGGGAAGCCCATAGTGATCCTCGTCGAGCACCTTGCTCGCATGACGCAGATCGAGATTGTCATCCGAGCGCGTGTTCCATGGCAACTCGGCAACCCACTCCAGATACGTCCGGATGACCTGCGCTTCCATGGACTCGCGCCCCGAGCGCTCGAGTCGTCCGAGCTCGCGCTCGACTTCCTGGCGTGCGGACTTCGGGAGGTCGAGCTTGGTCAGCTTCTCGCGAAGCTCCTCGATCTCTCGGCTCTGATCGTCGTCGCCGAGCTCCTTCTGGATGGCCTTCATCTGCTCGCGCAGATACATCTCGCGCTGCCGCGTGCCCAGCTCTTCCTGGACCTGCGACTTGATCTCCTCCTGCGCCTCGAGCAGTCCGATCTGGCGCTGCACGTGCACGAGCACGCGACGCAGCCGCTCCTCGACACTGAGTGTCTCGAGCAGCCCCTGTTTCTCGGCGACCGAGAGCTCGATGTATCCGGCCACGAGATCGGCGAACTTGCCGGGCTCGGTGACGGAATCGAGCACCTGATGTACGACCTCCTCGGGAAGACCGCGCTTCTCGCCCAGCTCGGCGGCGCGCTCGCGGATCTCCTTGTGGAGAGCCTCGAAGGCACTGTCGTGTGCGTCGAGCGCATTCATGTCTTCCACCTGCACCGTCACGGCGGAGAGGTAGTTGTCGGTTGTGGAATATTGGAGTGCGGTGGCTCGCTGCTCGCCCTGGAGGAGAAGCTGCACGCCACCGAGTCCGCGCTGCACCTGTCCGATGCGCGCGATGACTCCCATGGAGTAGAGATTGTCCTGAGTGGGCTCATCAGCGTTGTCGCGCTGAGCGACTGCGAAAACGAGCCGGTCGCCCTTGAGCGCCGCCTCGATCGCGCGAAGCGTACCCGGCCGCCCTGCCGCGATGGGCGCGGTGGCTCCGGGAAAGATGACGGTTCCGCGAAGCGGAAGTACTGGCAGTGTTTGACGTTGCGCCATTTGTCGACCTTGTGTAAGACATCATCTGAAGCCGGTAAGGCCTCCGATCATCTGACGAAGCCGATGGCGTCGGAAGTCGTTCCGCTGCTACAAAGCAGCACCAAACAGGCCAGCAAGGCAGAAGTTGCAACTTCTACACGTCGCTTTGACGTAGTACCCCTGCCAGCGCGGCTGATTGTCTTTTCAGATCGCGCTTCAAATGGTACACTAAGCAGGCTCTATTCCTCCCGGAGGGACGTGTCCCCGAGGGCTTCTTGTTCCCCCCAGGGGTTCTCGAGTGCCTGATCCCGCCGTGCCCGCGGATGCGGAGATCCGTGCTGTAGCCGAGCGCGCGCTCGCCGCCAACTATGAGCTCGACAACGAGCTTGGGCGCGGCGGTATGGGCATCGTGTATCGCGCGCGCGATCGCAGACTGAAGCGGCTCGTTGCGATCAAGCTCCTGCCGCCGGAGCTCGCGTTCCGCAGCGAGATCAAGACGCGCTTCCTGCGCGAAGCGGAGACCGCGGCGCAGCTCAGCCATCCAAACATCGTTCCGATCTACAGCGTCGATGAGCGCGATGGGCTCGTCTACTTCGTCATGGCGCTCGTGGAAGGGCCGACGCTCGCGAAGAAGATGTACGAGGATGGGCAGCTGTCGATCGATGAGACGCGCCGCGTGTTGCGCGAGGTCGCCGACGCGCTCGCCTACGCGCACGCGCGAGGCGTGATCCACAGGGACATCAAGCCCGACAACATTCTCCTCGACAAGGAGAGCGGCCGCGCAATGGTCACGGACTTCGGTATCGCGCGGGCGATCCAGGAAGGATCGGACTCCCGGCTCACGGCCACCGGGGTGGCGATCGGCACGCCGGCGTTCATGTCGCCCGAGCAGGCGGCGGGCGATCGAGAAATCGACGGACGCACCGATCTCTACGCGCTGGGCGTAGTCGCATATCAGATGTTGTCCGGGCGCCTCCCGTTCCAGGCGGCGACGACGGCGTCGATGCTCATGAAGCAGATCACCGAGCGCCCCACGCCCGTGAATCAGCTGCGCGCGGACTGTCCGCCCGATCTCGCGGCGACGGTGATGTCGATGCTCGAGAAGGAGCCTGAGAATCGCGTAGCGAGTGCAGCTGCGCTGTCGCGTGCTCTCGCGGGCGACGTGACGGTGATCCCGGCGGTCGTGGACGCGCCCCCCGCGCCGCGCGCGTCGTCGCAGGACTTCGCGCCGCGTCCGTTCGAGACGGCGCCGTCGTCGCCGCTGCCGGTATCGCACTCGCTGTCGCAGTACAGCCCTGCCACGAGCGAGGAGATCGCACGGTGGATGGCGCCGGAGGTTCGCGCCTTCCGCGGCAAGTTCGGCACGTTCGCGTTCGTGAACGCGGTGATCATCGTCTTTTCGATCTTCGGCCACGCCGACTTCTTTTTCGTGACGCCCATCTGGGGCATCTTCATGGCCTTCAAGTATTCGAAGCTATGGAATGCCGGCTACGATTGGCGCGATGTGTTCCGCCAGCCGCGCGACAGGCGACTCGTCGACCTCGCGGGCGAAACGATCGAGGAGGCACGCGGTCTCTTCGACAAGAATCACCGCTCGCTTCCACGCCCGCCTCGCATGGCGCTTCCGCCAATGCCAATGCCAATGCCCGGCGGCCCGGCGCAGCAGCGCGCGGCGGGCTTCGATCCGAGTCGCACCGACATGGGCCCGTATCGAGGCACGGTGCAGCGCGCCGAGCAGGATCGGAACGAGATTCTGCGCATGGTGAGCTCGCTGCCACCCAGCGACCAGTCACTGGTGGACGGGGTGATTCCCGCCACCGAGGCGCTCTACCAGCGCATTCAGCTCCTCGCGCAGGCCACGGCCGCGGATGAGAAGTCGAGCGCCTCCGATGCCCTCGCGCAAATCGAAGCGCAGATCTCGGAGCTCGAGGCGCAGGCGAATCCGCTCGAGCGCGGGAGCGAGGATCGCGTGCGCAGGCTCGCGCTGCTCAAGCGGCAGCGGCGCGGCGTCGCTGATGTCTCGCGCCGCCACGACGATGCGCGGGCCAAGCTCGACAGCTGTGTGCTCGCGCTGCAGAACATGCGTCTCGACATTCTGCGGCTGCGCGCCGGATCCGTGGCGAAAGCGGGAAGCCACATCACGCAGCTCACCGAGCGCGCGCGCTCGCTCGCGGATGAGGTAGACGCGGCGGTTTACGGCGCGGAGTCCGCGCGCGGCTCGAGTGGCGTCCGCGGCGCGTCATGACCGACGTGATGCACGACCGCGTCGTCGTGGCGGTCGGTGATCTCTACGATGTGCAGGGCGAGCTCGGCCGAGGCGGGATGGCGCTCGTCTATCGCGCCATCGACCGCCGACTCAAGCGTCCCGTCGCGCTCAAGGTGCTGCCCCCGGAGCTGGCCTTTCGCGAGGAGGTGAAGCGCCGCTTCCTTCGTGAAGCCGAAACGTCGGCGAAGCTCAACTACCAGAACATCGTTCCGATCTACTCGGCGGACGAGCGCAACGGGATCGTGTACCTCGCGATGGCGCTGGTCGATGGCGAGACACTCGCCGCGCGGCTCGCGCGCGCCCCCCGCATGAGCAACGACGAGATTCGCCGGCTGCTTCGCGAAGTCGCGGGCGCACTCGCGTACGCGCACGCGCGCGGCGTCGTGCACCGCGACATCAAGCCCGAGAACATCCTGATCGATCGCGAGAGCGGACGCGCGATGGTCACGGACTTCGGAATCGCGCGTGCGGCCGAGGGTGATGCGCAACTGACGGCGACGGGAGTCGCGATCGGCACTCCGGCGTACATGTCTCCCGAGCAGGCGCTCGGCGAGAAGGAAGCCGACGGCCGCAGCGACATCTACTCATTGGGTGTGGTGGGCTATCTCATGTTGGCGGGGGAGCTCCCCTTCAAGGCATCGAACACGCCGTCGATGATGATGAAGCATCTCTCGGAGAAGCTGCGCCCGGTGCGCGACATTCGCTTCGATGCGCCGCCGGACCTGGCCGCCATCATTGAGCACGCGCTCGAAAAGAAGCCGGAGGACCGCTTCTCGAGCGCAGCGGAGATGGCGTCGGCGCTCGCGCAGCCAGGGTGGCGCGCGCAGGCGAGCGCACGCCAGGGAAGTGCACCGCCGGCTCCGGATCCAGCGCCGCGGCAGTACGCGCCGCCGCAGTACGCGCCGCCGCCGGCGTACGCGCAATTCGGAGCGCCGCGAAATCCCCCGCTCCCTCCCGCGCCTTTGCTCCCGGCGCCCTTTGCCGATCCTGCTGCCCCGTGGGCGCATCGGGCGGCCGCCTTTCCGATCGGAGCCGATGGATTGCCCGCGCATCCGATGTCGCGCCGCGAGTGGAAGGAGTGGCGCAGGAACTATCGGGACCAGATGAAGTACGGCGTCGACGGCCGGCCGGTGCGCACGATCGGCGAGCGCATCGTGATGTTCCGGAGGCACGTCGTGAGTAATCTCGCCGTCGTCGGCATGCTCGGCGGAATCAATCTGCTCACGAGCCCCGTGTTCCCCTGGTTTCTCTTCCCGGCGATCTTCATGACCGTCGGCTTGATCAAGGAGTGGGGGAATTTGTGGTCCGAGGGAGTGACGCTCGGGCAGATTCTCGCGCGCCCATCGGCCCCCGACCTCGCGTCGGTGGGTTCGGGCGCGGCGGGTGCGGATGGTGGAGCCCGCGCGCTGCCGCCCGTGGTGGCGGAAGACGAAGCGGCGAAGCTCGCGCCGCGCGAGGTGCTCGCAGGCGCGTATGGCGCGAACGTGCGGCGCGCCGTCGCGGATCGCGCCGCGGTGCTCGCGACCGTCGCCTCGCTCGCGAAGGCCGATCGCGACATGCTTCCCGATGTGGTGCCGACGGTGACCGCATTGGTCGAGCGCGTCGCGTCTGTTGCGCAGACGCTTCACCATCTCGATGCGGACTGCTCTCCGGCGCTCGTGAATGAGCTGGAGTCGCGGATCGCGCAGGTCGAACGCGAGCCGGCCGAAGCATCCGACCGGGATCGCCGTTTGTCGCTGCTCAAGCGACAGCTCGTGTCGATGACCGAGCTCGGTTCGCGGCGAGCCCGGCTGACGGGACAGCTCGACAGCGCCGGTCTCGCACTGCAGAATTTGAAGTATGACCTACTCAAGCTTCGCTCATCCGGTGTGCAGTCGGCCATCGGCGACGTCAATAGCGCGACCGTCGAGGCGCGCGCTCTCTCCCGCGAGATCGGCCACGTGCTCGAGGCCGCCGACGAGCTCCGTAAGATCGACGTCTGATCGCGCCGCGCGCGCTGTGCGTCGCGCGGCAGTCGGAGTTGCCCTGGCACTTCCATCGCTGCTCGGAGCAGCGCACGCGCGCGCGCAGGCGATCGTGCCGACTCCCGCATCGGTGATCGGCTTCGTCCCCGGCACCGATCGCATGCTCCCCGCGTGGTCGCAGATCGTGTCCTATTTTACCACGCTCTCGAAGGCGAGCCCAAGACTCCAGCTTCACGTGCTCGGCAAGACCACGCTCGGCCGGCCGTTCATCGCCGCCATCATCTCGGACTCGGCGACGATCGCGAATTTGCCGAAGTACCGCGAGATCCAGCGGCGGCTCGCCGATCCGCGCGTACGGATCCCTGGCGAGCGCGATTCGCTCATCGCGGGTGGCAAGCTCGTGGTGCTGATCACGTCGAGCATTCACTCGGATGAAGTCGGGGGCATCCTCACGCCGCTCGTGCTCGCGCACCGGCTCGTCAGCGGCGAGGACGCCGAATCGCGCGCGATCCGCTCGCAGACGATCGTGATCATGGTGCCGTCGCTCAACCCCGACGGCGTGGACATCGTCGGCGACTGGTATCGCCGCACGCTCGGCACTGCGGCAGAGGGAACCGATGTGCCGGTGCTCTATCATCACTACACCGGGCACGACAACAATCGCGACTGGTACGCGTTCACGCAGGTCGAGACGCAGATGACCATCGATTCGCTCCACAATCTCTGGCATCCGCAGATCGTGAACGACATCCACCAGCAGGATAGCGATGAGGCGCGGCTGTTCATCCCGCCATACATGGATCCGATCGAGCCGAATGTGGATCCGATTATCATCTCGGGGGTGAACGCACTCGGCCTCGAGATGACGTGGCGGCTGACGGCCCAGGGAAAGACCGGCATCACGAACAACTCCACGTATGATGCGTGGACCCCGAGCCGGGCGTATCAGCACTATCACGGCGGCGCGCGCATCCTCACGGAGACCGCGAGCGCGAGCCTCGCGACGCCGCTCACGACGCCGTTCGATTCGCTGAAGCCGGGGCGCGGCTACGACTCGAAGGTGTCATCGTGGAATTTCCTCGTGCCGTGGAAGGGCGGGGTCTGGACGATCGGCAACATCGTCGACTACCAGGTGAGCGCGTCGTGGGCGCTCCTCTCGGCCGCGGCGCCGATGCGCGCTACGTGGCTGGAGAGCTTCGCACGCGTCGGCGAGCGCGCGGTGCAGGGGAAGCGCGCCGCGCAGCGCGAGAAGTGGCCGGCGGCGTTTTTGATTCCGATGCAGCAGCCCGATCAGTCGTCGCTTCGCGCGATGCTGCGGATTCTGCAGCGCGGTCAGGTGGAGATTCGCCGCGCGACTGCGCCCTTCATTGCGAATCGCGTTCGCTTTTCCGCGGGCACGTACGTCGTGATGCTCGATCAGCCATACGGAGGCTTCGCGAAGGCGCTGCTCGAGAATCAGCACTATCCCGACTTGCACGAATATCCGGGCGGCCCGCCAAAGGCGCCGTACGATGTGACGGCGCAGACGCTGCCCTTGTTGATGGGCGTGGGCGCGATCGCGGTCGATTCCTTTCCAGTGACGATGTCCGACGTCATCGGCCAGGTCCCGCCGCCGAAGCTCGATGTCCCGGGGCTCAGCGACAAGTCGACGCGCCGCATCGCGATTTATCGGAGCTGGAACCCATCGATGGATGAGGGGTGGACGCGCTTCATCTTCGACCAGTACCGAATTCCGTTCACGACGATCGGCGACCGCGAGGTGCACGCGGGGAATCTCGCGTCGCGCTTCGACGCGATCATCCTTCCGGACGAGTCGCCGCGCGGGCTACAGCAGGGTGCGCGCGAGGCAGGCTATCCCGACTCGCTCAAGGGCGGGCTCGGCGCGGCGGGCGACGCTGCGCTGCACGACTTCGTGAACGCGGGCGGAACGCTCGTGGCGTTCAACGACGCGAGCCGCTGGGCCATCGAGTATCTGAAGCTTCCGGTGAAGAACGTGCTCGAGGGGGTAAGCGACCGCGACTTCTACGCGCCGGGCTCGCTCTTCGCGCTCGACCTCGACCAGTCGCATCCGCTGAACAAGCTGATGCTCGCGCATCCGGCCGCGTGGTTCGAGAGCGGCCCGGCATTCGACATCACGGACACGACACGCGCGACGGCGGCCGCGGTGTATCCGTCCACGGGGACGGCGCTGCTGAGCGGATGGCTGCTGGGCGCCGAGAAGATTCGGGGGAAGGCGGCGCTGGTGGATGTGAGGGAAGGGAAGGGACACGTGGTGCTGTTCGGATATCGACCGCAGTATCGAGCGCAGAGTATGGCGATGTATCCGCAGCTGTGGGCGGCGTTGCTGGGGTATTGAGGAGCTTGTCATGAGGCGGATCAGCCGTGACCAAGCCCGCACACGGTGTCGCAACGGCGATGGGTTTCTGTCTACTGCTTTGGTAGCAGTTCCCAGCGACCGTACACCGTCATCGATACCGGAATCGATCGCGGAGATATTTGAGTACCGCCCTCGCTGACACCGCCGTTCGCGGCCATCGATGCCTCGAGGCCGAAATCGCTGTCCGAGTTTCTATGGACGTCGTTGTAGGTACTGAAGGAGAGTACGCGTCCAAGTCGCATGCCGCTCGAGGTAGCAATCGCATCTGCTTGCCGCTTAGCGTTCGCCGTTGCCTCGCGTAACGCCTCATCTCGTGCATCGGAAAGATCGGAATTCTCGAATCGGATGGGTGAGATATCGGAGAGCCCGTGGGCGAGCGCCGAATCGATGATCATTCCGATTTTGCCTGTCTCGCGTATTCGCACTTCGATCGCGTCATGGGCCCGATACGTAGTGTCCTGCAGATTGTACGCGAGTCTTCCGGCTGAATCCACCTTTGATAGCCTGATTAACCGTCCATTAGTCACGACGACCTCTATGCGACCCGGCGACCAGTACCAATCGCTGGACGTTATTAGCGAATCGCGAGGCACCCCGAGACTCATGAGAGCGTGACGTAGGGAGTCCACACGGGCAGACAGATGTCGTCCGGCCTCTCTCGGTGTAGCTCCGCTGGCCAAGACGTTTAGAGTCACGATCGCGAGTTGGGCATAACGTGACGCAGGGCGGTCGCGACGGTTCGCACCTGAGCACGCGACGTGTCTACACCGCTCAACTGGGCGCCGACCGACCTGGTTGCGCTCAGCTGTGCCGCAGCGATGCAAAGCAACGTTCCCCCAAATCGTCTCATGAGTGTACCTCGTCTCGAGAATCGATACCGTCTCAGGGAGTGACGAGCAAGACTCGAACGAGATAAACGAGATCGACTTGTTGCAGCCAGCTCTACGCCTTGGTCTTCCGCTCGCTCACCCACGCCCTGATCCGCGCGTCCAGCACGTCGAGCGGCAGCGCGCCCTGACCCAGCACCTGATCGTGGAACTCCCGCACGTCGAACTTCTCTCCAAGCTGCTGCTCGGCGTACGCGCGAAGCTCCTTGATCTTGAGCTCCCCAGTCTTGTACGCGAGCGCCTGCCCCGGCGTCGTGATGTAGCGGTCGACCTCGACCACGATGTCGTTGTGTGTCTTGGCCGAGTTGGTTTCGAAGTAGTCGATCGCGTCCTGGCGTGACATCCCCTGTGCGTGGATTCCCGTATCGATGACGAGTCTGATCGCGCGCCACATCTCGTAGGTCAGCTGCCCAAACTTCGAGTACGGATCCTTGTAGAGACCGATGCTCGACCCCAGGCTCTCCGAGTACAGCGCCCATCCCTCGACGAACGCCGTGTAGCCACCGTAGCGGCGAAAATCGGGGACATCGGTGAGCTCCTGCGCGATCGCGATCTGCAGATGATGCCCCGGCACCGCCTCGTGCGATGACAGCGCCTCCATCTCCCACTTCGGCCGCGTGTTCAGCGCGTACGTGTTCACATAGTAGTAGCCCGGGCGCCCCGCCTCGTACGATCCCGGCTGATAGTACGCGGTCGTCGCCGACTTCGCGGCGTACGACGGAATCGTCGTGACGCCGTACGGGAGCCTCGGCAGATGTCCGAACAGCTTGATCAGCTCCGGGTCGATGCGCTTCACGATGTCGCGATACGCGCGCACGAGGTCGGCGCTGTCGGTGAAGAAGAATTTCGGATCGGTGCGCAGAAAGTTCGTGAACTCGGCGAACGTTCCCCTGTAGCCGATCGACTTCATCACGCTGTCCATCTGTCCATGTATCCGCTTCACCTCAGACAACCCCGTCTCGTGTATCTGCGCCGGAGTGCGATTGGTGGTCGTCTGCACGCGTACGTTGTATGCGTACCACGCGGCGCCGTCGGGGAGCGCGCTCATGCCAACCGTTTGCCGCGCGCCAGGGATGTATCTCGTCGTCAGGAACGTGTAGAGCCGCTCGTACGATGGCTTCACCTTCTCGGTGTACGCCTTCACCGCCGCATCGGTGAGTCGTTTCTGGTCTGCCGCGGGAATGGTCGAGGGAAAGCGTGTGAACATCACGAGCACGGGACTCTTCAGCGGATCCGCGGTGAGAATCCCCTTCACCTGATCGGGCACATCGCGAAGGGTGATCTTCGGCGCCGTGACTTTCGCGTCGAGTCCCTTCTGCAGGAGCACGATGGTCTGATCGACGACGGCGCCGAGCCCGTTTACGCGCGCGACAATGTCCTCGTAGTCCTTTACCGTCGCGTTCGGGTTCAGCTCCATCGCCTGCGAGAGCAGCTGCGGTCCACTCCGCGCATCGATCGAGAGATACTCGCCCGGAAAGCGCGTTCCGGCGATGTTGTCCTCGGCGCCGCGGCGAAAGAGATCGTAGTTGAGCTGATCTCTCGTCGAGAGCGACGCACGATCGATCGACGAGATCACCGAGAGTGGATTCTGCAGCTCCTTCTTTCGCTGCGCGATCGCCGCGAGCGAGACGTCCGTCCACCGATCGTTCTGCCCCTTGTAGCCGGAGTACGTCGCGCCTTCGGGATACTCGATGTTGCCATAGTCCCAGTCGAGCGCGAACAGCTCGTGCAGTCGCACGCTGTCCGCCTTCTGCCCCTTGGTGGCCACGATCGCCCGATACCGTGCGGTCCAGTCGGGGCGACCGGCGCGCTGGGCGGGGAGGGGCCGCACCGCGACTACAGCGAATGCAGGGACGACGCACGCGAGCGTGCGGAGCTTGGCGATCGAGATCATTGGATGAGAAGCTGGGCGTGGACGAACGACACGAGGGACGATGCGAACGTAGCGCGCGGCCATGAGCGGTCAAGGCAACGTCGTCATAGATTGTTGGGATGCCCTCCCGCTTTGGCGCAGCCGTCGCCGCAACGCTCGTCATCGCCGCCGTGCCCGCGAGTCGCGCACAAGCTCCGAAAGCCACGGCCACGCCGGTGGGTCCGCCTGCTCAGCGATCGAGCTTCTGCGCGCCACCCGCGGGCGTCACCTCCGCCGATTCGCTCCCCGACCTCCGCCCGCCGCTCGTCCCGCTCCCCAAGGTCGTGCGCGGCCTCTACGTGAATCGCTGGGCCGCACTCGGCGATCGAGGATGGGAGCTCATCGGCGTGGCGAGTCGCACCGAAGTCAACGCGCTCGTGATCGACGTGAAGGACGATCGCGGCTTCGTCCTCTATCGCTCGCGCGTGCCGCTCGCGCAGGCCATCGGCGCGGACACCAATCGCCCCATGTCGCACGCGCGGCTGCGCGCGATGCTCGACTCGATGCGCGTGCACTACATCTATCCGATCGCGCGCATCGTCGTGGCGAAGGATCCGCTGCTCGCGAGCACGAAGCTCGAGTGGGCGATCAGGCGAAAGGCCGATCCCGCAACGCCATGGCGCGACAGGAAGGGGAATCCCTGGCTCGACCCGCACCAGGACGGGCCCTGGCACTACGCCGCGGAGCTCGCGTGCGAAGCCGTCGACCTCGGCTTCAGCGAAATCCAGTTCGACTACGTTCGATTCCCTGATGACAAGCGGCTCATTTCAGAGGCGACCTTCCCGCTCGCGCGCGGGCGCCTGCGCGCACAGGTGATTCGCGAGCAGCTTCTCACCACGCGTGCGCGCCTCAAGCCGCTCGGCGTTCCGGTCACCGCGGATGTCTTCGGACTTACCGCAACGGACACGACGGACATGGGGATCGGGCAGAAGTGGGAGCAGTTCATCAACACCGTGGACGTGGTGCTGCCGATGATGTATCCGTCGCACTACAATCCAGGGTCGTACGGCATCGGGAATCCGAACGCGCACCCGCACGAGACGATCGCGAAGGGGTTGAAGGACGTGCATCGCCGTTCGGCCGGCATCGCTGGCGCGGCAACGGTGCGGCCGTGGTATCAGGACTTCACGCTCGGGCCGCCGCACTACACGGCGACAGAAGTCCGCGCGCAGATCGAGGCCGGCTACGCGAACGGCGTGCAGGGATGGGTGCTCTGGAATCCCCGGAGCATGTACACCGAGAGTGCGATCAAGTCCGCGCCCGAGCGCACCGCACTGCACTACGACAAGCGGCGCGCCGGCGTCGCTCGTCAAGGCACAACGAATCCCGAACCCAGGTCGTGATGATGCATCGTCTCGCGTTCGCACCGCTCCTTCTCCTGGCCGCGTCGCTCGGTGCGCAGGTGCCAGCTGCCATCGGCTACTCGCCCGCCGCCGCGCGCATCGAGCGCGATCTCGAGACCACGGTTACCGCGCGCCCGGACACCGGGAGCGCTCGTCATCACTCGCACGAGCTCTCGAAGGAAACGCACATCGCCGGCACCCCTGCGCAGGAGCACACGCGCGACTACGTACTCAACGCAATGAAGTCCTGGGGACTGCAGACCGAGGTTCGCGCGTACGACGTCTGGATGCCGCACACCACCGAGATCAAGCTGTGGCGCACTGCTCCGGACACGCTGGCGCTCGAGCTCGCCGAGGGTGCAATGCCCGGCGACTCGACGTCGGGTCCCGCATTCGAGAAGATCATCGCCAACGGCTACAGCGGCACCGGCAACGTGAGCGCTCCGGTCGTGTACGTGAACTACGGACTCATCGAGGACTACAAGCAGCTCGACTCGATCGGCGTCTCGGTGAAAGGGAAAATCGCCATCGCGCGCTACGGGCATTCGTACCGCGGCATCAAGGCACGCGAGGCCGAGAAGCGCGGTGCGGTCGCGCTCATCATTTACAGCGATCCGGCCGACGATGGGTACGTGCGCGGTGATGTCTATCCGGAAGGCCCCATGCGCATGGAGAATGGTGTGCAGCGGGGGAGCGTCATGAACGACAACGGCGATCCGAGCACACCGGGATATCCGAGCCGGCCGGGCGCGACGCGAATTCCCCTCGGCCAGATGCAGGTGCCACACATCCCGGTGATGCCGGTGTCCTACAGGAATGCGACGGCGCTGCTGCGCGGCGTGCGCGGTGCGCGCATCCCGCAGACGTGGCAGGGCGGACTTCCGTTTCGCTATCACGTTGGCCCGGGTCCCGTGAGTGCGCGTGTGCTGGTGCGAAGCGACTCTGCGACCAACGCGATCAAGCACATCTACGACACCTTCGGCGTCGTGAGGGGGAGCGAGTTTCCCGACGAGATGGTGATCATCGGAGGCCATCGCGACGCGTGGGGTCCGGGCGCCGGCGACAACGTCAGCGGCGTCGTCAGCATCCTCGAGGCGGCCCGCGCAGTCGCCGCCGAAGTGAAGCGAGGGTGGAAGCCGAAACGCACCATCCTCTTCGCGACGTGGGACGCCGAAGAATGGGGGCTGCTCGGCTCCACCGAATATGTGGAAGACGACTCGCTTCGACTGCAGCGGGGCGCGGTTGCGTATTTCAATCAGGACGGCGCCGCCGACGGCCCGCACTTTGGCGCGGGCGGATCTCCGTCGCTGCGTCCGACGCTGCGCGATGTGGCGCGCGAGGTCTCCGATCCGAGCGGTGCGGGCTCGGTCTATTCCGTGTGGCGGAAGGACAACGTCGTGCCCGACAGCGCCGAGCCCGAGATGGGCGATCCGGGGGGCGGTTCGGACTTCGCCGGCTTCTACAACCACCTCGGCATCCCGATCGAGGATTGGGGCTATCACGGCCCCGGCGGCTCGTACCACTCGCAGTTCGATTCGTACCACTGGATGGCGACGTTCGGCGATCCGACGTACGCGTACCACGCCACGTCGGGGCGGCTGGCGGCCGCGATGGTGCTCAGGCTCGCGAACGCCGAGATCCTCCCGTACGACTACGTGGAGTTCGCGCGCGACATGCGCACGCATCTCGGCACCACGCAGAAGAATGCGGCGGCGAAGAAGTGGACGCTCGATGCGTCGAAGCTGAGCGCATCGATCGATGAGCTCGAGCACGCGGCGCTCGCCTTCGCGGCAGCGCGCGACTCGGTACTCGCGAAGGGGTCGCCCTCGAAGGCGGTGAGCATGCGCACCAACGCCTCGCTCATGCTCGTCGAGCGCGCGCTCACGCGCCCCCAGGGGCTCAAGACTCGCCCGTGGTTCCGGAACCTAATCTACGCCGCCGATGAGGACAACGGCTATTCGAACATGGCCTTCCCATCGATCAACGAGGCGACACGCGCGGGTGATCAGTCACTCGCGCAGAGCGAAATGGACGACCTCGCGACACGATTCTCGAACGCGAGGGATGCGCTGACGAAGGCGACCGCGGCGATTCGGTAGCTCCAGCGGGCCGAATCAGGCCTCGTCCAACTCCTCGATCCGCGCTTCGAACTCCGCAGCCATGCTCGGATGGCCGAAGCGACGCGCTGCCGCGATCCCAGCGTGCAAGGCGTCCTTCGCTTCGTCCACCTTACCCAGCTTCTCGAGCGCGAGCGCGAGTCGTCCGAATCCGTTGCCCTCGTCATCGTACGATGCGAGATACGCGCGCAGCTGTTCCACCGCCTCTGCGTGCAGCCCCTCTTTCAGCGCCTCGTTCGCCAGGCCGAAGCGCGCCAACACATTGTCCGGATGCGCCGCGACCATTGCGCGAAACGTCTCGAGGCGCGAGGTCATCGCCCCCTCATCGCGCCACCAGATCCGCAATCACATCCGCTACCTGCTGCGGCGCGACCTCGGGTACGAAGTGGCGCACGTCCGAAATCACCTCGAGCGTTGAGCCCTTGATCTCCGCATGCAGCCGTTCCGCCACTCCGATTCCGAGAAACGGGTCGTGCGCGCCCGTGATGATTGCCGTCGGTGCGACGATGTCCTTGAGCCGCGGCGCCAGCGCCTCCGTTTCGTCGGGGTCGAGGGCGGCGAGATGCTCCACAAGCGTGTCGCGTCCCTCCGCTCCCTCGAACGGCAGGATGTACATGTCCACCGAGTGTCCGCCGCGCTGCACGTCCGAGTACCCGCGCAGCAAATCCGATCGAAGCACCGAGGCGACCCACATCGCAGGGAGATAGCGCGTGAGTGGAAGCGTCGCCTTCACGAGCCGCACCTCGCGCGTCGGCCAGCTGTCGAATGCCACCGAGCTCACGAGTCCGAGACGTGCAACACGCGTTGGATGACGCACCGCGAGATACTGCGCGATCCCACCCCCCAGATCGTGACCGACGATCGTCGCGAAGGAGATGCGAAGGACGTTCAGCAGCGCCAGCACACGCTCTGCGTGCGCCTTGATGCTCAGCTCACGCCCCTCCGGGCGATCGCTGCGTCCGTAGCCAAGCAGGTCGATGACCACCACGCGGCGCCCCGCCGGAACGAGTGGCACGACATCGCGCCAGATGTGCGACGAAGTCGGGAAGCCGTGCAGGAACACGATGGGCTCACCGTCTCCGCCACTTCCGGCTGCGTAGTAGTAGAGGCGAACGCCGCCGACATCGACGAATTCACCGCGCATTGATGAATCGTGACACGTGCCGACACGGCCGCACCGACTTCGCACCCGTGCTCGTCTTATGCATGCGCGAGCCGACTCGCATCGGCATCCCACGCGACGATCCGCCCAGCGATCGCCGATGCCGCTACCGTGTACGGTGAGGCGAGATAGAGCTGCCCAGGTCCGGAACGTCCGGGAAAGTTCCGGTTGATCGCCGAGATCGTGACTTCCTCGCGCGTGCGCGAGACGCCGGGACCCGCGTTGATGCAGGCGCCGCATGAGGGCTCGATCAGCGTCGCGCCGACCGCTGCGAACACCTCGTCGTATCCCTGCGCGCGGCAATACGCGAACACTTCCTGCGAGCCGCACTGAATGAAGCAGCGCACGCCGTCGGCCACCTTCTCGCCGCGCTCGAGCGCTTCGCTGAACACCTTCGCGTACATGTCCATGTCGTCCTTCTTTCCCGCCGTGCACGAGCCCGCGTACGCGATGTCGATCTTCACCTCGCCGTGCTTGTCGCCGATGTGAATGCCGTTTCCCGGATCGCCAGGGAGCGCGATCATCGGGCGAATCGTGGTCGCGTCTATTTCGATCTCCTGCACGTACGTCGCTCCCGCATCCGAGTAGAGCCCCTCGCACAGCGCGCGCGCTGCATCGACGGACATCCCGCGCTGCGCGACGAGATACTCCACCGTCTTCTCATCCGGCGCGATGATCCCGGTGAACGCCCCCACCTCGGCCGCCATGTTCGTCATGGTCGCGCGCTCGTCCACCGAGAGTGCTGCGACTGCGTCGCCCGCGTACTCGATAATCTGTCCGATCGCCGAACCGCCCTTGATGTAGGGATGGCGAAGGATCTCGAGCATGAAATCCTTAGCCGTGACGTTGCGCGGCTTCTTCCCCTTGAGCGTCACGCGGAACGTCGGTGGAACCTCGACGCGCACATCCCTGGTAATCCACGAATTGAAGATCGCCGTCGTGCCGACGCCAAAGGCGATGCATCCAACCGCGCCCGCGTGAGGGGTGTGCGAGTCCGACCCGATGATGATCTGACCCGGCTCCGCGTGTGCCTCGAGGATCTTCGAGTGACAGATCGCCTCCGAACCCTGCGCCGAGAGCGCACCGTGGAGATTGAGGCGATCGAGCTCCCCGTAGAGCTTCACCCCTTTCTCCCCCGCGAAAATCCGCTGCTTCGCCTCGAGCTGGTTCGCGACGTCGAGCAGCCCCATCTCGATGTGCTCGGGGCGCATCACCTGCGAGAGGAAGGTCAGGTGATCGCGAAAAAAGAACACGCTCCCCGGATCGTTGATCGGCTCGCCTTTCCCAACGAGCTCCTCGAAGAAGATTGCGGCCATCGGCGTCACGTACTCGTGGCTGAAGCGGATGTCCGTGCGAACGAATCCCTGATCCCCCGGCTGCACGGTGTCGATGCCGACCTTCTCCTTCGCTGCGTCGAGCACCCAGTGGCGCGCGAATATCTTTTCGGCCACGGTCATCGGTTTCTTTTGCGTCGTCACCACCGGGACCTCGACCAGCCCCTGGAGGCGCGCGACATTGTAGTTGAACAGGCCTCCGTATTCGACGATGCCGCGCGAGATCCCGCCCTCACCGCGCGTCAGCTCCTCCAGCGCGATCTCCTCGCCGTTCCGGATACGCTCGATGAGAAAGAAGTCAGTGGACGTGAAGACGCCGAGGTTCTGGCAGTTCTCCCTATAGATGCGCTCGATGCTCTCCGCGATGACGATCCTGATACCGGCATGCATCTCGGCGTACGGCGACGCTTCGCGCGAGGAGCCCTTGCCGCGACGGGCGCCGGCCGCGCTCGCGACGAAGCCGCCCGCCCGCACGGAGCCGCGCACCATCGGGAACTCCTCACCCGCCTTGAGTCCGAGATACGGGAAATCGCCGAGTGTCTCGTCGAAGTAGTAGCAGATGTAGGCCGGCGTGATCTCGTCGGTCGAGATGTTGTCGCGAAGCTTCGGATGCGCGGGCGCGCCGGTTGGCGCGGAGGCGTCGAAGGGAAGATCTTCGCCCGCGAGCTGGCGATGCAGCAGAGAGGGATCCTCCGTGAGCAGGAGGACGCGTCCATCGAAGCGTATGCGGTCTGGTACCTTGTGCACGGCTCGCGTGCGGAGACTCTCGATCATGGATCGGAAGATGCGGGTCGCAAGAGGGTATCACAAGCGACATACCGGTCGGGCACGACGAAGCCCGGCGCAGCTCGGCCGGGCTTCATCTCGCTACTCAGGTGCAGCGGTCGCGCGACGCACGACCCTATCGGCGATCGCGGCGACGTTCGCGCTTGTCGTGGTGCAAATCTTTGCGATCGCCACGCTTGTCCCGGCGATCGCCGCGCAGCTCGCGATGATCGCGGCGACTTTCGTGGCGATCGCGACGGAGCTCGCGGCGATCGTGGCGCAGCTGACCGGTGCGTCCGTGCGCCCTGTCGCTGCGCAGCTCGCGCCGATCCGTTCGGCGATCCGTATTGTCGGAGCGAATGTCGCGCTTGTCGCTGCCGACGTCGCGCCTGTCGCTGTTCAGATCGCGCCGGTCGGATCGAATGTCGCGGGTATCGCGGCGAACCTCGCCGGAACCCTGGAGCGGAGAGGTAGCCTGCGCGTTCGCGATGGTGGAAACACCGGTACCCACCGTCAGGGCGAGGCCGATTGTGATCAGTTTGTTGCGAAGCATCTTGAAATCCTCCAAAGGGCGGTGGGTACGCGACCGCAGCATCGCGCCGTTCGAGGAGGTAGACGACAGCAGTGCACCGGTGTTAAGGGATTCGCCCGACCTAGCGTTTCGCGAAAAAGATGGTATCGTTCCGCGCCGGGCTGTGCCGACGCGTTTCGCGGGCCGAGTTCGTTGCGGTTGAAAGGTTTACGTACAAATAGAGGGCGCAGTGACAGCTTTGCCGACTCCGAGTAGTCCGATGCCGAGCATACCTGCGGCCCCTCCAGCGGCCCCCGCGGCGCCGACGAGCCCTCCCGCACCCCTGGAATTTCCGCTTTCCTGGCTCCTGGAATTCGCGCCACCACCAATACAGTATCGCGCCGCCATCGAAGTCGCCCGCCTTCCGCTCACCGGCTCGAAGAGCTTTTCGGCGCTCCCGTATGCTTATCAGCCCGCTATTGAGCTCGCGCTAAGTCAATTGGCAGACGGCACTTGGAATCGTAATATGCTCGCGGTTCCCTCGTCGCGAAGCGAACGCTACAAAGGGATTGGTACCATCAGCGCCGTCCGACGCCTTCTTGAGTATGGCTGGGACCGCGAGTCGCCCCCCCTCCTGCAAGCGCGTCGGGTCCTGTTCCGGCTGCTGGCCGAGGACGACGATCCCGCCTATTTATACGAGCTCGGCAGCAAGTCGAAAATGGAGCTTGCCCTCGTTCGACACGGCCGTCAGATCCTTCGCGAGGCCGCTGCGGCCGCGCTCGCTCAGGCCGGCTATGAGAATGATCCCCGGCTTCGCGGCGCCGCGCGACGCATCCTCGAACGCGTTGACGTCTTCCTCAAGTCGCCGCTCGCTCAGAAGCCGTTCATTCGCGTGGGCAATCACCACGTGCTCGCGCCGGGTGCATCGCCCCCCAGCGTGCACACGCTCGTAATGCTCGCGCACATGCCGCTCTACCGAAGCGAACATTACGATCTGCTCGATCGCCTCTATACTCAGCTTTCACAGCCGCAGCCGCGACAGGAAGCTGCCACAATGGTCGGCAGCAAGATCGTGCTCGAGCCGCACCTCGTGCTCGGCGATCCGCTCCCGCATCGCAACGCCGCCGACGCCGATATGCCGGCCGCGCTGTTTTGGCTCGAGATCTTCGCGCGCCTCGGCTTCCTTCGTCGGAACGACCAGTGGACGAAGCTCTACGAGCGTCTCATCGACGACTGCGACTCGGGAGGCGTCTGGCATCCGCCCAAGCGCACCGCCACGATGCGCTCCGACAACGCGTACGCGTGGCCGGGCTTTCCTCTCGAGCTTCAGGCGACCGCCGAGGAGCGTTGGAGTGACATCACATTCCGGCTGGGCGTGATCGCGCGCCATTCCGGGCGCCCAATCAACCTGACGTAGCGCTCACGTAGCGCTCACGTAGCGCCCCCGCTCGCCGACGGGTTAGCTTTCACTTCGAAGGCAGAAATGCGCTAATCGAAATCCTGCGTTCTCAGGCGCTCGCGCAGTCTGTCCCCGGAGCGGGACAGGGAAACTAGAGCACCTTACAGGTCGCTGTACCGTATCTGCACCCCGCTCGGTTTCACCTCGGGGGCTTGGAGCGGCAAGCGCGGCACGAACGTGCCGCGCGACATTCAGAGCGCGCCGGCCCCATCGAACACTCGATGGACTTGCGGCCCCGGCGCCGTGTTCGAGAGCGTCTTGACAGATATCATGGAAGCACCAGAAGCAGACGCCCCGACGAGCTTCGCCGAGCTGATGCTCGCGCCCGAGCTTCTCCGCGCCGTTGAAGACGCAGGGTACACCACTCCGACGCCTATTCAGGCCCGCGCGATTCCGCTCATTCTCAAGGGGCGCGACATCATGGGGCTCGCGCAAACCGGAACGGGCAAGACCGCCGCCTTTACACTCCCCATCGTTCAGCGCCTCCTCGGCGGCCCACGCCGTGCCCGCGCCTTGATTCTCACGCCGACGCGTGAGCTCGCGGTGCAGGTGAAGGAGTCGTTTGCGCGCTACGCGGTGCACAGCGGACTCGAGATCGCCGTCGTCTACGGCGGCGTCCCACTCGGCCCCCAGGAGACAGCGCTCCGCGGCGGAGTCGACGTCATCGTGGCCACCCCTGGACGATTGCTCGATCACATGGAGCGCCAGAACGTCGCCTTCGACGATCTCGAGGTGCTCGTGCTCGACGAGGCCGACCGCATGCTCGACATGGGATTCGCCCCGCAGCTCAATCGCATCGTCGCCGAGATCCCGAAATACAGACAGACGCTGCTCTTCAGTGCGACGATGGCGCCCGAGATCGAGGCACTCGCGCGCAAGTATCTGCGCAAGCCGATCGTGGTGCAAGTGGGGCTCCGCACCCAGGCGGCCAGTACGGTGACGCACGCTGTGTATCCGGTACCGCGCGACAGGAAGAGCGAGCTGCTCGTTGAGCTCCTGCGCCAAAAGGAGCTCGATTCGGTGCTCGTATTCACGCGCACCAAGCACGGCGCGGACAAGGTGGTGCGCAAGCTCGACAGCGAGGGAATCTCCTCGCTCGCGATGCACTCGGAAAAATCGCAGGGCCAGCGCACCGATGCGCTTGACCAGTTCAAGAAGGGTACGATCCGCGTGCTCGTCGCCACCGATATCGCGCAGCGAGGGCTCGACATTGCCGGCATCTCGCACGTGATCAACTACGACGTGCCCGCGCAGGCCGAGGACTACGTGCACAGGATTGGACGAACGGGACGTGCGGCGGCGACGGGTGATGCGTTCACCTTCATGGCCGCCGACGAGATCTCGATGGTTCGCCTCATCGAGCGCACGCTCGGCACCCCGATTCCCCGCATCTCGGTTCCCGGATACGACTTCGGCACCGTGGCCGCGGAGATCGAAGCGGTGCCCGCGTAAGTACTCACCATCGCGCACGACCGAGCCGCGCGACGAACACCGTTTCGGCGGCGGCCCCGCGACTGAGCACTATCGTTGCGTTCGCAGCGCCGTAGCCTCGCCCGCTCGCCCCATACGTGACCATGCTCCGCGACGCCGAGACCATGACGCCCAGCTCCGTGCGCAGCGGACGCACGAGGAGAGTGTCCGCCCCAGCGAGAACTCGCAGCAGCCCGGCAGTGCTGTCCATGGCGAGCGACACTCGCTCCGAGCGCGACTGCGCCGAGCCGCGCGCCGATTCCAGCGTCGAGATGAGTTGTATGCGCGCGTTGCGCACCGCGGTGTGGTCGAGCGCCGAGTGCAGCCGGGGGGCAGCGATGGCGAACAGGATCGTCATGACGGAGAGCACGACGAGCTGCTCCAGCAGCGAGTATCCGCTTCGCATAGATTCCCTTGAACAGTTGAGCGCGATATATAGAGTGCGCCCACGCGTGCGCTGCACCGGTCCATCCCCTCATACAGCATTCTCTTTCCTGCCCTGATGCGCATCGCAATTTCCACCGGCGGCGGCGACGCACCGGGACTCAATGCAGTCATTCGCGCCGCCGTCCTTTCCGCCCTCGATCGCGGCTGGGACGTCCTTGGCATCAAGCGCGGCTACGCCGGCCTGCTCGGCGACGACGATGTGATTCCGCTCAATCGCGAGACCGTGAGTGGCATTGGACACCTCGGTGGCACCATCCTGCGCACGACGAATCGCGGAAATCCATTTCACTTTCCCGAACGGCAGCCGGACGGCTCGATCATCGTGGTCGATCGCTCCGATGAGCTGATCGAGCGCGCGAACGATCTCGGCATCGACGCGATACTCACGATCGGCGGCGATGGCTCGCTCGGCATCGCGCAGAAGCTGTACGAGAAGGGAGTGAAGATCGTCGCGGTGCCCAAGACCATCGACAACGATGTGAGTCTGACGATCACGACGTTCGGTTTCGACACCGCCGTGTCGACGGCGATTGAGGCGATCGACAAGCTGCACACCACCGCCGAGAGCCACGATCGCGTGATCACGCTCGAGGTGATGGGGAGAGACGCGGGATTCATCGCGCTCTACAGCGGTCTCGCGGGCACCGCCGATGTCATTCTCATTCCCGAGATCCCGTACAACATCGAGCGCGTGTGCGACAAGATCCGGAATCGCGATCGCGCGGGGCGGCTCTTCTCGATCGTCGTCGCCGCGGAGGGTGCGTATCCGATGGGCGGGAAGGAGTCGACGATGGGCGACTCGCTGCCGGGCGAGGCACGGCGCGTTGGCGGCATCGCGGAGATGCTCTCGCACGAGATCGGCATTCGCACGGGAAAGGAGTGTCGCTCGCTGGTGCTCGGGCATCTGCAGCGCGGCGGGATGCCTACCGGCTACGATCGTCTGCTGGCGACGCGCTTTGGCGGCGCGGCGGTGCGCGCGATCGCCGACGGGCGCTGGGGCGAGATGGTCGCGCTGCAGTCGCCGCACATCGTGTGCGTGCCGATCTCGGAAGTGCTGAGAGTTCCGAAGCGGGTCGAGCTCGATCACGACGTGATGCTCACCGCACGCGCGACGGGAATTTCGTTCGGAGATTGAGCGTTGGTGTGACGCGCATCACGTGTGTCGTCACACTTGTGTCGCATGTGACTATATATCGGAACCTGCATCGCACCGAGTGTATACTCTAGCGCGACTTGTGCATGGCCATCGCAGGCACGTGAGTGCGATTCGAATATGAATATGCAGTGCGAGGTGCTATGCAAGCGACCGAGAAGTTGGGCACGAGTGGGCAGACGACGTCACGAGAGCGCATGCAGCGCCGCGCCATCGAAACCGTCGCCTTCTCCGACCACAGCGCCGGCGTCCGTGTGATGGCAGTCGTTCGAGATCGCATCGCAGATGGTACACAGCGAGTCATCATCACCAACGCCGATCGCGATGTGCCGCGCGACCTCGTCGATCATGCGTTCGAGGCGCTGCGCTATTCGGCTCTCGTCTGCGCGCCAGCTGACGACGGCGCCATCGCCCTGCTCGGCATGACGCAGCCACTGGATGCGCTGTTCGCCGGAGTTCCGTGGGAAACGAGCGATGCGCTGGAGCAGCTGTTGAGAGCCGCGCGAGAGCAGCACGTCTCGGTGCTTCTGCTCCCGCCCGCCGGGCGCGCGCGACGAGGCGGGTAGCCAGACTTTGCGTCCAGCGCACGGGACGTTGGTGTCCTGCTCGGAGGACAGAACCATTCACTTCGAATCTTCTGCGCCATATGAGTCGTTTCACATCAGCGACTTACGTCATTTTCACCAGACTCGGTTTGTGGCCCGCACCCTGCCTTTGGAGTGGATGCTACACGACTCTGGGAGCTCCATGAAGCAACTCGCACTGCTCTTAGCCGGCCTCGCGATCTCGACGACCGCGCTGCTGGCTCAGGCGACTCCATCCGGGGTGCCGGACAGTCATCGTCCGCCTCCGGGAATGTGCCGCATCTGGATCGATGGCGTTCCGCCCACGCACCAGCCGGCACCCACCGACTGCGCCACTGCCATCCGAAAGCGCCCGATGAACGCGCGCGTCGTCTTCGGCAGCGATGCGCCAGCCGGCAGCGCACGTACATTTGTTCCCATGCAGCCCACGCCGAACAGCTACACTCCCCAGCAATCCGTGCCCTCGCGCGATGAGCAGCCGCGCATCTCGCAGCAGCAACAGCAGCAACAGCAGCAACAGCAGCAACAGCAGCAACAGCAGCTGCGCGACGACCAGGAACGCCAGCGTGTCGAGATGCAGCGCAGACGCGATGAGCAGGAGAAGCGCAACACGCGACCGCCGCCGGCGCCACCGTCCTCTCCGCCGCAGCACAATCAGGAGCACACCGCACCTCCGCGCCCGCGCGAGGAGAGAGTGCAGCGTCCTCCCCATCAGTCGTACGCTCCGCGCAGGCCGAGGTAGCCGAGCGAAATTGCGTCACGTACGCGATCACTACCTTCCGCCCGATCGCGAAGCCTTCGCGGCTGCCGAGCCGTCGACAGGTCGGATCATCGTCATCGCACCTACGCGCGCGGCGTGCGAGACCATCGAGCTCGCCGTCCGTCTGCATCTCGACACGCTGCTTCAGCGCGAGCACGGCAGCGAGATCCTCGAGCTTGCCGCTGAGGGGAAAGGGTTCGGCATCGTCGCCGGCACAGGCACCGGCAAGACGCTCGCAATTCGCCCGATCGCCGAAACCATCCTCCGCACGACGGAGCTCCGCGTCGGAGTCGTCAACCGCGAGCGCGAAGCCACCCCCGAAACGCCGAGCTGGAACGTCGTGATCGTGACCACGGGAATCGCGCGCCGCTGGTTCCAGGACGGCGACATCTCCGCGCGCGACACCCTCGTGGTCGACGAGATCCATCAGACCTCAGCCGAGCTCGAGCTCTGTCTCGCCCTCGGCAAGCGCGTGGGCGCGCGCTTCATCTGGCTCAGTGCCACCGTCGACCCAACGTTCTACGCGCGCTACCTCGG
The DNA here is from genome assembly GCA_038239265.1 of Gemmatimonadales bacterium. Taxonomy (GTDB): domain Bacteria; phylum Gemmatimonadota; class Gemmatimonadetes; order Gemmatimonadales; family Gemmatimonadaceae; genus FEN-1250. The sequence continues at coordinate 21,625 of JBBSEY010000002.1, read as the reverse complement.
CTCCGCCGCCGTGCTCGAGACGCACGCCTTCGATCCCGCGAAGGCGGCGCAGGTGACGATCGTGCACCGGAAGCCGCTCGACTTTCTCGACGAGACGTTCCTCCGCGAGGTGCAGAAGGAGCGTCGCGGTGTGGGCGTGTTCCTCCCGACACGCGCAGCAGTCGAAGATGTCGCCGGCTTCGTGCAACGACGCTATCCGCGCATCAGTGCAGCGTTCTACCATGGCGGGGAGCCGATTCGCGTCATTCGTCCCTTTCTCGAGGGCGACGTGAAGAAGCCGTACGTGCTGAGCATGACGGCTGCCGGCCAGAGCGCGCTCAACGTGCACGGGCTCGACACGGTCGTGATCGAGGACATGCGCTTCACGAATCTCATCGAGGGCGGAAAGAACGTGCTCTCGCGCGTGCACCTGGGGGCGAACGAGATCCTGCAAATGGCGGGACGCGTGCACGGGCGCGTGGCGGGTGGACGCGTGTTCATCCTCAGCGACCGCGACATCCGCTTCAAGGCGCTTCGCCCCACCGAGCCGGAGTTCCAGCTCGCCGGCGATTCCGAGCGCGTCGCGCTCACCTGCGCTGGACTCGGCGTCCGCGCCGACGAGCTCGAGCTGCCGGTGCCGCTCGACGTCACGTCGTATCGCAACGCGGTGCGCACGCTCGAGGCGCGCGGCATCATCGAGAACGGCCGCCTCTCGCACTACGGGGCCGCGGTGGAGGCGCTCCCCGTCGATCGCGCGTGGGCCGAGCTGCTCGTGCACGCGAGCGATGAGTTGATTCCCTACGTCGCGATCATGGCGTCGATCGAGTCGCTGCATCGCATGACGCGCGAGGAGCGCGACCTGCGGGGGCTCCTCGTACCAGGGAGCGACAATCTCACGGCGTACAATCTCTTCGCCGACGCGTACGCGGCGTACGGGTACAAGGGCGACGTGTACGGGCTGCCGCGCTATCTGTTCGCCGAGGGGATCGAGGGGTGGGGGGAGGAACGCGGCGCGCTGGTGAAGACCGTCGAGGACGCAGCGCTCGGCATGGCGAGCATCTATCGAAGCCTCGAGCTCGATCTGCCGGACACGCTGCCGATTGCAGGTGAGCGCATCGCGCGCCAGTTCGCGGGTCTCATTGCGCGCATCATGCCATTCGATCTCGTGATCGAGGAGCGCACCGCGACTGGCGAAGAAGCGCGCGTGTCGAAGACGAGCGTGTGCTCGAGCTACGGCGCGATCGCGGGGGAGCTGCGCTACTTCGCGGACCGCATGGGCATTCCGCGAGCGGCGATCGAGGGAACGCAGATTCCGTACGACCTGATCAAACAGTACGCGACGCATGAGCCGCCGGAGCTCGTCTTCGATGCGCATCGTAAGCGCTCGCAGCTCGTGCTGCGGAGCCAGGTCACGTACTTCGGCTTCGAGCTCGGCCGCGAGGAGGAGCCGGTGGAGACCTTCCCGCCGGAGCTCGCAGTAGAGGCACGCGCGAAGATTGCGGAGTCGCTCGCGCGCTTCGAGGCCCGGCATCTCGCGGTCAAGCGCAATCGCGCCGCCATCGAGGAGCTTCGCGAGGTGTACCGGCGGAGCGGAGGTGAAACGCCAAGGCTGTCGCTGGCGGAGCTGACGGCGGTGTATGCCAAGATGCTGGAGAGCGCCACCTCCGTCGACGACTTTCGTGCTGCGCAGCTCAGCATCGATGCGGATACGATCGTGCCCGCGGCGGTGCGCAAGCGGTGGCTCGCGCTGCCCTCGACGACGACCGTGCGCGATCACGAAGTGCCGATCGAGTACGATGTCGAGGATGCGGCGGAATCGCCGGGAGGTAGGGTCGGCGTGGCGCGACTCCGGCTGCCCGAGAAGATGGCGCGCACTCTCACCGGGAGTGAGCTGCCGGTGCTCGACCGTCCGCTGCGCTTCGCGGTGCATCGTGGTGCGCGCGGGTCGCTGCGCGCGGCGACGCTGGATGAGCTGCAGGAGTTGCTCGACCGTCCGTGGATGCCTGAGGAGATAGAGCGGGAGCGCGCGCCCGAGCGTTCGTACGAGGGACGCGCACCGCGGCATGGCGAGCGAAAGCACGGCGGGCCGCCACGCGGCGGCGGCGGCAGCGGCCGAGGGAAGAGGCGCGGGGGCGGGGGACCGGGGCGCAGGCGTCCGCGCTGAGCGGGCATCGCCAACTGCTGGTGGACTGCACACAAAAACGGACGACAGCGCGGACCAAAACGGCTACTACGAGCGGCGTCGATACTATCGGTTCCTTGTCCGTCCCAGGCCGTTTTTTTTGTGCACCTCAAAGCGGTGGCTCCGCGCTCGCTGCAATGCGCTACGCCCGCACCTCATATTCCTCTTCCCGATACTTCTCGAACCCTCGCGCGAGATAGTTCGAAAGCGCCACGGGAGAGTCCAGTGTGCAGGTGTGCAGCCACACGCGCGACGGTCCGAGCGACCATGCGGTCTCCGCGGCGAAGGAGAGTAGCTGCTTGCCGAGCCCCTTTCCGATGAATTGCCGCATCAAACCAAAGTAGGTGATCTCGACGGAGTCGTCGTCGTGCGCGCGGAGCTCGAAAAATCCTCCGGGGACGCCGTGCCCGTAGAGCACCCACACGGATGTCGTCGGGCGTTCGAGCACCTCCGCGTACTGCTCGTCGCTCCACGTCGTGCGATCGATCCAACGGTGGTCACGTCCGACTTCCGTGTAGAGGAAGCGGGCGTACGACACCGAACAGGGATTGGCGCGTACGATTTGATATCCCTCCGCCAGCGGCGCGCGACGAAGCGCAGCGAGGGAGAGCAGTTGCACGTAGCTCCGAGTGACGCGGATGGTTTCCGTGAGCGGGAGAATGTAGTGCGAAACTCGGCGTGGGACGATGCGTAGGGGATTAGGACTGGCGGGTCCAAACTCATCGCCAGCTAATACCTACCCGAACAGTCAGGTAGTTACCTGTACTCTTTAAACCGTTATAAATTATGTGCTTACTTGATACTCAAGCGTTTACTTGACATATGGACTGGGGAGTCTTATACTCTACCCCATGAAAGATCGCCGCACCCAGATCGTGGAAGCCGCCACCGCCGTCATGGTCCGTCAGGGCTTCGCCGAGACCTCGATCGATGAGGTCATTCGCGAGTCCGGCCTCTGTGGCAAGGGGCATTTCTATCACTACTTCAAATCGAAGGAAGAGCTGGGGTACGCGGTGCTCAAGCTCCAATTCGAAAGCTTTGCCGAACGAGGACTTACTGCTCTCCGCGAGCCCACGATCGAGCCGATCGAGCGCCTTACCCGCTTCATCGACGCAGTCATCTCCGCACAGTCTCCTGAGGCGTGCAGCACCGGAACCCCCTGTGGAGCGCTCGCAACGGAGATGGCGTCGCAGCACGAAGGCTTTCGTCAGCTGGTCGATGCGCTTTTTCAACGTTGGTCCGATCAAATCGAAGCGGTGTTGTGGGAAGCGCGGCCGCGGCTGAGTGATGACGCGGACACCGCGCGTCTGGCGCGGTTCGTCGTCGCGACGCTCGAAGGGGCGTGGTTCATGTCACGTGTGAAAGGCGATGCGGCCAGTGCGGCTGGCATCGCGACCGAGCTCAAACGATCCGTGCGCTCCTACGCACGGGAGCGCGAGCCGGCAGTGGTGGGGGCACTACAAGGAACATGCCGCCCGTGGGGGAAGGAATGCCGACGACTCTGGCGGCGCCCGTCGTTGCGGAGAACACTCGAGCAGCTTCATCCGAAGACCGCGTGAAGCGTCGCGCGCAATTCGAAGGCGAAGCGCTCACGCACCTCGATGCGCTCTACAGTTTTGCGCTCAAGCTCACGCACGAGCGCGATGAAGCAGAAGACCTCGTCTCCGAGACGATGCTCCGCGCCTTCGACCGGTGGGAGCAATATCAACTCGGGACGAACGTACGTGCCTGGCTGTTCACGATTCTCTATCACGCGTTCGTGAGCCGGAAGCGGCGCATCGACGCGCGCGAAGTGCGCATCCCCGAAGATGAGGATGGCCGCGGCGCGTACGAGATCGTCGGCGAGGCCGATCCCGAGGGGAAATTCTACGACTCGTTCATGGACGACGAGATCACGCGCGCGATCGACGCGCTGCCGGAAGACTACCGGCTCGCCGTCGTTCTCAGCGACGTTCAGGGGCTGCGCTACGCCGAGATCGCCAACATCCTCGGCATTCCGGAGGGGACGGTCAAGTCGCGCCTCTTCCGGGGCCGTCGCGTGCTGCAGAAGAAGCTCGCAGGCTACGCAGTGGAGATGGGATACATCAAGGCGCGCCCGGAGATTGCAAGCTGATCGATCCGGGTTCGGTAGCAGGAGAGCGGGCGCCGTCACGGCGCCCGCTTTTTTTGCACCGTGAGAAGAATTCCGGGATCGATCCGTTTCTCGGTGGTCGAAGTGCGCTCGCCCACCCCACCCGGATCCCCGATGCCCAAACGCCTGACTCGCACGTTCGCCGCCGCCGCCCTCTCCGCGCTCGCGCTCCCGCTCTCCTCATCGCTCGCGCACGCTCAGCGCAAACAGTCGATTCTCAGCATCGGCTTCGGCGGTGGCACCATCGTCCCGGTCGGACAAGCCAAGGATGACTTCAAGAGCGGATATACCGGGCAGGGCTTTTTGCTCGTGCATCTCGGGCCGCTCCCGGCAATCCGCATCAACCTCTCCTTCCAGAAGTTCGACTACAAGCAGGCACTCGGCATCCCCGATTCGCACGCGAACATTCTGAGCGGCACCGGCGGACTGCAGATCAACCTTCTGCCAGGGCCCGTGCGTCCCTATCTCACTGCAGGCATCGGCGCCTTCGACGTGCGAAACGTCCCCGATAGCACCGGTGGCACGACGACCTCCAAAGTCCATTTCGGAATAGATGGCGGAGCCGGCGTCGCGGTCACGATCGGACGCGTGAGCCTCTTCGGTGAAGGCCGCGTGCAGAACGTCTACACGAACGACACGGGTGTCATCAACCGGAAGTCGATCACGCAGGTCCCGGTCAACTTCGGAATTCTGATCGGCCTCTAGCTTACGACGCGCGCGCCGCGAGCGCGCTCTCCGTTACCCGCCTGCGGTGCCGCGCGGCCTTCGCGCGGTTGCCGCACGTCGACATGTCGCACCAGCGCCGTCGGCCGTTCTTGGTGCTGTCGAAGAAGACGTGCAGGCACCGCGCGTCCGCACAGCGCCGCACCCGTACGAGCTCGTTCGTCACGAGCGCATCGGCCGCCGACTCGACCACGGGGATCATCAGCCCCGCGAACGCATCGCCAACCGGCACGAAGCTCCGCACGAAGCTTCCGTCCGCGCGGGCCTCCACACGGCGCGTCCCCGCGCTGCGTCCGAGCACTCGGTTGATCTCGCCCAACGCGTTGACGCGCACCTCGGCCGTCTGCGAGCCCCGCTCGGCCAACGCCCGCAGCGAGGCGCGAATGCGCCGCGCGTCGGCGAGTGATGCCGTGGCGCCGGCGGGTTGCTGCTGCGCACGCCTGCGAATCCCTCCCGCACGCTCACCGTCCAGCACCGAAGTCGCCTCGAGCCAGCGAATGAGCTGCTCGAAGTCTCGAAGCACGTCCACGCGCGCGCCGCGGCGCACGTCGTCGGTATTGATGAAGTCGAGCCAGAGACGCTCACCGACGAAGACGAACGGTGGCGTGAGCGATGAGACGAAGGGCGTGTGAATCATTCCCTGAATACGAAAAGGGAGACAATTCTATCCCGACGTTTCACTCACTGCAAGCGTGCGTTTCACAGGCTCAACGCGGGCAGGACAGCATCGCGACAGAATCGCTCTGCGCGGAATTGTCGCCGCTCGACGCCATTAGCTCCTTCTCGAGCTCCGCGAAAATGCGAACGGCGTTGCGACGCACGCGCGAGTTGCGCGACACGGGTCTGTCGCGATCCGCGGGCGGCAACTGCGCCAGCGCGCGGCTCATCGACACCCCGCGTTGCACATCGTCCCGCATCTTCGCGCGAAGCGACAGCGTCTCGCAGCGCGTGAGCTCGATGAGCTCCAGCGGCTTCACTGGGATTCGTCCGTGCCCCGGCAGGATCGCGATAGGCTTCAGCGCCTCGACCCGGTCGAGCGCCGAGAGCAGGCCACCGGAGCTTCCGTCCACCACCATCGCGACACCATCCTCGATGAGCAAATCGCCCGCGAACAGCACGCGCGTGTCCGGCAGCCAGATCACGAGGTCGCCCGGCGTGTGTGCGGTACCTGGGACCTCGATGACGAACGTGCGACCGCCGAGGACCATCGTGGTGTCGTGTGCGATCGGGACATCCGGGGTGTCGGCGAAAGCGAATCCTTGCATCTCTCGCAGGCCGAGGACGCCGGCCCATGCGCTCACCATCGCATCGTCGCCGTCCTCGGACGCGAGCGTGCGGCGATCGGGGTGCGCGACTACCTTCGCGCCCGCGCGCTTGAATACGATGGCACCGAACGTGTGATCGGGATGATGATGTGTGAGGATGAGCCACTTCACTGGAAGTCGCGTTACCGTGCGAATCGTTCGCAGCAGCGCCTTGCCTTGCGCCGGGCTCGCGAGCGCGTCGATGACGACGACTCCGGTCTTCGTGACGACGAAGCCGGCATTCGATCGTCCTTCCGAGCCGCGTCCGGTGTCGCCGAGCACTGCGTAGGCGCCGGGCGCGAGCCTGCGCACGGGGAAGGCGCGAATCGTGTCGGGGCGCTCGCGAGGCTGGCGGCGACGAAGCGCAGCGGCCGAGTTGGAATCCAGCGTCAGGGTGGCCGGAGGCACACGCTGCGCGGCGGCCGGTGCCGAAGCGGCAGCGAGGAGGGCGAAGACGAAGGTGGCGCAGGATCGCATGGGGTAAGGATGAGGGATCGGCGCGGCGCGCAGGAGGGGCGCGCGTCTGGCGCTCCCGCAAAACGGGTGCAATGGTTCGCTTAGCCCCACTCTGGTTTGGATGCCGCCCAGTCGGGCCCAACTCGCTATCACTGGTCGCCATGTCGCTGAGTTTTCTCCGAACCATCGCTGCCTTATGGATCACGCTTGTCGCGGTCGTTCCCGCGCGTGTGCGGGCACAGGGAGGTGGTGTTTCTGGCGTGGTGTATGACAGTTTGCGCCGCGAGCCGCTCACCGGAGCCATCGTGCAGCTCGTGCGGCAACCGCCCGGCCACGAGGCGTACACGGCCACGACGGACTCACTCGGCCGCTTTCGCATCGAAGGGGTGCATGCCGGACAGTACATCGCTGGCATTCTCCATCCCCTCCTGGACACGCTCGGCGTACTCGCGCCGTACGGCGCAGTGACGATCGAGGATGGGACGGACGCGCGCATCGCGCTATCCATACCGTCGGCGGTGCGGCTCACAAGCGCTATCTGTGCGACGGGACATGCACCGAGCGCTACGAAGGGACGCGACTCGACGGGATCGGTGGTGGGGCACGTGTACGACGGGCGAAGCGGCGCGCCGGCTCCGTCGACGTTGATCGTGGTGGTGTGGCAGGTGCTTGCCCTCGGTGCGCGGGGCGTGCATCGCGAAACGCGGCAGCTGCATGCGAAGACGAACGAGGACGGATGGTTCGCACTCTGCGGGCTGGACGCCGGTGACTATCAGCTTCGCGCGGAGAACGGCGCGCGCACCACGGGCTACGTCGATCTCGCCGTGGAGGCGCGCGGAATCGCGCGCACCGCGCTCGTGTTAGGGGGCGATACGGCGTCTGGTGCGAGAGTGTCGGGCAGGGTTACGACCAGGGATGGTCGTGCGCTCGAAGGGGCGCAGGTTGTGGTCGACGGCTCTCCGGCCACCGCGACCACGGACGTGCGGGGGATCTTCTCGCTGGGAGGGCTCGCGAACGGAACGCGCATGGTCGAAGCGCGCGCGCTCGGCTACGAGCCCGCGCGCGCTGCGATCACGCCGCTGGCGGATGAGCCGGCCGCCGTGACGATCGTCATGTCGAAGCGCGTCGAGACGCTCCAAACGGTGACGATATTTGGAAAGGAGAGCCGCCGTGTGCGCGACTACACCGGCTTTCTGGAGCGAAGCCGGCGCGGGTTCGGGCACTTCATCACGCGTGACAAAATCGCCCGAACGAGCTCGACGAGCATATGCGATCTATTGCGGGAAGTTCCTGGCGTGAGCGTGTCCAGCGAAGGGGGCATCGGTTGCGACGCGTCGATTCGTGGAATGGGAAGCCTGAGCCCCTGCGGCTTCACGGTCTATCTGGACAATCTCAAGTTCAATGGCTCCGTGCGCGAATTCACTGGCGAGATCTCGCCACACGACGTCTCGGGGATCGAGGTGTACTCGAGCGCGACCGAGCCGGCGCAATTCCCGGGTGGCTGCGGCAGTCTCGTCGTCTGGACGCGCTAAGCCACGCCGAACTTGATGTCCGCGCTCTGCGTGTAGACGCCACCCTTGTTGTCCTTCCAGGTGACCGTCACCGGCGCTTCCTTGTCGGCGCGGAGCGAGAAGCCCACGAAGGGATCGCGGCTGATTCCCGAGCTCCACTCGAAGTGCGCGACGTGCTCGCCGCCGTACGTGATCACCACGTCGTTGACGAAGTAGGCTGGAATCGGGATCCCGGCCTGATCGCGGCTCATACCCGTCAGCATCGGATGCGAGAGTAGCGCGCGGATGTTGATCACCGCGCCGCGCGCGATCTTCGTGGGGAGAATGATCTTCCCCTGGCCGACGTCGCTCATCAGACGCACCCGTTCAGTGACGTGTAGACGAAGCGCGACGCTGACCAGAGCTCGCCCTTGCTCGTCTCCGCGATCACGCGTATGTGCGAGCTGCGCCGCATCTTGATGCGTGTGTCGAGGGTCGCAGCGCCGATAGCAGCGGTGAAGTCGAAGCCCGCGAGGTAAATGTCGGGATTGTGATCGACGATGATGTGGAAGCCTTGCACGTAATTATCCGGCGTCATCGGCAGGTCGCTCTCGATGAGCAGAGGCACCTCGCGGCTGTCGGGGGCGACGTCGGGTACATCGAGCGTGACGTGCCCTTCTCGAATCACACGCGTGCCGAACTTCTCGCGCAGCACCGTCTTTACGTCGTCGTCGGGCTCATCACCCGGACCAGCGAAGAGGGGCGCGGCCGCGGCTACTGCCTTACTTGAGGCAGCGAGCGCAGCGACGGCGAGTGCCGAAGACTTGAGAAAAGTGCGGCGGGACAGGGTATCGCGCACGGTGCACCGGGGCTACGGGACAGCTCAAATATAATGGGTGCTGCGGACGGGCGTTGCGGGTTCGGTGCCCCTTTATGCGGTCAGAGAGGCGGTGGCGTGTATGGGATGGTGACCGAGGTATCCCGGCTCACGCTGCGGCCGCACAACAGCCCTTCGGTGTGGAGTGAGTAGGTGGCGGAGTCTGCAGACGGCATGCCTCGGTCGACCACATACGCGATCGACACCTTCAGCGCGCAAGTGCCCGAGAGCGAGCCCGAGGCAAAATGCACGGTGCCGGCGTCCATTTGCGTGAGCGCCGAGTGCGAGAGGCTGATCGTGTCCCCATGGAGGTTCGTCGAGTCCACAACTGGTGACGGCTACCGTCGGCTTCGACGTGAACGTCCAGACGATCGAGCACCCACAGCGAGTACGTGATGTGTCCTCCGCGACTTCCGGATCACTTTCTCCGGGGCCGCGGCAAGAGCTCGCCGCCGCAGTTCGGGCAGGTGCCATTCAGCGATCCGGTGCACGACTCGCAAAATGTGCATTCGTACGAGCAAATGAAGGCGAGTCCATTCGCGGGTGTAAGAGCGTGACACTTCTCGCACTCCGCGCGCATCTCGAGCGCCATCCCAATCCTCCGGCTCAGCTCTTGGCTTCCGCCGCGGCGCGCGATCCGGCCACCAGCGGCATCACCTGCTCAGCAAACCGCTCCATCTCCTCGGCCTGCGGGCTGCACTGGAGCAGCAGCAGGTCTACACCCACCGCTTCGAGCTCGCGCACGCGATCCGCGACCTGCTCCGGTGTGCCGACGAGCCCCGCGCGCAACCCCCGGTTCGACACCGAGTAATCCTCGAGCGAGACCTGCTGCTCCAATCTGGTATTCGCTATCCAATCGCGGTAGTTCCCGTACCCCGGTGTCCCCTCGGCTACGTTGGTTATGCGCGCCAATTCCTTCTTAACCTCGGCATCGCTGTCCCGGACGATCGCATACGCCGCCATTCCGTACTGCATAGGCGGCTTCTCGAACCCCTCCCGCCGCTGCTTCAGGTCCGCGACCTTCGGCGCGATGCGCTCCGGCGGATCGCCGTGCATGACGTAGGCATCGCAGTCGCGCGCGATGAGCGTCTTCGCGGCCTCGGACTCGCCGCCGGCCCAGACGGTGGGCCGCGTGCGCGCGCCGCGAGCGACGGGCTTGGGCTCGACGATCGTCTCGTCGACCGTGTAGTACTTCCCTTCGTGCGAGAGCTGGTGGTCGTGCCACGCGCCGCTCACGATGCCGAGCCACTCTTCGGTACGGGCGTAGCGATCGTCGTGCTCGTCGAAGCGAACGCCGAAGCGGCGTGCCTCGTCCTTCCACCACGACGAGACGAGGTTGAGCGAGAGCCGGCCGCCCGAGATCTGATCGATGTTCGCGGCCTGCTTCGCGAAGATCGCGGGGAGATGAAAGGTCGGACGTACGGCGACCATTAGCTCGAGCTTGTTCGTGACCGCCGCGAGCGCAGCGGCGGTGGACCACGCATCGAGCGACGGAGCATCGATCCCTTTGATGTCGTTCAGAAAGAGCTCGGCGACGAGCGTGAGATCGTAGCCGAGCTCCTCGCTGCGGATGGCGAGCTTCTTCGTGTACTCCCAGCTGGCTTCCATCTTTTCGTCGGCGACGTTGCGCAGCCATCCGCCGAATACCGGCATCCAGTAGCCGTATCGCATCACGCCGCGCCCACGAGCGAGCCGCGAAAGCCCGCGCGCTCCTCGAGATAGTCCGCGAGCCGCGCGAACGGGTCGAAGCCGACGACGTTCACCGCGTCTGCGACGAAGTTCGAGAGGCAGTTCACATCATAGAAGTAGTGCTTTCCGTCGCGCTCGTCGACGAGATACTCGATGCCGCCGATGTCGAGCCCAATGTGCGCCGAGAGCCTCTCGATCTGCGCGATGATCTCGCGGGACGGATGCGCGGCTTCCACCCGCATGCCGTTCTTCGCGAGGTCGGTCGCGCACGCGGCGCGAACGAGCTCGCGGCCGTCGGTGGTCTGGCAGACGTCGGCGGGACAGAGGTTGAACGAGCCCACGTCGGGGTAGACGTCGATCGCGTACAGGAACTTGCCGCCGAGCACTTCGACGCGGGTGATGTGGGCATCGGTGAGCGGAGCCTGCTCCTGCACGAGCGCGACGCTGTCTATCCCCAGGTCGATTGTGCCATCGGCGGCGGCCATGGCGAGCGCATCCTCGGTGTCGAAGCGCTCGATGCCTGCGCCCGACCCGCCGATGTTCGCCTTCACCAGCACGGGAAAACGAAGTCCGCGCGCTGCGCGTGGAGCCATGCTCGCATGGTTGATGACGCGTGCGCGCGGGTAGGGGAGGCCGAGCCCGCGGAGGATGTCGAGCTGCATCGCCTTCGAGATCTCGACCGTGTACGGCTGTGCGCCGTTGACGACGGGGACGCCGATGCGATCGAGGTGGCGGAGCCAGTCGAGCGTATAGAAGGTCGCCTGGCCGTGCCCGCGCAGATATGCGGAGGGCGAGGTGCGGTTGAAGACGAGCGACCAGGGGACCGTCGTCTCTGATGGGTCGTAGCTGTGTGCGGCGGCATCGAGGCGCTCGTAGGGCACGGACCGGCGATCGAGCTCGGCGAAGAGCGGGCGGAACCAGTCCGGATGCTCGTGATAGATCGCGATCGGCTGGATCGCGCCGGTGCGCTCGGACATGAGGGGGGATGCTCCGCGAGGGTGGTAGAACTCAAGGCGGCGGCAACGGCGAAAGTTCCGCCACCGTCCAGCGAATTCTCGCAGGGCGCGCCGGCCGGGGATAGATTCCCGGGATGACTGCCAAGGCCCCGTTCGTGACCACCGATTACATCCGCTGGGAGGACATCGACCTCGCCGGCATCGCACGGTACAGCGCGTACACCCGTTTCCTCGACATCGCCGAAACGGATTTGTACCGCTCGCTCGGCACGCCGCTGAGCAAGCTGCACGCGCAATACAAGGTGTGGCTGCCGCGGAAGGTGATGCACATCGAGTATTCCTCGCCGGCGCGGCTCGACGATCAGATCGTGATCGTCGCGTACTTCAGCAACATTGGCAGGACGTCGGTGACGATGAACGTCGATCTCTTCCATGAGGACAGGAAGTCGCTGCTCGCGGCGGCGCATCTGGTGCTTGTGTGCGTGGACATCGAGCTCAGGAAGATCGCATTACCTCCGGAGTTCAGGGAGCTGGTGGAACGGCACATCATGTCGACGGACGAGGCGCGCAGCGCGCTATGAGCCGATCGGCTGGTCGCGGTCGCAGGATCGCGTCAGTTGGATCGTGATTCCTTGTCTCGCCGCTGGGCGCGCCGATCCGTGCGCGACACCGCTCGAAGCGGCGCCGGCGGTGCCTTCGAATCGCGCGGGAGCCGAACGATGAACGAGGTCCCTTCCTCCAGTGACGACTGAACATCGATCGTCCCCGCGTGCGCCTTCACAATGCGATCCGCGATGAACAAACCCAGCCCGAGACTGCTCGCGTCGCGTGACGCCGGCTCGCCGGGCCTGAGACGCTTGAAAGGACTGAAGATCCCGAAGATCTCCGACGGCGGGATTACGTTGCCGAAATTGTGAACGATGATCACTACTTCGTCGAGCTCTCCCAAGAGCTGCACTCTGACCGGGCTCCCAGGCGCTCCATGTTGGGCGGCATTGCCCAGCAGATTCGCGAAGACCTGACTCATCCTCGCGCCGTCCCACTCGCCGTCCGTGTGTCCCGTCGCGCTCATCTCGAATATGCAGTTCGGGTGCGCCGCTTCGATCTCGTCAACGGAGTGTCGCAATGTTTTCGCGATGTCCAGCGGCGCGCGTTCGATCGGGACCCCCGACCCGAGCTGACTGCGCGTGAAGTCCAGCAGCTCGTCCGCCATCTCGTTCATGCGCCTCGCACTGTGCGCAATGCGCTTCGTCAGAGTGAGATTCGGCTCGACCAGCTCACCCGTGTCCAGCATGAACTGGGACGACGTGACGATCGCGCTGAGCGGCGTACGAAGATCGTGGCCGAGTACGGCGAGAAACATGTCCTTGGAATGGCCGAGATCATCCGAGTAACGAGTGATCGACTCGGCGATCGATTGGTCAATGGCTTCGTTGAAGCGCACGAGATCGTCGAGGACGACGCCCGCCAGCGTGCCACAGCTCTTGATCCAAAGCCGAATGACACTGGCACGCAGTGCCCGATATTCGGACACCATCTGGCCGATGGTGAAGCCGCTCCACGCGCGATCCGCGCCATGCACCTCTGCTGCCGTGTCCGGACCAGAGGAGGTCGCATCCGCCTTCCCCTTGGACTTCTCGACCTGTTCCGAAGAGTTCTGCGGGGTTCGGAGGTCGATCGCGATGGCCTTCAGCATCTCTGACGCGTGGTCCCGGAGCGCCGCCTCGTCCATCAACTGCGCGGCTGGCCCACGCGTCTTTGCGAAGGCCACCCATTCGACCAAAATGGGCTCGGAGTTCGTCTCGATGAATTCGGCCAGGCGCACAGCATTCTCCGGTCACTTGGGCACGAAACTCCACAAGTGAATTGTAACAGGGCAGGCCGAGCCGAGTATGACAATTTCCCGAAGAACGAACAGCGGCCGAGGCCACCCACCGGCATGCGCGAGCTGCACGCTCGTCAGTCACGCGTGACATCCACTGCTAACGTGCGGTGAGCGCCGCCGAGTCCACGAGCTCAGTGAGCGGCCGTCCGTCGTAGGAGCCATGACGCGCGGCCCCGAGCGCCCAGAGAATCGTGGCGGGCACGTCGAGCAAGGACACCTCCGGTGGCATGATTTGCGGTGCGATGCCGCCGCCAGCCATGAGGATCGGAATCGTACGGTCGAGTGGGTGGTCGCTGTCGTGATCGGTGAGCACGTGACCGCCGCCTCCGTGATCCGCAATCGCGATCAGCATCGTGTCGGCGGCCCATGGCGCGTCTATGATGTTGGCGGCGTCCGCCAGCGTGCGGTCCATGCACCGGGCGGCGCCGGCGTACGCGTCGCTCATCCATCCGCTCTTGTGTCCCGCATCATCCGCGTCTGGCCAATGCATCACGATCAATCCTTCACGCTGCGATCGCAGTGCGCCTCGCGCGGCGTCGAGAACGCCCGACGAATTCTTTCCCTTGAAGCCCGTGCCTCCGATGCCGAGATGCGTTGCGACGCGCTTGGCGAGACCGCGGCAGAGAAACGGAAGCTCGGCCATGAAGAACGACGTGGGCAGCCCCGCATCGCGAAGAAGCGCCGGGAGCGGGAAGACCGGCTGATTGCGACGCGGGATGTGAAACCGCGTGCTCGTCACTCCATGGCGGCTCGGACGCACGCCGCAGAGAACGGAGGCCATGCAGGCGGCGGTGACGCTGGGCGCGACGGTCGTTCCTGCGGCGGTGAAAGCGCCGGCGTCGGCCAGCGACGCGATGGTTTCGAGCGAGAAGCTGGGAATGGCGTCGGGGCGAAGTCCATCAAGAACGACGAGCACGACACGTCGAACGAGGGCGGTCGCAGGCACGAGGTGGGTCCTGGTGGGAGTCGCCCGGAAGGATTCGTGCCGCGCGTGTTGTGCGGCACACGATCGCGTCGCGGCTGTGTAACTCCGGCATGCAAGCGCGCCCGGTCACGCAACCGATACGCGTCGCACTGCTGGTCGTGACCAGGCCGAGAGGATGGCGTCGCAATCGACTCGTATTCATCCATGCGTACTCGATACGCGATCGACCGTTCAGGGCGAGCCCTCACCCGAGCCCCTCTGTCAGATGATCCGTTCGCATGCACGGAAGCAGATTCTCCTCATCTGCGGATCGCTCAACCAGACGACGATGATGCACGCGATCGGTCGTGAGCTCGCCGATCACGACTGCTACTACACGCCGTACTATTGTGACGGCGTGCTCCGGCAGCTCAGCCGCTTCGGGCTCCTGGACTTCACGATCATCGGCGAGAAAGGCGCGCAGCGCCGGCTCGCCGACGAGTATACCGCCGACATGGCGCTCCCGATCGACTGGGAGGGACGCCACCGGGCGTACGATCTCGTGATCACGTGCTCCGATCTCGTGATCCAGCGCAACATCCGCGGGAAGCCGATCGTGCTCGTGCAGGAGGGGATGACGGATCCCGAGAACTTCTCCTACCGAATGGTGCGCGCGCTCGGGCTCCCTCGGTGGCTCGCCAGCACGTCCACGACGGGGCTGTCGCTCGCATACGAGGCATTCTGCGTCGCGTCGGAGGGCTATCGCGATTTCTTCGGGGCCAGGGGAATTCCTTCCGGGAAGCTCATCGTGACCGGAATTCCGAACTACGACGACTGCCGCCGCTATCTGCACAACGACTTTCCGGAGCGCGACTACGTGCTCGTGGCGACGTCGGACACTCGCGAGACGTTCAAGCGGGACGATCGCGCGAAGTTCTTCGGTCGCGTGACTCAGCTCGCCGGCGCGCGGCGCGTGATCGTCAAGCTGCATCCGAACGAGAACGTCGAGCGGGCCACTGCCGAGATCCGAACGGCGATGCCGGAGGCGCTCGTGCTGCACGAGGGGGACATCAACCATATGATCGCGAACTGCGACGTCCTCGTCACCCAGTACTCGACGGTCGTCTACACGGGTCTTGCACTCGGGAAGGAGTGCCACTCGTACTTCGACATCTCCGAGCTGCGACGAATGACACCGCAGCAGAACGGCGGACGGTCGGGGCGCAACATCGCCGATGTCTGTGAGCGCATCCTCGCTCGCGTCGGCGCGCCGGCGGTGATCGCTGAAGCACTGACGGCGGTCGCGTCGTGACGAATGCCGATGTGGTCACGGTGGTACAGGCGCGCCGCGCGTCGACGCGTTTGCCCGGCAAAGTACTGCACCCCCTGGGTGATGCGACGGTGCTCGAGGTGATGCTCGAGCGCGTACGACGGGCTGCGCACGTCGGCACAGTGGTCGTCGCGACGACGGCTCACGCGTCGGACGACGAGACCATGCGCGTCGCCAAGCGTGCGGGAGTGCTCTGCTTTCGCGGGCATCCGACGGATCTGCTCGACCGTCACTATCGCGTCGCACTCGAGCTGGGAGCGCGCCACGTCGTGAAGATCCCATCGGACTGCCCGCTGATCGATCCGGCGATCATCGACGCCGTGCTGGGCATGTATCTCTTCGGCCCGCGCGACCTCGACTACGTGAGCAACCTGCATCCGGCGACGCACCCCGATGGCAACGACGTCGAGATCTTCGGCATCGATGCCCTGGCGACGGCGTGGCGCGAGGCCACACGCGAGATCGATCGTGAGCACACGACGCCCTATCTCTGGGACAATCCGTCGCTCTTTCGCTGCGCCAACGTCCTGTGGGACAGTGGACTGGACCTGTCTCACACGCATCGCACCGTTCTGGATTATCCCGAGGACTATGCGCTCATCCGCCGGGTCTACGAAGCGCTGTCTCCTTCGAACCGTCACTTCACCGTCGCGGATATCGTGCGCTATCTGGATGAGCATCCGCAGGTGCCCGCGTTGAATGCGCATCACCGCGGCGCGCACTGGTATCGCCGCCATCTCGATGAGCTCCAGACGATGGCTGCCCGCGGTGCCCGGAGGATTGCGACATCGTGAGACTCTCGAGCGGCGATCGCGACGCCTTGGAGGCGCTCGCGCTCCGCGTGCGCGCGCACGTGATTCGCGGAGCGACGAACGGCGGGTGCTTCCTCGGTGCGGCGCTCTCGTGCACGGACATTCTCGTGCATCTCTATTCGCGCGTTCTGGATATCGCGCCCGACCGCCTCGACGATCCGGCGCGCGACTACCTGCTCCTGTCCAAGGGGCACGATGTGCTCGCGCTCTATGGAACGCTGGCGGAGCTCGGGTACTTTCCGATCTCGCGACTCGACAAACACCTCCAGGCCGATGACAGCGTGTACTGGCACCCGACCCGCCGCATCCCGGGTGTCGAGTTTCACTCCGGTTCGCTCGGACATCTGCTCTCGGTTGGTGCCGGGATCGCGTACGACATCAAGCTTCGCCGCCTTCTGAATCGCGTCGTGGTCGTGATGGGCGACGGAGAGCTGAACGAAGGCTCGGTCTGGGAAGCGCTGCTCGTCGCCAGTGCGATGGGGCTGGATAACCTCGTCGTCGTCGTCGATCGCAACGAGTTTCAGGCGAATGTCCGCACCGAAGATCTGATCCCGCTCGAGCCGCTCGCCCCGAAGTTCGAGGCGTTCGGCTGTCTGGTCAGCAGCGTGAACGGGCACGACTTCGATGCGCTCGACAGCGAGATGGCGGACATTCGGCGCCCCGCGTGGGGACCGCGTGTCATCATCGCGCGCACCGTGCGCGGGAAGGGGCTGCCGAGCATCGAGAAGCGCGCGGATCGATGGTTCTGCGACTTCAGCGGGGCCGAGGTCGACGCCCTCCTCGAGGAATTGCACGGAGCATCGACCGCGGTGCTCCACTCCGAACCGCTCATGGTTCGATGAGCTACCAACGCGCGCTCGCCGACTCGGCACTGCGCGACGAACGCGTCATCGTCATGACCGCGGAGAATCGCGCTGCGATTCGGGAGCTGCCGGGACAGCTCGGTGACCGCTTCATCGACACGGGCATCACCGAGCAGACCATGGTCGGCATGGCAGCGGGGCTCGCGCTGCGCGGGCGCATTCCGGTGTTGCACGCGCTCGCGGCGTTTCTCACCATGCGGCCGTTCGAGTTCATCCGCACCGACGTCGGCATCGCGAGTCTCCCGGTGAAGCTCGTCGGCGCGGTGTCGGGGGTACTGTCCGAGGCAAACGGCCCGACGCATCAGGCGCTCGAGGACATTGCGTTGATGCGTGGAATTCCGAACATGGGAGTCTTCTGTCCGTCGGACACCGAAGAGCTGCTCGCGGGACTTCCTGCGGTGCTCGCCTCACCCGCGCCGTTCTACATCCGATATATCGACCGGCCGACTGTCGTCTCGCACTTGGCGGATTTCGTGCTCGGCAATGCAGAGATTCTCACGGAAGGCTCCGATGTGGGAATCCTCACCTACGGCGCAATGCTCCGCGAGGCCGTCGAAGCGGCTGCGCTGCTCGAAGCGAAGGGGCTCTCCGTGCAGCTCGTGAACATGCGCACCCTGTCGCCAATCGACATCAAAGTCGTGACGGAGACGGTCGCGGCGACGCGGCTCACCGTGACGATCGAGGATCATTTCCAAATCGGCGGCCTCCACTCGATCGTCGCTGAAATACTTGTCGCGCATCGCCTGGCAGGGTGGGTCGTTCCCATCGCGTTCGATGCGCGCTGGTTCACTCCGGCGCTGCTCCCGGATGTACTCGCTGCAGAGCGTCTGAACGGACCATCACTCGCCGGGCGAATTCAGGAAATACTCGCCGATGCGCGTCATTCATTCGAGGTGCCGCAGTGACCGATATGCTCACGCTCGCGCTCGACCTACCCGAGATCCACGAGTCCGATCGCTGGTGGCAGCGCTCGCAGGGGCTGATCCCCGGCGGCACACAGACGCTCGCGAAGGGACCTGGCCAGTTCGTTCGCGGTGTCGCGCCCAAGTACGCGCGTCGCGGTCGCGGTGGCCATCTGTGGGATGTGGACGGAACCGAGTATCTCGATCTCGGCATGGCCATAGGCCCGTTGATTCTCGGCTACGCGAACCGTGCCGTCGACGACGCGATCCGTGCGCAGCTCGACGATGGGATCACGTTCACGCTGATGCATCCGCTCGAGATCGAGGTCGCCGAAGAGGTCCGGCGCATGGTGCCGTGCGCCGAGTCGGTGCGTTTCAGCAAAACGGGCGCGGATGCGACGAGCGCGGCCGTTCGGCTGGCGCGTGCGTACACGAAGCGCTCGAAGATTCTCTGCTGCGGCTACCATGGCTGGCACGACTGGTATATCGCCGTCACCGATCGCAGCGCCGGCATCCCTTCGGTCGTACAGGATCTGAGCTACACCTTCGACTACAACGACCTCGACGCATTCGTGAAAGCGCTGGACGATGATGTGGCTGCGGTAATTCTGGAGCCGCTCGTCTTCGAGAATCCGGCCCCCGGCTTTCTCGAGGGAGTCCGAAGTGCGTGCACGCGCAACGGCACCGTTCTGATCTTCGACGAGATGTGGACGGGCTTCAGGCTGGCACTTGGCGGGGCGCAGGAGCACTTCGGCGTCACGCCGGATCTCGCGACGTTCTCCAAGGCGATCGCCAACGGGATGCCGCTGTCGGTGCTGTGCGGCCGTGGCGACATCATGCGGCTGCTCGATCGCGACGTCTTCTTCTACACCACTTTCGGCGGGGAGGCGCTCTCGCTCGCGGCGGCGCTGGCGACGATGCACCAGCTGCGGACGAACGACGTACCGAGTCACCTGGCGTGGCTCGGGGCGCAGATCAAGTATGGCGTGCGACAGCTCGCGGCCGAGCACGGGCTCTCGCAGATCGTGCGCTGCAGCGGGCCCGACTGCCGCTCGATCGTGACTTTCGATGCCCATTGGGGATCGCCGCTCGAGATGAAGTCGCTGGTGCAGCAGGAGCTCATCCGCCGACGCGTGCTCTGGGCGGGAACGCACACGCTCTGCTACGCGCACGACACGCGCGACGTGGTACACCTGTTCGACGCGTACTCGGAGTCGTTCGCGGTCCTCCGCGAGGCGCTCGAAACCAACAGCGTTCGCGAGCGGATCCGAGGGGAGCCCGTGGAGCCGGTGTTCCGTCGCACCGGGAATTTCAACATGAAGCCGGCCAAGTGACCGCCCCTTCGCTCTTCGATCTCTCCGATCGAGTTGCAGTAGTCACGGGCGGAGCGGGGCTGCTCGGCAGGGAACACGCGCGCGCGCTCGCGAGCGCCGGTGCGCGTGTGGCGATCGTCGACATCGATCGCGAGGAGGCGGAGTGCGCGGCGGCGGCCGTGGCGGGATGGACCGGAGGTGAGGTGATCGGGCTGCCGGTGAATGTGACGGATCCTGACAGCCTTCGCATGCTGGACCGCGCCGTGATTGCGCTCTACGGCCGCATCGACGTCCTCATCAATAACGCCGCGATCAACGATCGCTTCGAATCTCCCGAGCTCGCGGCGGAGCAGTCGCGATTCGAATCGTACCCGGTCGCGCAGTGGCGGCGCGTGATGGAAGTGAACGTCACCGGGACCTTCCTGGCCGCGCAGGTGATGGGACCGCGGATGGTGGAGCAGGGACGCGGAAGCATCATCAACATCGCATCGACCTACGGGATCGTCGCGCCGGATCCGTCGCTGTACGAGCGCCCGGACGGTGCGCGCCCGTTCATGAAATCCCCGTCTTACCCGGCCAGCAAAGGCGCGGTGATCTCCTTCACGCGATATCTCGCCGCGTACTGGGGCTCGACAGGGGTGCGGGTCAATGCGCTCGCGCCCGGGGGTGTCGAGAATGGTCAGGAGCCGTGGTTCGTGCACAACTATGCGCGGAGAACCCCGCTCGGGCGCATGGCCGCGCCGGATGACTATCGCGGCGCGGTCGTCTTTCTCGCGAGCGATGCGTCGTCGTACATGACCGGCGCCACGCTCGTGGTCGATGGCGGCTACAGCGTATGGTAGGCGCGGCACGGCGGGCGTCGACCGACCTGCTACAGAAGGCAGCACGCATCCGTCTCGTGCTCACCGATTGCGACGGTGTGCTCACCGACGGCGGCGTGTACTACACCACGGTCGGCGAGGAGATGAAGCGTTTCTCGCTTCGCGACGGCATGGGGGTCGAGCGCCTGCGCACCCTCGCCGCGATTCCGGTGGAGATCATCACGAAGGAACACTCGCACATCGTCAGCGCGCGAGCGGCGAAGCTGTCCATCGTCGCCTACCTCGGCATCTCCGACAAGCTGCGTTTCGCGATGGAGCGAGCAGCGCGCGATGAGATTCCGATGGAGCAGGTCGCCTACATCGGAGATGACGTCAACGACGTGGAGCTGCTGCAAGCCGTCGGCGTGTCGGCCTGCCCGTCCGACGCCGAGCCTGAGGTGTGCGAGATCGTCGACACCGTCTGCCATCGCGGCGGGGGGCACGGCGCCTTCCGCGAATTCGCCGATCTGATTCTCGAAGCCCAGTCGGTCACTGCACACGCAGTGGCTCATCCCCGCCCGGAGGAGATATGAACGAATCCGAACAACGGTCGGCTCGTCGCGTCTCCGTAGGCGAACGCGCGATCGGCGACGGTGAGCCGGTGTACGTGATCGCCGAGATCGGCATCAACCACAACGGATCGGTCGACCTGGCGAAACTGCTGATCGACGGCGCGATGCGGGCTGGATGCGATTGCGTGAAATTCCAGAAGCGCACCCCCGAGATCTGCACGCCGGCGGACCAGTGGCATCTCGAGCGGGACACGCCGTGGGGTCGGATCACATACATCGAGTACCGTCGACGTGTGGAGTTCGACGTCGACCAGTACGCGCAGATCGACGCGTACTGCCGCGCGCGCAACGTCGCGTGGACGGCGTCGTGCTGGGACGAGCCCTCGGTGGATGTGATCGCGCAATTCGACCCGCCGCTCTTCAAGTCGGCGTCGGCGTGTCTGACCGATCACGAACT
>JBBSEY010000001.1:0-84423 GCA_038239265.1 Gemmatimonadales bacterium | reverse complement strand
GCCACGCTCGACAGCGCGCCGCGCGGCGCCGGCTGCGCGTACTACGAGGCCGTGCTCCAGGAGCTTCTGCGGCTTCTCGGCGCGAGCGGCGGGGCCGTCGACCACGTGCGCTGCGCGGGGAAGGGCGAGGGGCTCTGCGAGTGGCGCGCCGAGTGGCGCTCGATCAGCCATTGACCCTTCGAGGCGAAGGCTGACTCCTTGCTGACTCCGGACACACTTCCCGCACTGCAGCGCGCGCTGGCCGAGGCAAAGCTCGACGGCTGGCTGCTCTATGATTTTCAGGGGGCGAATCCGATCGCGTCGGGTGCGCTGGCGCTCGACGGGATGGTGACGCGACGCGTCTTCGGCTGGGTACCGCGCGAGGGGATGCCGGTGGCGGTGACGCACGACATCGAGCAGGGACCGTGGCATCGATGGCCCGCGGAGTGGCAGCGCGTGCGCTACGGAAGCTGGAAGGTGCTCGAGTCGACGCTCGCGTCGTTGGTGAAGGGGAAGAAGATCGCGATGGAGTATTCGCCGGGGGACTCGGTGCCGTATCTGGATCGCGTGCCTGGCGGCGTGCTCGAGATGGTGCGCGCGGCGGGGGCTGAGATCGTATCGTCTGGCGCACTGGTCTCGCGGTTCTACGCTCTGTGGACGGACGCGCAGCTCGAGTCGCACAAGCGCGCGGCGAAGCTCGTCGCGACAACGGCGCGCGCGGCGTTCGAGGAGGCGGGGAAGCGGAGCCGCACGAGCGCTCCGATCACCGAATACGAGCTGCAGCAATGGATCACCGCTCGCTTCAGGGCGGCGAATCTCGAGTTCGATCACGAGCCGATCGTGGGCGCGAACGAGAACGCCGCGAACCCGCACTATTCGCCGAGTGCGGAACACCCGCGCGAGATTCGCCGCGGCGATCTGTTGCTGATCGATTTGTGGGCGCGAGAGCACGATGGCATCTACGCCGACCAGACGTGGATGGGCTCACTCGGCGAGCCCACGCCACGCATGCTCGAGGTGTGGACCGCGGTGCGCGACGCGCGCGACGCGTCGATCGCGCTCTTGCGCGAGCGAATTCCGAAGGGCGCGGCGGTGCGCGGTGCGGAGGTGGACGACGCGGCGCGAAGCGTGCTCACGGCGCGCGGCTTCGGCGCCGAGTTCACGCATCGCACGGGGCACTCGATCGACTCGCGCTCGCTGCACGGAGCGGGGCCGCACATCGACAACTTCGAGTCGCGGGAGGTGCGCGAGCTGATTCCAGGGTTGGGTTTCTCGATCGAGCCTGGCGCCTATTTGAGCGGGGAGATCGGGGTGCGGGCGGAGGTCAATGCGTTCATCGCGCCGGGCGAAGTGATCATCACACCCGCGGATTACCAGCACGATTTGATCGTGGTGTAAGCAGAAGGGCAGTTTCCGCCATCCAATCTGGTGAGGGACAGCTCGCCACCCGTCGGATCGGAGGTTCCCATGCCACGTCTCGCTCGCTACACCACACTCGCCATCGCGCTCTTCGCGCTCACCGCCGCCGCCCCCGTGCGCGCGAAATGGCCGCCGTGGCTCTCGTTCGAGTCGCCCGTCAACCCGTACGACCGGTCGCTCGACGGCACGGTGCTGCTCATCCACGCCGCAACGCGTGACGGAACTCCCACCATCACGGACATGAGCGGATCGGCGGAGGGGATCGTGAACGGAGTGCGACGCTCGATCGCGCTCAAGCTCGAGACCACGCCGCGCGCGGGGGTGTTCGCGGTGCGCAAACAATGGCCGGCGGACGGTAGCTGGCTGCTCCGCATCTCGCTCCGCGAGACGACCGCGCTCGTGACGCTCGATCGCGCGGGCCACGTGGCCGGCGTGAACATTCCCGCGACGTTCGCCGAGGGGAGACCGATCCCCAGGTCCGTTTCGGCGCGCGAGATCGATTCGACGCTCACCGCCGCATCGGCGCACTGACGCCGCGATTGCGAGCCACGATGAAGCCTCGGGGAACCGGTGTCGCCGTCGTGCGCGAGGATGACGGCGACGCAGCCCGGATGGATGCGATCGTCCGGCGCGCACAGCGGGGGGACGTGGATGCGTTCGAGGCGGTGTACCATGCCCAGCTCCCGCCGATTCTCGCGCTGTGCCGGCGGATGTGCGGCGACGACCGCGAGGCGAGGGATCTCGTGCAGGACGTGTTCGTGCGCGCGTGGGAGCGGCTGCCTGGCTTTCGCGGGCAGAGTGCGCTCGCGACGTGGCTTCATCGTCTGGCGGTCAACGTGGTGCTGGAGACATGGAGGACGAGCAAGCGCAGTGCGCTGCGCATGCTGGATGATCCGGCCGGAGAGGTGCTCGAGGCGCAAGCCGTACAATCGAATTCGGACGTGACGATGGACATCGCTACGGCGTTGACGCGCCTTCCAAACGGCTCGCGAACGGTATTCGTGCTACACGATATAGAGGGCTATTCGCATGATGAGATTGCAGCGATGACCGGCATCGCCGCGGGGACGTCCCGCACGCAGCTGTTTCGCGCGCGCCGGGCGCTCGCGAGGCTGCTCGGATCGTGATGGCAACGATGCATCTCACCGAGGAGCAGCTGCAGGGCGCCGCCGACGGCTCGCTCGACGCGGAGCAGATGCGGCTCGCCTACGGGCATCTCGCTACTTGCGCGAGCTGTGCGAACGAGGTCGCCCGCTTGAGGAGCGTGATGACACGTGCGCGCGAAGCGACCCCCGGAGCGCCGTCGCTCGACGATCTGTGGCCGGCGATTCGGTCGCGGATCGAGGAGTCGAAGGTCGTTCGCCCGGGCGCCTTCACCGGGAAGACCGCGGGGCGGCGAGAGCGAACGCCATGGTTGGCGGCGGGCTCGGTGGCGCTGGCCGCCGCTTTGCTGATTGCGGCGATGCTGGAGATGCAGGGGTGGCGCACGCACGCGGTGGGCGCGACTCAGCCCTCGCCGGACGTCGCCTTCGCGAGCGCTGCCGATTCCACGCGGCTCTACGAGGACGAGTCGCGACGGCTGCTCAACGACCTCGTGATGCAGCGCGCAATGCTGGGACCGTCGGCCGCTGCGTCGCTCGACGGCGATCTCGCGATCATCGACCGAAGCATCGCCGAACAGAAGGAGGCGCTGGTGCGCGATCCGCACAACGTCGCGCTGCAGCGGCTGCTCGCAGCGGCGTATCGCGAGAAGGTCGAGCTGTTGCGGAGGGCGAACAATGCGGGATAGCGCGACGGCGTGCGCGCTGCTCGTTCTGTTCGCAGTCGCGGCGCCGGTGCACGCACGCGCACAGCGGCCCTCGAACGGCGATCCGGTGCTGCGCGCGAGGGCGCTCCGCGCAGGTGCCGCGTTCAAGATGTTCATCCCGTCGGGCACCGTACGGCTCGTCGGGTGGGATCGCGACTCGATCCTCGTGCGCGGCCGCGTGCCACGCTCCGCGCAGCTCCTGTTCGGCGGGAGCGATTCGAGCGGCTACAAGCTCGTCGTGGAGCAGCGGGATGGCGCGGCCGAAGGCGTAGCGTCGCAGCTGCTCATCTACCTTCCGCGCCGCAATCAGCTCTCGATCAAGACTGCCGACGCCCTCGTCGAGGCGACGGATGTGGGCGGATGGTTCTACACGGTGTCGGGACGCTACCATATCACCGGTTCCGCCTCCTCGCTCGAGGTCGAGGCGATGACGGGGGACATCGATCTCGACGCTTCGACTCCCTGGGCGCGCGCGAGAACGGGGAAGGGGCATCTCGTGATCCGCGGCTCGCCGCAGGACGTCGACGCCTCCACGATCGGCGGCACGCTCGACATCGCGACGGCTTCGATCGTGCATGGTCGCTTCACCTCCGTCACCGGCGACATCCACTACGCGGCGACGATGGCACCGCGCTCGCTCTTCGAGTTTTCGACGCACAGCGGCACCGTCGATCTCCTGCTCCCGCGGGATGTCTCAGCGCGATTGGAGCTCTCGACCGTTGAGGGTGAGATCGACAACGGCTTCGAGCAGCTGCGCCCCGCGGCCGAAGGCGTTCACACGCTGCAGGTGACGCTCGGCTCGGGCGCGAGCGATGTCACCGTACGGACGTTCAAGGGCGCGGTGCGGCTTCGGTCGCGGTGAATGTGGCGCCGTGTGCGAAGTGATGACGAACTCACCCATCGCCCGCCGCGACATCAGCCGTTACCTCTATGCCGTAAGGCTCAGCCCCGCCGCGCGATGGAGCCGAGAATACAGTCCACCGCTCGCGATGAGCTCTTCGTGGCTCCCCTCCTCCACGATCGCGCCCCCATCGAGCACGATCACACGGTCTGCGCGGCGCACGGTGGAAAGCCGGTGCGCGATGATCAACGTCGACCGGCCCCGCAACAGTTCCTCCATCGCCTGCTCGACGAGCCGCTCGCTCTCGGTGTCGAGGCTCGAGGTCGCTTCGTCGAGAATCACAACCGCAGGATTCTTCAGGAACACTCGCGCGAGTGCGATACGCTGCCGCTGTCCGCCCGAGAGCTTGACGCCACGCTCCCCCACGCGCGTGTGCATGCGATCGGGGAGGCGCTCGATGAACTCGCTGGCATGCGCCGCACGAGCGGCCGCTTCGATCTCGGCGTCGGTCGCATCCGCGCGCGCGTACGAGATGTTGTCGCGCACCGTGCCGCTGAATAGTGCGGGCTCCTGCGGCACGATGCCGATCGCGCCGCGGAGATCTCCGAGCGCGAGCGCGCGCACATCTACGCCGTCGAGTGTCACCGACCCCTGCTGCACATCCCAGAAGCGCGGCACCAGCGATGCGATCGTCGTCTTCCCCGCGCCCGACGGACCGACCAGCGCCACGACTTCCCCGGGCGCGATCGTGAAGCTCACGTCGTGCAGCACATCAGGGAGGTCGGCGCCGTAGCTGAAGGTGACTCCCGCGAGCCGAACGTCGCCACGCACGGGCTTGGGAAGTGGCGTGCGCACCGCCGGATCCGCGATCGTCGGCACCGTTTCGAGAAGGTCGAAGACGCGCCGCGCCGCACCGATCGCCTCCTGGTACGCGCCGAACAGCTGGCCGAGCGCGCCCACTGCTGCGGCAACGAAGAACGCGTAGAAGAGAAATTCGACCAGCGCGCCCCCCGTGAGCTGGTGCGCGAGCACGAGACGTCCGCCCTGCCAGAGCACCGCCGCAACGCCCGCGAAGCCCGCGAAGGTGATCACGCCGAAGAACACGCCGCGCACGAGCGCCCTGTGAATCGCGGCATCGACGACATCGCCGAGTTGCACGTCATACCGCGCGCTCTCCGCCGCCTCCCGTGTGAAGCTCTGCACGATGCGAATCTGCGAGAACGCCTCGTCCGCAGTCCCCATCGCATCGGCGACGCGGTCCTGCACGACGGTGCTCGCCTTCCGCATCGCGCGCCCGAAGATGAAGGCTGCGCCCACGACCACCGGCACCACCGCGAGCGTCGTCACCGTGAGCTGCGGATGCGTGATCGTCAGCATCACGACGCCGCCCACCAGATACACCACCTGCCGCATCAGCTCCGTCGACTGATACGTCATCACGCTCTGCAGCAGCGTGAGGTCGGTGCTCAGCCGGCTGGTGAGCTCACCGGTGCGCTGCTCCGCGAAGAAGCCCGGCGACAACCGCACGAGATGCCCGAATAGCTGGCTGCGCAGCTTCGCAATCACTTTCTCGGCCACGGCGGTGATGAGCCACACCTGCACGAAGCTCAACAGGCCCTGCACCGCAAAAATCAGCACGAGGACGAGCGCGAGCTTGTTGAGCAGCCCCCCGTCGCCCTTCACGAAGGCGGCATCGAGCAGCTCGCGCACGACCAGCGGGAAGGCGAGCCCGATCGCCGAGCTCACCAGCAGGGCGAGCGTGCCGAGCGCCAGCGCGCGCCAGTGCGGCGTGAGGCGTGCAACGAGCGGGCGCAGCGGCGTGGGGGAGGGAAGAGTGCGCCGCTTGGCCTCCGTCACGGCTGGAGCGCTCAGCGCGGCGTCCCGGCGATCCAACTGCGCACCGTTCGCACATCGGGCTCGACGCGCTGCCGCTTTGCAACGATTCCCTCCAGCCGCGAGATCAGCGCGCTCGCGCTCACGACGCTCTCGCTCGGCCCCTTCGACCAGTTGCCGCCATGCCACTCGCGCACGCGGAGCCCGGCCGGATCGTGGGCGAGAATCAGCACATGGTCGCGGGCGCCGCCGTCGCTCACGATGTGCACCGCGAGCTCACCCGTTTCCATGGCAGGCGGCACCGGTCTGTCGGTCACCTGGAGACGACGCGGTCGAGCACCATCGCGGCGAAGAGCAGCGCCAGATAGAGCAGGGAGAACTTGTACAGCCACCACGCCGTGGACTTCCACATGGGCTTCCGGAGCACCTGGATCACTCCGCCCAGGAGAATCGCGTCGAGCGCGATGGCGGAGACGACGTAGATGGCGCCGAAGGCACCGAAGAGCGCGGGCAGAAGCGTGAGCGCGATGAGCACGAAGGTGTACCAGAGCATGTTCCACATCGTCTCGCGCTCGCCCCAGACCAGCGGCGCCATCGGCACGCCCGCGCGCTGATAGTCCACCTGCTTGTTCAGCGCGAGCGCCCAGAAGTGCGGCGGCGTCCAGTAGAACACGATCAGGAACAGATAGACCGCCGCCAGATCGAGGTGCCCGGTCGCGGCCGCCCAGCCCACGAGTGGCGGGAACGCGCCCGCCGCCCCGCCGATCACGATGTTCTGCGGCGTGCGGCGCTTGAGCCAGCGCGTGTAGATGAAGACGTAGAAGTAGAAGCCCGCGAGCGCGAGCACCGCCGACGTGACGTTTACCTCATAGGCGAAGATTCCCGTGGCCGTCGTCGCGCACAGCGTGCCGAACGCAAGTACGGCGCGTCGATCCATTCGCCCGCTCGGAATCGGGCGTAGCCGCGTGCGCGCCATGTGCTCGTCAATGTCGCCATCGATGAACATGTTCACGGCGTTCGCGCCCCCCGCCATGAGGTATCCCCCCAGCAGCACCCAGAGCACGAGCGTGATGCTCGGGCTCGCGGCGATGTACATCGGTGCTACCGTCGTCACCAGGAGGAGCGAGATGATCCTCGGTTTGGTGAGCATGACCAGATCGCGCCCGAACGAGTGCGCGTGCTCGTGTACGGCGGCGCTGGTCACGAGACTGCTCCCGTTGCGGCGAGTGGTGGTGCCGGAGCGCGGCCCGATGCGGTGTCGCGCGTTCCATGTGCATTCGGAAAGCGCGCGAGCCACGCGAGGGCGAAGAGCGTGAGCCAGATCGCGATGCCATCAGCTTCGTGCAGCGATCGCATCACCGGCGGCAGATGCATCTCGACCATTCCGGCGGCAATCACGAGCTGCAGAAAGACCAGCGCGAATGCCACTCGCACGGTGCGCACGACCACCGGCGATTCCCGTCGCTTCGCGAAGCCGATCATGAGGCCGAGCACGTGAAAGAAGAGCAGGAATGCGAGAATGCGATGCGTGAACTGAATGTGCTGTGTGGGCAGTGCGGGAAGAAAGGAGCCGCGACAGAGCGGGAAACCCTCGCAGGCGCTGTTGGCGCCCGGGATCTTTGCCGTGAGCCCGCCGAAGAGCACCGTCACGAGCGCGATCGCCGCGGCTCCCGCAGCCCCCCGCGCGGCGCGCGTGCGTGAGGGAATGGCGCCGATCGCCGCCGCGCCGCCGAGCCCACCCGCGCGGAGCGCCGTGTTCGCGAGCGCCGCGAGCAGGAGTGCCCCATTGAGCAAGTGTGCGACCGTTGCCCCGGGTGAATTGCCCATGCGGACGGTGACCATCCCGAGCAGCGCCTGGAGCACGATCAGCGCGCCCGCGAGAAGCGCCGCGCGGAGTACGCCACGCGGGCCTGCGACCCCCGGCTCGGCGCGTTTCAGGAAGGCGAGCAGCACGAGTCCCGACACCATGGCGACGGTAACGGCCGCGAGGAGGCGATGCGTCCACTCGATGACGAGCGTGGGCTGATCGAGCGGCGGAAACCAGCTGCCGAAGCATCGCGGCCAGTGATCGCCGCACCCCATTCCAGATCCCGAGATCCGAACGATCGCGCCGAAGACGATGAGCGCGTACGCGAGCGCGAGCGTCGTGAGTGCAAGGCGGCGCAGGGATCTCAAGGACGGCTCCTCATGGAATGACGTGGAGCGGCGCTGCCGGATGCAGCGTGCGCCACGTCAGGACGAGCACCGCGAGCAGCATGACGGCTGGAAGCACCGTCCACGCAACCTCGATCGCCCGCGGCGGAGACGCGGTGCCATCGGGCCGCTGCGCGCGCGCACGCAGCGCCGACCGCACTATGGCAGCCTGCGAGAGCGCGCAACACAGCGCCGCGAGCCAGAAGATCATGTCGGATGCGAAGGTCGGAATAGTCCGTGAAAGTTGACCGCGCTGCAATTGAGGGGCAAGACGGCGCATGCGGGGTGTCGCGAGCGCTTCGGGGCAGTATTATGGGCCATGGAAGCTCCCGCCAATTCCAGCGATCCCGCTTCGCGCCTGCCGCGCCGCCTCGGGCTTTTCAGCGCCGTGGCGGTGCTCGTGGGCTCGACGATCGGCTCCGGCATCTTCCGGTCGCCCGCCGGCATCGCCGACAAGCTTCCGGGCCCCCTCCCGCTCCTCTCGGTCTGGCTCTTCGGCGGGGTCTTCGTGATCTGCGGCGCGCTGACACTCGCCGAAGTGGCGAGTGCGCTTCCGGCCACGGGCGGACTCTACGTATTCATCCGGGAAGCGTGGGGGAGGCGCATGGCCTTCCTCTTCGGCTGGTCGGAGCTCCTCCTCATCCGCGCCGCATCCCTCGGCGCCATCTCGACGACGTTCGCCGAATATCTCTTCCGCGTGCTCGGCCACGAGCCGAGCGCGGAGCCGTACGCCACGTACGTGCACTGGGTGGCGGCGCTCGCGATCGCGCTCACGGCGACGTTCAACTACGTCGGGCTCAGGTGGGGATCGCTGGTGCAGAATCTCACGACGGTCGCGAAATACGGCGGACTGCTCTTCATCGTGATCATCGCGATCGCGCTCGGGCTTCCGCATACCGGAGGGCACTTCACGCCGGCGGTGCCGCCGGGGAGCTTCTCGCTCGCTCCGTTCGGGCTGGCGCTCATCTCGGTGTTGTGGGCGTACGATGGATGGGAGGACGTGAGCCTCGTAGGGGGCGAGGTGAAGGACGCACGGCGCACGCTGCCGCGCGCGATCATCATTGGTACGGTGGCAGTGATCGCGATCTACGCGCTCGCAAACATCGCGTATCTCTCCGTGCTCGATGTCGAGACTATTCGCCACTCGCGCCTCGTGGCGGCGGACGTGGCGTTCAAGGTCATCGGATCACCGGGGGTGGTGTTCGTCGCGGTGACGGTGATGTTGTCGACGTTCGGCACGCTCAACGGCTCGATCATGACGGCGCCGCGAATCTTTTTCGCGATGGCGGACGACAAGCTGCTCTTCAAACAGATCGCGGCAGTGCATCCGCGCTTTCAGACGCCGTACATCGCAATCGTCCTCAACGCCGCGATCGGCGTCGCGTTCGTGTTGACGAGAGGCTTCGAGCAGCTCGCGGATCAGTTCGTCATCGCGATCGTGCCATTCCTCGCGCTGGCGGTCGCGGCGGTGTTCGTGCTTCGCCGTCGTCCAGGCTACGTAACGTCGTTTCGGGTTCCGGGTTACCCGATCGTTCCCGCGATATTCATCCTGTCGACGATTGCGCTGCTGCTGAACGCGCTCATCAGCCCGTCGAGTCGCATCGCGACGCTCGGTGTCTTCCTCGGCATTCTGCTCGGCGTTCCCGTGTACGCGTTTGTCTCTCGACGCATGGGCTCGTCACCCGCTTCATAAGCCGAGACGCATCTGTTGCAGGCGATTGTTGACTGGCGCGTGGCGCGACCTAGCTTGCTCGCTTCCACCGGCACCGCATGGGTCGGAGTCAGATCGCAGTAGTCCGTGGTGATGACGCCCTGCACACCGCGCCTCGAAGTCGTTTATCATGGGGATTCTGCACATGCGAATGAGTTGCACGCTTCGTAAGACTCTCCTGGCCCTCGCGGCCTCGGGAGCCGCCGGCATCTTCACGGTCGCAGCGCAGGGAATCACCACCGCCGCGGTCAGCGGCGTCGTCACCGACTCCGTTGGACAGCCGGTCGAGTCCGCACAAATCCAGATCACGAATATGCAGACGGGTGTGAAGAGTGGCTCGCTCACTCGAGCCAACGGAAATTTCTACATCCAGGGAGTCGAGGTTGGCGGCCCCTAGGTCATCACCGTGCGGCGCCTTGGCTTTGCTCCGGACAGCGTCACCGGCATACTACTCTCGCTCGGGCAGAATTTCCGCGCCAACTTCAGGCTCGGCTCGCAGGCGGCGCAGCTCTCCGTCGTGACGGTGCGCGCGACGTCGGATACACTGAGCAGTCAGCTCTCGCCATCGCGCCGCGGAGTGCAGACGGACATTTCCGACAGTGCGCTCCGTCGGCTGCCGACACTCAATCGCAACTTCACCGACTTTCTCTCGCTCACGCCGCAGGTCACGCAGGCACAGAGCGGCGGGCTCTCGGCCGGAGGGCAGAACAATCGGTTCAACAACATCCAGATCGACGGCGCGAGCGAGAGCGATATTTTCGGACTCGGAACAACGGGGCAGCCTGGCGGGCAGGCGCGTGGCCGTTCGATCTCGCTCGAGGCGGTGCAGGAATATCAGGTGCTCTTGTCACCGTTCGATGTTCGCCAGGGAAACTTCACCGGCGCGCTGATCAACGCCGTCACCAAGAGCGGGACAAACGACTTTCACGGGCTTCGTCTACTACTACTTTCGCAACCAGGATCTCGCCGCCGACGTGCCGCTCCTCCGCGCGAGCGAGTTTCAGCAGAAGCAGTACGGCTTTTCGATCGGCGGTCCGATCGTGAAGGACAAGATCCACTTCTTCGTCGCACCCGAGTGGCAGGCCGAGACGTACCCCGCGCCGGGTCCGTATCCGGGATCGTCGGGCGTTGCGTCGGCAGCCGATGCGGCGACGGTGCAGCGGATGGTCGACATTCTGGAGAATTCGTACGGGCTCGATGCCGGCGCCGTCGGCGCGGTTTCCAACAGGAACTCGCTGACGAATCTCTTCGCGCGCCTCGACTTTGTGCTGCCCTACAACAGCCGACTGGTCATTCGCGACAACTACGGCAAGGCGGAGCTCGATACGCTCTTTCGCCTTCCGACGTCGTTCCGCTTCGGATCGAATGCGTATTCGTTCCACAACAAGAAAAACGCGACGGTCGCGCAGCTCTTCACCAACTGGAACAACGGCGCGAACAACGAGTTGTTCGTCGGCTACACCACCATTCGCGACTTCCGTCCGCCCAACGCGAACTATCCGTCGATCACGGTCAACACCGGAATCACGGGCACCCTCATCGCCGGAGCGGAGAGCAACTCGCAGGGGAACGCGCTCGACCAGGACATCTTCGAGGTCACGGACAACTTCACGATCCCCGTTGGCGCGAAGCACCGGATCAGCATCGGCACGCACAACGAGTTCTACAAGATGGACAATCTGTTCGCGCGCAATTCGCAGGGCGCGTACACATTCGCAGGCCTCGACTCACTCGAGGCGGGAAATCCGAATGCCTACACGATCGGCCTCGATCTGGGCCAGGGCTTTCACTCGAAGTTCAACGCCGCCAACTACTCGGTCTACGTCGAGGATCAGTGGACGGTGAACGAACGCTTCAACGTGCTGTATGGAGTGCGCCTCGACCTCCCGACGATCAGCTCGCGCCCGCAAACCAATCCGCTCATCGAAAGCCTCTTCAATCGCGACACGCACGAGCTTCCGACGGGGAACGTGCAGTGGTCACCGCGCGTGGGCTTCAATTGGGACGTAACGGGGAGGGAGACGGATCAGCTTCGTGGAGGGGTCGGCGTGTTTCAGGGTCGTCCCGCCGTCGTGTGGCTCGAAAACACCATCGCGAACTCCGGCTTCGGACTTGGATTGCTGTCGTGCGGCGCGGGTGGACTTGCTCGCGCTCCCGCCTTCAACAGCGACATCAACAATCAGCCACAGACCTGCATCGACACGCTCGGCAATCCCGTCGGGGCCGGGGCGTACAGCGAGGTGGATCTGCTCGACAAGCATCTGAAGTATCCGCAGACGCTGCGCGCAACCCTCGGCTTCGACCATCAGTTCGGCAACGGCTTCGTCGGCACGGTGGAGGGGATCTACACGCGCGGTCTGAACTCGTTCTTCTACCAGAACATCAACGTCGGCGAGCCGACCGGCGTCGACAGATTCGGCCGCGTGATCTACGCGACATCGTTCGCTTCGAACGGAACGCCAACGACGAACCTCGTCAGCACGCAGTTCAAGGCCGGCGGCGTGTACGATGTCAGGAATCAATCGAAGGACTACTCGTATCAGCTCACGGCGCAGCTCAAGAAGCGCTTCTCCGATGCGCTCGAGGCGAGCGGCGCATTCACGCACGGCCGCTCGTACACGGTGTCCGATGTCACGAGCAGCACCGCCGCTTCGAACTTCCGCTTCGGACGCGAGCTCTCGGGAAATCTGCTCGGTGAAAAAACGGGAATTTCGCAATTCGACATTCCGAACAAGGTCCTCATCGCGGGCACGTACACGGCGCCGTGGAAGACATGGACCACGAACTTCTCGATGATCTACGTGGGGATCTCGGGCATTCCATTCGATTACGTCTTGACGGGGCGCGGCGCCGTCGGCGATTTGAATGGAGACGGCGTGAACGGAAACGATCTGGTCTACGTGCCGAGGAATCCGCTCGATCCGACGGAAATGATGTTCGCGAACGAGGTCGTGAAGGGGCGGTGATCACGGCGGCGACCCAGGCCCAGCTGTTCGAGCAGTTCATCGAGGGACAGCCGTGTCTAGCGGATCATCGTGGTGAGATCATGCCGCGAAACGCGTGCCGCACGCCGTGGCAGAACAACATGAACGTCACGGTAAGCAAACGCTGCCGAGAGTGATGGGGAAGACGCTGTCGCTCAGGCTTGATGTGTTCAACTTCCTGAACCCGGTGGATCACGACTGGGGGAAGGTCAAGCTTCCCTCGATCTCGCCGAGCTTCAACAACCAGCCGTTGATAACGCAGGTTGGGCAGACTGCGGATGCAAACGTGCTGAACACGCAACCGATCTTCAACTTCGTGCCGGCGAGCGCGGTAC
The DNA here is from genome assembly GCA_038239265.1 of Gemmatimonadales bacterium. Lineage (GTDB taxonomy): Bacteria > Gemmatimonadota > Gemmatimonadetes > Gemmatimonadales > Gemmatimonadaceae > FEN-1250. Next base: position 71,321 of record JBBSEY010000001.1, on the reverse strand, counting down.
GGTGGACGTCGAACGTGCTTCCGTCGTACTACCAGATCCAGCTCTCGGCGCGACTGGGGTTCTAGGGCGCGGGGGAGGGATGAGGAACGGGGCGGCCGAGTGACGGGCTGCCACGTTTGCACAATTTCTATTTGCTGGTGATTGGTGCGAGCTTTCTTGGGTCTCGGATGCGTCCGTCGGTATCGATTCTGTATACCCAGTAGCCGTCGACTCCAACGTAAGCCGGCAAGCTCGGGGTGCGCGAGAGGACGGCGAAGACGTCGGTGTCTTCGGGGCGATTGTCGGTGACGTCGATCTGAAAGTACGCCACACGCTTGTTTCCAGCCGAATCGACCTTCTCGTTCTCCGGCGTCTCGATCACCGTGTTGTGCATCCGGTGTCGCTCGAGAATGCGCAGCCCGTCGCTGCTCATGCGAAAGCGCTCATCCGCGCCGAGCGGCCACGATGACCTGACCGTCTGCGCGGGAAAGAGATAGACCAGCCACTCTCCGCTCGCGGTCGGTATCGCAACGTGATTGTAGGGGCGCGGCTGCACGGGGCCGAATGCTTCGGCAGCCGTTTCCACCGCCCTGGCGGAGTGCAGCAGATACATGACGTTTGGAATTGGAGCTGGCGTTCGGCCTCCGAAAAAGATCGTGTCCGGCTCGTGCCTGTACTCCTCATACAGCGTGTAAAATGTGTCGCGGGCGGCCGAGAGCCTGCCGAAGTGTACGGTCCAAAAGGAATCCGCATGCACGACAACATATTGCCCGCCATCCTGTGCCGAGGGCCGCTGACTTTTGAGAAGGGCATCGGTCGCCTCCCAGGCAGCGCGGTCGTACTCGTAGAGCGCGATGCCGCGAAGAGAGATCGAGTCGAGCTCGTCGCGTGTGGGGAGATCCATGTGCCGCGGCGCAGCTTGCGCGCGCACCGTCGCAGAGAGGAGCGAAAGAAGCAGTAGGTATCGCATCCCTTCGAAGACCGGTGACACGGTGCCCGGGTAACTCGGTTTTGGGGCCCCCAAAAGAGATGTTAGAACGCCCTCACCTTGATGTCCGTGCCGTCATCGCCTTCGCGATCACCTCGAAATCGCGCTCGGGAATCTCGAAAAGCCCGCGCCTGAAGAGCATTCCCCAATGAGCCTTGTCGGTGAGAAAGTTCAGCTCCTCGATGAGCGGCCGGATCGGCGCCTCCTCGCTCGGGAGAAATTCGAGCTTCCGCCGCCATGGGCGGAAGGACGGGGACATCTCCGCCCGATACGGCGCGTCATCGGCCACCCGTCCGAGCGCAGTGAAAGCCTGGAGCGGCTCGCCGCCCTCGAACGCCGTCTTCGGCGAGTAGAAGACGATCAGATCCCCGCGCTTCAGCAGCTTCAATCCGGTCGGGCGTCCGTGGTTGGCCTGAGTGAAGCCGCCCACAATGCCGCGCTGGAGGTGGTCGCGCGACACGGTGTTCACGAAATAGCGTCGCGGCGCCGGTTGTCCGTTGCTCTGTGCGATCATCCGCGGTCCCTTACGTATGCCACATCGCCAACCGTCACGCGTCCAATCCGCGTCGGCATCGCGTACACGCCGGCATAATTCCCTCGCTCCCGCACGACCGTTCGCAACAGCACTGGGTCCGAATTTCCCGTATCCGGATCGAGATTGATCATAGCGCATCGCTCGTCGCGCTCCGTCACCGCCGCGCGCGTACCAGTGCCGGGATCGCCGAACGCCAACTCGGCGCCGACCCACGCATCCTCAGGAAAGTCATCGTCGCCCGCTTCGACATCGATGACGACGTTCGGGCGAAAGCGCCGCGCGTCCACCCGCATTGAGAGCACTGCGCCGAGCGAAGCGAGCGTCTGCGCCGAGATAACGGAGAGCCCGGCGAGATCGAACATTCCCTGCTTGAGATGCGCGAGCTCGACTTGCACATCGTGCGCGTGCGCAAAATGTCGCGATAGCTGGTCACCGTCGCACGGGATGAAGACGCCCTCGGGCGAATGCAGGTGCATCTCCGCGCGCGTTGGCGCGTCGCCGACGCTGCAGCACACCTCGTAGCGAACGAGGGCGGGAAGCTTGCCGGCCGTGAGCCATGGGAATCCGCTCTGGTCGCCGCGATGCTCGAGCGCGAAACGACGGTCCCCCTCGATTCCGTATCTATCGACCGTCGCCCGCGCCACTGGCTGCGCCGCCATCGACTTGATCGGATGGCGATACAGCGCGGAAACCCTCCCCACCGCTCGCCATCCGTCCACCACACCAGCCCTCATGCGACCTCACTCGCCTCACGCCACACTGAATTTCTGCAAAACATTGAGCCGAGAATCTCTCGGCCACCATGTCCGTGGCATCACGTTTCCCCAACCGTCTCCTGTGACGCCGCCTTCGCGACCACGCCGCTGAGCGCAGCGCCCGCGAGCGCAACGCCGAGTGCCGCAACCGTGCCCGCGAGGCCGGGCTTCGTCGTCATGAGAAAGACGAACAGCGCTAGGAATGCGATGCGCATGCGTCCCATCAGCAGGATGACGGGATCACTGAGCTTTCGCTGCACCGTGTGGGTGATCCCTCCAGCGCTCGTGGCCGCTTCGACGGCCGTGCGCATGCGTCGCCCGTACGCGAGCGGTCCGGTGACGACGAGGTAGACGAGGAGAATGAACGACGCGATGACCCACGAGGAGCCGACGCTCCAACGCAGGTACGCCATGTACACCCCACTGAGCAGCAATATGGGCGACAGCGACTTCATGAAATTCCCCGTGCGCTCTTCGCGCTCGAGCAGCGCGTCCAATTCTTCGGGCATTGTCGCTCGGCGTGCCAGCCCTTCACACATGAACAGCACTGCAAGGCCCGCTGTGATCCCCAGCGCGCAGATCACGTGGAGAAATAGAATGAAGGGATATAGCTCCATGATCTCGCTCCGTTAAGGTCGGAGCAAAACATAGAGATCAGCCTCACCCCGCTATCAACATCTCAACACATTGGTGCGCAACGATTTTCGACGCGTTGGCATGGCCCGTCGGGCGTCCGTGATTGGCCTGGGTGAAGCCACCCGCTATCCCGCGCTGTACGTGGTCGCGCGACACGGTGTTCACGTAGCAACGTCGCGGAATCGGTGGTTCTTCATTCTGCCCCTTCACCGGCGGTCCCCATCGATTCCGTTTTGAGCGCCCGTCGCCGGTGCCACGCCCACTCCACTCGCATGGTGTTCGCTTCGCTGCGCACCCATGAACGCATGGATCGCAGCGATCGCACTCGAGTCGCGCGTCGTCATCACCACTTCCCCACCTCGAGGGAGCTCGCGGTAGCTATACAGGATCACATTGCGCAGTCGAGCCATCTCCGCCGTTCCCGGCATCATCTGCATGTGGACGAATTGCGGCGTCGAAAAGTCGCCCGCCTGGAAAGCGTGCTGGATGAGCCGCAGGTGTGCGCGAATCTGCGCGATCCCCAGCGAGTCGTTCTCATTGCGCAGCAGCGTGATTCGGCCACCATTCGGAAGCGCGTCGAACGAATGGGTCGAGGTGGACTGGTCGACGCCCATCGCCATCTTCCCGCGCGCCTGCATGGCGGCGAAGGAGCTGTCGCCCTTTGCCGTGGCGGGAGCGGGGGAGCTCTGCGCTCCGGAGCACGCGAAAGAGCCGGAGAGCACGAGATAGGGGAGCACGCGCATGTACGGTCACCTGCTTCACGAGGGAGAGTGATATGGCCATCGCCCCACCGTAGTCGAGAAATCAACCGTTGTCTGGAACTTCGGTCCCACTCACCACGAGATCGAGCGCTAATCACCAACCATCGCGCGCAGCACGCACGATCGACGATCTCAATGCGTCCCCGCCCCGCCGCCCTGACGATCCCCTTCTCGCGCAACGAACGCAGCGCCCGTACCACGACCTCTCGTACGGTACCCAGCTCTTCGGCGAGCGACTCCTGAGTCATCGCGACCATCGGTTGCTCGCCCGCCGCCATCCGCTCGAGCAGATACACGCACAGTCGTGTCTCCACATCCGATGTGGCGAGCCGGTCGATGCGATCCAGCAGCACGCGCACGCGCCCGGCCAATCGTGAGAGAAAGAAGATCGCGAGCTCCGGCGACGCTCCATTCGCCCGGCCAAAGCTTTCGCGGTCGAGATAGAGAGTCTCGGCCGGCGCCTGTGCCATCGCGGTTGCCGGGTATGGGGCGCCGTCGAAGAAGGGAGCCTCGCCGAGCGTGCCGCCGCGTCGCTCGGTGTGAAAGACATGCCGCCGCCCGCGCGACACGCGAATCACGCGCACTTCTCCATCGAGCACGATGAAGATCCCCGACGCCGCATCACCCTCTCGAAACAACGACTCGCCTGCGCCGAAGCTGCGGGTTCGCGCATTGGCGACGAGCGCCGCCGCGGCCCTGTCCGACAGCGCGGCAAAGCCTTCGAGCGACCTGAGCTCGTCCGCCGTCATGAATCGACGCGGCGTGAGCTCACGGCTCTAGAATACCTTCACGTTGATGTACCGCTTCGGATTCGCCTTGATGTCCGTCACCAGCGAGTCCATGCGGCCGAGCAGCTCGTGCAGGTTGTTGTAGACGCCGGGATCGTTCAGGAATTTGGCCGCCGTGCCGTTCCCCGTCTGCAGCTGCGTCATCACCGCGTCCAGCTTCTTCGTCGTCGAGTCGAGATTGCTCGTCAGCGTCGACAGATTGCGTGTCGTCGACTGCATGTTGCGGACGGTCGAGTCGAGCGCCATCGAGTCGATTGCCGACACGCGGCTCCGCACCGCGTTCATCGTGAGCGTGAGCCCGCGCGATTGCGCCGCCGCCACGGTGTTGAGCTGCTGCACGAGCGCGTTCGTCGACGCGATCGTCTTGCGAAGATCCTGAATCCCCCCCTCCTGCACGAACTCGATCTTGACCGTCTTCGCGACATCGGAGAGCGAACTGCTCACACTGTCGACGCGCATGAGCAGCATGTCCATCGACGGCGCCGCGCGCCCCGCAGGAATCGAATCGTTCGGCCGGAGGAACCCATTGAAGTGGCACGTCGGAGTAAGCGGCGTCGCAGCGGTTCGTACCGACGTGTCCGCAGACACCGGCCCGGGCGCTGCGGCACACGGCGTGAGCGAGATCGACTTGTCGCCGAAGAAGCCCTCGTTCGTCACGGTCGCAGTCGTCCCCGAGGGGATCTTGCGCTGCTTGTCGATACTGAGCCGCACGTTCAGGAATCCCGTTTCGTCGAGCTCCACCGCGTCGACGTATCCCACCTGCACCCCCGCGAGATTCACGGGCTGTCCCGGCTTCACATTCTGCCCCCAGGCGAAGCGCGTGTACTCGATGTACGATTTGCTGAATCCCCGCCGCGCCAGCCAGAGCGTTCCGCTGATCGCCACGATCACGGCGATGATGGTGAAGATGCCGACGACGACTTCGTCCCGTTGTTTGGTCATTGGATCTCTGTTGCAAGGTAGAGAGCCGTGAGCGCATCCAGGAGCAGGATCACCACGGAGGAGATGACGACGGCGCGCGCGGTCGAGCGGCCCACACCCTCGGCCCCCGATCCCGTTATGAATCCCTCGTACGAGCACGTCATGGCGATGGCGCCGCCGAAGAGCGTCGCCTTGATCAGCGCGTACCAGATCTGGAAAGTGTTGAACGTGAGGTGGAGGCCGGCCGTATAATCCGCGAGCCGCACATCGGTCGCGCCGATCACCGCCAGCCCGCCCGCCACGATGCCGACGGCGATGGCAATGATCGTCAGGAGTGGCACCATCGTCACCCCCGCGATCACGCGTGGCACCATGAGATAGGCGACGGGATCGTAGGCGAGCGTCTCGAGCGCATCGATCTGCTCTGTCACGCGCATCGTCCCGATCTCCGCCGTCATCTTCGCGCCGATGCGCCCAGCGAGCACCAGCGCCGTGAGCAGCGGCCCGAGCTCCAGCACGATACTTTGCCTCGTGATCCATCCCACCACGGAGAACTGCACCCCGGGAAAGAGCTGGTACGTCGTCTGATATGCGGTGACCGCCCCGATGAACGCGGCAACGGTCGCGACGAGCGGCACCGAGTCGACGCCGATCTGCCGCATCTGCGTGATCGTGAGCGGCAGATACGTCTTCGGCTCCATCAGCGCGCGGAAGAAGTCGCGATGGAAGAGTACGCGCTCTCCGAATTGTCCGAAGAGCGACATCGTTCCGCGACCGATGAAGCGGAAGAGACGGCCGAAGATCCAATAGCCCGTTGGCGCCGCCGTCGTGTCTTCCGGAAAGAGCGTCGCGCTCACGTGCGCACCCGTGCGAGCAGCACCACGCCAATGGCTCCGAAGATCATGTTGGGTATCCACGCCGCCAGATACGGCGGAATCGCGCCACCCTCGCCAACCGCCTTGGTGAGCTGAATGAGCATGAGATAAATGATGGTGGTCGCGAGGCTGATGCCGATGCCGAACGCAGTGCCTCCCCGCTGGGTGCTAGTGGCAAGGGGCGCGCCGAAGAAGACGATGATGACGCACGCCACGGGGATTGCGATCTTGAGCGACAGCTCGACCTTGATCTCGTTCGAGTCCGCCCCGGACCGCTCCAGCGACCGGATGAACCGCCTCAGCTCGCGAAAGCCCATCTGCTCCGGGCTCTTCGGCGCGGACGTCAGATCGATCGGCGCCTCGCGAAAGTCGGCGTCGCGTACGCTGTCGAACTGAATCGCGTAGTTGCGCGTCGAGTCCGGAAGAATGTGCAGGTCTCCCGCCTTGAGCGTCCACTGCTTGTGCGTCGTATCGTAGTTCGCCGTGCGCGCCGCGAGCAGATACGTCGGATAGTCCGGCCCTCGCCCGCGCCGCTCGACCTCGAGATTGTCGATGAGCCGCCGCTCCACGTTCAGCGCCGCAATCTTATAGACGCGCCCCTTCGGCGCGCTGTACGCGAAATTGTAGCGCTCGTTTCCCGGCTTGTAGCGCCCCTCCTCCAGCAGCTCATTGCGCTTGATGTCGGAAATGGGAACGAGCTCGCCGAGCGCGAAGGCGCACATCATCACGATCGCCGCTCCGCCGAAGATCGGCACGAGCAATCGGTAGAAGCTGATCCCCGACGCCTTCGCCGCGGTGAGCTCCGAATGTCGTGTCAGCGATCCGATCGTGAATACGGTCGCGAACAGCACCGCGGCCGGGAGCACCATGTAGATCGACTCGGGAAACCAGTAGACGTACGCCATCGCGATCTGTTCCGGCGTCAGATGGCGATTGAGATACTTGCCCAGGCGATCGGTCAGGTCGATCACGATCACGAGCAGCGGAAAGCCGAGCGCCGTCGTGATGAAGATCTTGGTGAACTCCGTCGCTACGTATCGGTCGAGGGGGAGAAGTACCTTCACGCGGTCGCGCGGCTCCGGCGTTCGGCGCGCACGCCTGTCCGACGAAAGCGCTTCCCGAGCCACGTACGAAAGGAGTCGAACCGCTCCGAAGCCTCGCCGCCGCGCGCCGAGCCGCCGCTGCGCTGTACGCGAATGAGTCCGAACACGCCAACCACCGTCAGGAGCACGTTCGCCATCCACATCGCGATGACCGGATCGAGTATGAGCTTGTTCGCGAGATCCTCTCCCACGATCAATCCCACGTAGTAGATCGCGAACACGCCGATGCTGACGCCGATCACGAGCCCGACTCCGCCGCGCGGAAAGCGAATGCCGATGGGTGCGCCGAGCAGCACGAAGACCACGCACGCGGTCGCGAGTGCGAACTTCTTCTGAATCTCCACCGAGTAGCGGCTCATCGTCACCTCGGAGTCATGGACGCGCGCCTTCATGACCTCGATCTGCGCCGCGGAGCTCAACAGATACGACGGACTCGTGAACGGACTCGGCGCGCCCGGCGGCGCATCGAAGCCGCGCCCATGTCCTGCGGTGCCGGTGCCGGGGAGCTGCGCGATCGAAGTCGTCGCGGCCCCCTGCCTCGCCATCGCCTCCGCCGCGGTCGCTGCGGTCATTCCGCTGCTCGGGGGCACCCCCATCCCCTGCGCCATCCCGCTGCTCGGCGCATAGATCTGTACCGGGGCGCCATTGCGCGCATTGCCGGTGGCGACGCGTCCCTTCTGTGCGAGCGGGCTTCCGGGTGGTGCGCGAAAGCCGCCGCGTACGGGCGCCTTCCCGTTCTGTCCGAATTGCGGCATCCGATTCGGCGAGCCACTCGCCTGCGGCGGCGCGCGAAAGCCGCGGTTCACCAGTCCCGAGCTCGGCGCGGCGGAAGCGACGGTCGTGGTTTCCGGCTTTTTCGCGAGCGCCGTGGCTGCGATCGCCGGCGTCGGCGCCGCGAGCGCGCTGTCGGTGTCTGCGATCGCCGGATTTCCGAAGATCGGCATTACGAGCTTGCAATACAAACCGCCCGCAGTCATCCGAATCGCGGGCTTCGGCGCCTTCACCGGCGCGAGCTGCTCTCCCGTCGCCAGGTAATGCGTCGCGGCGGCCAGCGTACTCGCGAGCGTCGCGCGCGCCTGGTCGAGATCCTGATTCCCATCCTCGAGCCCCTTCGCCATCTCGCACACGGACATCTCGCGCTCGGACTTGTAGTCGTCCTTCTCCGTCTGCTCGAAGCGGTTGCCCACCCCGCGCACGCGCACGAGATCCGTCCGGAAGTACAACCGCGTGAGCTCGCCGAGGTTGTCGCGCGGGATCTGCTGCATGTAGCCGTCGTGCAGCGTCATCTGCAGATCCTTCTGGTCCGGCGTCATCCCCATCACGCCCGAGTCGGAGTAGATCGTCTTGCGGCGCTCGGGGTCATCGAAGTTGTAAATCGTGACCTCACGCAAGCGGTCGGTCGACTCATCAATGTGGCTCGTGCGCAGGAAGAGCTTCCCCGGCATCACCTCGTTGATCACCTGCTCGCGCAGAGCGAACGTCGGCTTCTTGCGCGCGATGTCCGTCTGCAGCGTGCGCAGGCGGTGGTTGCTGCGCGGGAGCACCTGATCGTTGAACACGAGCATGAGCAGCCCGAGCGTCGCGCCGAAGAGGATCGCGGGACGAACGAGGCGCATTACGGAGATTCCGCTCGCGCGGAGTGCCGTGATCTCGTTTTCGGCGGTGAGCCGGCTGAACGCGTACAGCACCGCCACGAGCACACCCATCGGCATCGTCATCGCAATGATGAACGGGATGGAGAGTAGGAAGAACTCTCCGATCACGCCCCAGCCGAGCCCCTTGCCCACGAGATTTCCGAACTGCTTCGCCACCTGCTGCAACAGGAGCAGCGCGGTGAGCGATGACAGCGCGAAAACGAGCGGACCGAACTGCTCGCGCAGGATGTAGCGGGTGAGGAGCTTCAACGGCTCGGCAGCGGAGGGTGTGGCGGGGCGCGATAGACTGGGGATGGAGAAATCTAAGCGCTTCTGCAGCCCTCGGCGCCAGAGCCGAAGTTCAGAGCCCCTACTATCTTAAGACGACTTCAACCCTCGCCCGCCGAGTCCTAGTGCGTACGTCACGTTCCATACTCGCTCTGCTAGCCGTCGCCGCGCTGGTCGTCGCCTGCAAATCGGACCGCCCACACACCGCGTTCGACGGCAACGCTGCGCTCGCGTACGCCAAGACGCAGCTCGACTTCGGGACACGCATCCCGAACTCGATCGGGGCGCAGCGCACGGGCGACTGGATCGTTACGCAGATGAAAACGCGCGCGGACACGGTGATCGAGCAGCGCTTCGATCACGTCACGGCGAAGGGGGACACGCTTCACCTCCGCAACATCCTCGCACGCATCCATCCGGCGTCCGCGCAGCGCGTGCTTTACCTCACGCACTGGGACACGCGTCCGGTCTCCGACCAGGCGAGCGATCCCGTGCGCAGGAAGCTGCCGATGCCGGGAGCGAACGATGGTGCATCGGGTGTCGCACTCCTGATCGCGCTGGGCGATGCACTGAGGAAGACGCCTGCGAACGTCGGTGTCGACCTGCTTTTCGTGGACGGGGAGGACTATGGAGAGGACTTCAGTGGACCGGATGTACTTCTCGGCTCGAAGTACTTCGCGACGCACCTCCCGTCCCTCGACTACAAGCCACTCTACGCGGTGCTCTGGGACATGATCGGCGACAAGGATCTCAACATCTACCAGGAACCGATCTCGCTCAACCGCGCACCGGAAGTGGTTTCGCTCGTGTGGAATCAGGCGCAGGCGCTCGGCTACTCGCGCTATTTCATCAACAGCCCGAGCAACCAGGGCATCACTGACGACCATGTGCCGCTGCTCGACGCCGGCATTCGCACGATCGATGTGATCGACTTCGACTACCCGGCCCACCACACCCCGGACGACACCTTCGACAAGATCTCCGCGCAGTCGCTACAGATAGTAGGCGATGTGGCGACGGGGTTGCTGACGTCGAAGTAGCGACACCACTTTCCGGGTGCTGATAGAAGCGTGAGAGTCGCAACAACGGACGGGGACGGACAAAAAAACGGATTGCTCCTCTGGCGTATGTGAGCTCTTCGCAGCGAGGAGCCATCCGTTTTTGTCCGTGCCCTCGGTCGGTTTTTTGTGTGTTTTTCCAGATGTTGACAACTTGTGCTACGCGCGCGTTCGGCGAGTGGAGCGATATTTGGATGACTGGAGGCAACCCGCCTCGCGCGATCTTGGCGCATGCCCACACCAGCCGAAAAGCGCGCCCTCGTGTTTCTCTCCGCCATGCTCACGCTTGGCGCCGGGGTTCGCGCAACGAAGGCGCTCAGCGCCGAACCGCCGCCGAGCGCGGCGGCGCGAGCAGAGTTGCACCGTCAGATAGTTGCGGTGGACTCCGCGGACTCGGTAGAGCGGAGCGGAGGAGGGAAGCGACATCGGTCGAAGCGACCGGTTGTTGTCGGGATATCGACCTCCGATGGTTCCGACGCGCGAGCGAGCGCCGATAGCGCTGCCCCACCGTCTCGAAAGCGTAAGAAGGGGATGAAGATCCTTCCGCATCGCGCCGAACAAGCGCATGATATCGGGGTCTCAACTGCCGGGCCGATCGATCTCGACCGGGCTCAGGAGTGGGAGATACTGTCGCTCCCCAAGATCGGACCCACGCTCGCGCGCCGCATTCTGGCGAACCGGGATTCCCTTGGTCCATTCGGGTCGTTGGACGAGCTCAGACGTGTAAAAGGGGTCGGTGAAGCGGTAGTCGATGCGATCACGCCCTACGTGACGTTCTCCCAGCAACCGCGTCAATCCCGTGAGAAAGAGGGTGATGGGGTAGCGGCTAAGCGCGGCGGGACGCGGCGTAAGCGTCAGACACCATCACAATAGTACGCATGCAGTAGTAAACGACCCCGCCCGGGTGGCGTCGCCGACGCTGCTCGGGCGCTGTTCCCCCCTCCGAGAATCATGGCCGTAGCTCCAGCTGCTCAAGCCGCGGGTGAGCGCATCGGTGATCTCCTCATGCGAGAGGGGCTCATCACGCGCGAGGCGCTGGACCGCGCGCTGCAGGAACAGAAAACCACCGGTATGCGCGTCGGCTACAACCTCGTGAAGCTCGGCTTCATCAACGAGGTGGAGCTCACGCGCATGCTTGCGAGGCAGTTCCGCATGCCCGCCGTCGACCTCACGAACTTCGAAGTCGATGCACGGATTGCGAAGCTGATCCCGGCCGAGCTGGCGCAGCGCCATCTGGTGCTCCCGCTCAAGCGCGAAGGGCGCACGCTCACGGTCGCGATGGCCGATCCATCCGACCTCGGCGTCATCGACGACCTCAAGTTCATCACCCGCTACGACATCTTCCCGGTCATCGCGGGCGAGTATACCCTTCGCAACGCCGTCGACAAGCACTACGGCGAGAATACCGACGATGCGCTGCAGAACATCCTCAACGACATCGACGACAACGACGGCGACGTCGAGGTCGTGGAGGAGAAGGAAGAGGAAGTCAATGCGAGCGTGCTCGCGGCTGCGATCGACGATGCACCGGTCGTGAAGCTCATCAACGGAATTCTGACGGACGCCGTGAAGAAGGGCGCGTCGGACATCCACTTCGAGTGCTTCGAGCACGAGATGCGTGTGCGCTACCGCATCGACGGCGCACTCCAGGAAGTGATGAAGCCGCCAATGAAGCTCAAGGCCGCGCTCATCTCGCGCTTCAAGATCATGTCGAACCTGAACATCGCCGAGCGACGCGTGCCGCAGGATGGGCGCATCAAGCTCAAGATCGGCAAGAAGGTCATCGACTATCGCGTGTCGACGCTGCCGACGCTCTTCGGCGAGAAGATCGTGCTCCGAATCCTCGACAAGGGGAATCTGACGCTCGACCTCGAGAAGTTCGGCATCGAGCCGCGCGCGGAAGCGGATCTGATGGAGGCGGTGGCGAATCCGTACGGCATGGTACTCGTCACGGGGCCAACCGGTTCCGGTAAGACGACCACGCTGTATTCGGCTCTGTCGAAGGTCAACAACATCGACGTCAACATCATGACGGCGGAAGATCCCGTCGAGTACAACATCTTCGGGATCAACCAGGTGCTCGTGCGCACCGACATCGGACTCTCCTTCGCGGCATCGCTGAAGGCGTTCCTTCGTCAGGACCCGAACATCATCATGATCGGAGAGATTCGAGATCTGGAGACCGGCGGTATAGCCATCAAGGCGGCGCTCACGGGCCACCTCGTCATGTCGACGCTGCACACGAACTCCGCTCCTGAAACGGTGACGCGTCTCATGGACATGGGGCTCGAGCCGTTCAACGTCGCGTCCGCGCTCAACCTCGTGCTGGCGCAGCGACTCGTCCGAAAGATCTGCAGCACGTGCCGTGCGCAGTATCAACCCGACGCGATCGAAATGTCGGCGGCGAAGCTCAAGCCCGAGATGAGCTTCCGCGATCTGGCGTATACGGAAGAGGCGATCCAGAACATGAAGCGCATGGCCTCCAAGGAAGCTGCGCCGATCGTGAAGGATTTCAATCTCGACACGAAAATCGCGCAGATGCCATTTTTCCGGGGCCGAGGGTGCGATGCGTGCGCCGGAACGGGGCTCAAGGGGCGCCAGGGGCTCTACGAGGTCATGATGATGACGCCGAAGCTCCGGAAGCTGGTCATGCAGAGCGTGGGCGCTGCCGAGATCCAGAAGGGCGCGGTCGAGGAAGGGATGCTTACGCTGCGCATGGACGGGCTACTCAAGGTCATGAAGGGCATTTGCACCCTGGATCAGGTCATTCGCGAGACTGCCGCCTAGGCTCCGCAGGGCAGGGGGAGGCTCCGGTTTTGGCGTCCGCCAGTCCCACCCTGCAACGCTCGCCCCCTTCCCTCGTCTATAGGGGGTATCCTGTTCTGCCGGATACCGCCACCTCAGCAGGAGCTACATGACAGCCCCAGTCGCCAACACCGTCAACCTGCGCGCGTTGCTCGAGGAAATGATCGAGCGTGACGCGTCCGACTTGCACATCACAGCGGGTGACAAGCCGAAGATGCGCATCGACGGTGACATTACCGACGCGAACGTCAATGTGGTGCTGACGCCGAAGGACACGCTCCAGCTCGCGTACTCGATTCTGACGGAAAATCAGAAGAAGCGCTTCGAGACCGAGGACGAGCTCGATTTTTCATTCGGCATTCAGAATCTCGCGCGCTTTCGAGGCAACTGCTTCAAGCAGCGCGGCTGCGTCTCTCTGGTCATTCGACAGATTCCGTTCAACATCCGCACCTTCGAAGAGCTCGGACTGCCGAACGCCGTGTCGAAGATGGCGGATCGTCCTCGCGGACTCGTACTGGTGACGGGACCGACAGGCTCCGGAAAGTCGACGACGCTCGCCGCGATGATCGACAAGATCAATCGCGAGCGTCGCGGCCACATCATTACGGTGGAAGACCCGATCGAGTTCATTCATCGTCACCAGAGCTGCATCGTCAATCAGCGCGAAGTCGGAACGGATACCAAGAGCTTCTCCAACGCGCTCAAGTACTCGCTCCGTGAAGATCCCGACGTCATTCTCGTCGGCGAAATGCGCGATCTGGAAACGATGCAGGCCGCGCTGACGATCGCCGAGACGGGGCATCTGTGCTTCGCGACGCTGCACACCAATTCGGCGGCTGAAGCGATCAACCGTATGATCGACGTCTTCCCGAGTCACCAGCAGGGGCAGGTCCGCGCGCAGCTCGCGTTCGTGCTCGAAGGGATCGTGACCCAGACGCTGCTGCCGCGCGCGAAGGGGCGCGGTCGTGCGATGGCTGCCGAGATACTCGTGGTGACGCCGGCGATTCGCGCGCTGATCCGCGACAACAAGATCCACCAGATCAACTCGTCGATGCAGGCCGGTAAGAAGTTCGGCATGCAGACGCTGAACGACTCGCTGTACAATCTCTACATGTCGCGCGAGGTCGTGCTGGACGAGTGCCTGCGCGTGTCGGGCGACCAGAACGAGTTCCTGCGAATGATCGGCGAGGCACCGCTGGAGGACGTCGGCAACGGCGATCCACCGAAGCTCGCGGGGCAGCATGCGAAGTACGCCGCGGCTGGCAAGCGGTAATCAGAATCGTCTGAGGAGATTACATGCCAACTTATGCCTATACGGCACGCACGCTGAGCGGTGAGCTCAAGAATGCCACGATGGAAGCTGCGACGCGGGATGAGGTCGTAGCGAATCTGCGGCGCCAGAAGCTCATCGTCGTGAAGGTCGACGAAGAGACGAAGAAGAAGAAGGGCGGGAAGGTCAAGACGCGAGACATCGTCATCTTCACGCGGCAGTTCTCGACGATGATCAACTCCGGTCTGCCGCTCGTGCAGGCGCTCGACATTCTCTCTCGCCAGAGTGAGAACAAGGCGCTGCAGGACGTGACGCACCAGGTGGTGTACGACGTCGAGTCGGGACATACGGTCGCCGACGCGCTCCGCCGGCATCCGAAGGCGTTCACGGATCTGTACGTGAACATGGTGGCCGCCGGTGAGGCGGGTGGTATTCTCGACACGATTCTGATGCGACTGGCGACGTTCCTGGAAAAGAACGACGCCCTGGTCGGAAAAGTGAAGAGCGCGATGATCTATCCGGCCGTCATCATGAGCGTGGCCTTCATCGCCATCGTGACGCTGCTGATCTTCGTTATTCCGGTGTTCGAAAACATGTTCGCGTCCGTGAATCTGGCGCTGCCGCTGCCGACACGAATCGTGATCATGCTCTCGAGCTTTCTCAAGCACTACTGGTGGGCAGTGGGTGGCGGCGCGTGGTTCACCGTCACGGCGCTCAAGCGCTACTACAAGACGTCGAACGGCCAGCTCAACATCGACAAGCTTCTGCTGAAAGTTCCGGTGCTCGGCGACATGCTCCGCAAATCGGCGGTCTCGCGCTTCACGCGTACGCTGGGCACGTTGATCTCCTCAGGTGTGTCGATTCTCGATGGTCTCGAGATCACGGCGAAGACGGCGGGTAACCGCGTGATTCACGATGCGATCATGGAGTCACGCGCGAGCATCGCGGGTGGTGACACGATCTCGGCGCCGCTGGCGAAGTCGAACGTGTTCCCGCCGATGGTGATCAGTATGATCGCGGTTGGCGAGCAGACGGGTGGTCTGGACGAAATGCTCACGAAGATCGCGGACTTCTACGACACCGAGGTCGACACGGCTGTATCGGGACTTCTGAGCTTGATGGAGCCGGTCATGATCGTGTTTCTGGGTGTGATCGTCGGAGGAATGGTGGTGGCTATGTATCTGCCGATCTTCGACATGATCAACGCGGTGCAGTAGGGAAAGAACTGCTCTTAAGCTGACAGCAGAGATTCAATGGATCAGGCCCCGGGCGATGTTCTGCTCAGGGCCTGATCTTTTGACATACGCATCGAATGCCGCGCGGCGCGCCGCCGCCCACGCTGCGAGAGTGACCCGACGCGTCGAGCCGAACTTCGGCATTGGAATCTGGTCGGCGGCTCCCACTGAAAAATTTATCTGCTGTTAAGCGGGTGCGGTCCCGTGGGCGCCTGTCGACAACATTTCCAGTCGTGAGCTCGTTGGTTCCAAAATTGCGCATAGCGCTCCGATCAATCACGTTCGTCGTCGACGCGATACTGACGGTGAACGTCGGGTGATCCCGTCCGCTCATACTCATCCTATCCGTGCTGTTGCGCATTGTTGCGGCCGTCTCGGCCGTCGCACTCTGGAGCCTTGCTTTCGACGCAGCTGTGCACGTTGCACTCGCCGCGCCGGCGCAGCCCCACGTCCCTGGTCACGTCGACGCCGCGCGACTGTCTCGCCGGACGTACCGCGATCGCGGCCGTGCACCAGAAACAGGCGAAGAGATTTTCCGCGCCACCTGCGCAGGTTGCCACGCCGCCGACGGCAAGGGCGCACCGAAGAGCACCGTGGCGTTCGCCGTCCCCGTGCCCGACTTCACCGACTGCAAGGCAACGACCGCCGAGTCGGCGGTCGATTACGCGGCAGTCGTTCGCGACGGCGGACCGGTGCGTGGCTTCAGTCGCATCATGCCGGCATTTCGCGATCTGCTCTCGCCCGCACAGATTCAGCGCGTCGTCACCTACATGCGCACGCTCTGCCCGGAGCCATCATGGCCGCGCGGCGAGCTCAACGTCGCGCTCGCACTCGTCACCGAAAAGGCTTTCCCTGAAGATGAGGTCGTCGTTACGAGCACGGCCTCCACACGCGGGCCTGCATCGATCGAAAACCATCTCATCTTGGAGAAGCGATTCGGGAAACGCACGCAGCTCGAGGTCGATGTGCCGTACGGCTTCGTCGAGCGGCCCGGGAAATCCTGGGTCGGCGGGCTCGGCGATGCCTCGATCGCGGGTAAGCGCGTGCTTTACTCGTCCAGCGGCACGAGCGGCGCGATCCTGAGTGGATTGGCCGGCGTCGTGTTACCGACCGCTGATGCGCGCACGGGATTCGGCACCGGCACGACAGCGTTCGAAGCCATCGTGCTGGGTGCGAAGCTCCTCCCGGCGCGGAGCTTTTTCCAGGTCGAGGGCGGCGTGAATCTGCCAACCGATCTCGCGGCCGCACCACGATCAGCGTTCTGGAGCGGTGCGCTCGGCACCACCATCGCGTTCAGCTCGATCACGCGCATCTGGTCGCCCATGATCGAAGTCGCGGGCTCGCGTGATCTGGTGAGCGGTGCGCCGGTCGACTGGAGCCTGGTGCCGCAGTTTCAGCTCTCGCTCAGCGCGTTGCAGCACGTGCGTGCTGGCGTGGGAGTGAATGTCCCGCTCACGCAGCGAAAGACGCGCGACTCGCAGATCATGGCCTACCTCCTCTGGGATACGGCCGACGGTCCACTACTTCACGGCTGGAAGGGGCGGTGTACCGGATGCGAGCACTAAGACTGATCGGAATCGCCGTCGCGTGCCTCTCGACGACGGCAGTTCTCGTTGCGGCCGCCGGTTACGGAACCGCGACGCGAGGCGGCGTCACGCCCGGACCGGCGCACTTCCTCACGGCCGACCGATGCATCGCATGTCATAGCAGTCTCACCACTCCATCCGGGAAGGATGCATCGATCGGCTTCGACTGGCGCGCCTCGATCATGGCGAACGCGTCACGCGATCCGTACTGGCAGGGGTCGGTGCGCCGCGAGGTGCTCGACCACCCGACGAGCCGCGCAGCGATCGAGGATGAATGCGCGACCTGCCACATGCCGATGCAGCGCTTCACGGCGCACGCGGCCGGCGGTCAGGGCAGGGTGTTCGCGCGCTTTCCCACACTCGGGGGGACGGATCCGCTCGACAGTCTGTCCGCTGACGGCGTGTCCTGCACCATGTGTCATCAGATTCAGAGAGACCGTCTCGGCGAGCGATCCAGCTTCAACGGCGGCTTCGCCGTCGACACCACGACGCGCGTCGGCCAACGGCCGATCTTCGGCCCGTATGAAATCGATCGCGGACACACCACCATCATGCACTCCTCGAGCGGCTTCGTTCCGACGCAGGGTGCCCACATTCGCGAGTCCGAGCTGTGCGCGACCTGTCACACGCTGTATACCAAGTCGCTCGATTCCGCCGGCAAGGAAATCGGCGAGCTGCCGGAGCAGATGCCCTTTCTCGAGTGGAAGCACAGCGCCTACCGTACGGAGCAGAGCTGTCAGTCCTGTCACATGCCGCGCGTCGTCGCGCAGGACGACAGCGTTCCGATTACGCCGGTGCAGGGTCAGCCGCGCGCCGATGTGCGCCGGCACTGGTTCCCCGGCGGAAATTTTTTCATGCTGGGTATGCTGAACCGCTACCGCGGCGAGCTCGCCGTCGAAGCGCTTCCGTCCGAGCTCGATGCGGCAGCGCTCGAGACGCGACAGCTTCTCGCGCAGGCGGCGCGGTTGCAGGTGACTGCGGGTACGGCCGAGGCGGGACGTGTCGTGATGGATGTGCTGGTGACCAACTTGAATGGACACAAGCTCCCGTCGGCCTTTCCGTCTCGTCGCGTTTGGCTGCACGTCACGGTGCATGACCGGTCGGGCGCAGCCGTATTCGAGTCGGGCGCAGTTACGGCGGAGGGCCGAATCGTCGGCAACGACAACGATGACGATCGCACGAAATACGAGCCGCACTATCGCGAAATCACGCGGCCCGACCAGGTGCAGATCTACGAGTCGATTTTGCAGGACCAGCACGGCGCCGTGACCACCGGACTCCTGTCCGCCGTGAGCTACGTCAAGGACAACCGTCTACTCCCGCGCGGTTTCGACAAGACGACAGCGGATCGCGACATCGCTGTGCAAGGGGATGCGGCTGGCGACCCGGCGTTCGTCGGCGGCTCTCACCGAACTCGCTATCGCATCGACGTGACGCGGAATCGGGGTCCCTTTCAGGTCGAAGTCGAGCTCTGGTACCAACCGATCGGGTACCGCTGGGCACACAACCTCAACCTGAAGCCGGCTCCCGAGACCAATCGGTTCGTCGACTATTACGAGTCAATGGCCGGCGCCTCTGGGATTGCGCTCGCGCGAGACAGCGTGACCGTGCGCTGAGCATGGAGTTGGGGAGGTTATCGGCGACAACTTGACAGTGGCACGTTACACTGTCATATTCTCCGAATGTCAAACGATAGTTATGACCTCCTTGGGCTATGCGACGCTGCCGATGTCACCCCGCGGACCGTACGCTACTACGTACAGCAGGGGCTGCTCCCCTCGCCCGACACACGAGGGCGCGGGGCCCGATACGACCGAGCTCATCTGGAACGGGTGCAACTCATCAAGCTTCTGCAGGCCCGTCATCTGCCGCTGGCCGAGATTCGGACGCAGCTCGCTGGGCTGAGTGACGCTGCGGTGAGTGCGCTCGTTGCCGAGCCCGCGGAGAAGAAGTCGGCGTCGGCGCTGAGCTATGTGCAAAGAGTATTGACGGAGACGAAGCAGCGAAACGACACACAGGGCGACCGGATTCTCAACTCTGTGCCGCCCCCGGTGCCGACGTGGCCATCTCTCCCGAAAGCCGCGCCCTCTCCGCACGTGTCCCCGACGGACGCGTTACCCGAGCCCGCACCGTCGGCCTCGCCGCCAACCACCACGGCGGCCGAAGCGCTACCGCCCCAACCCTCCACCCAGTCGCGATCCACCTGGGATCGCATTCCCCTCGCCCCCGACATCGAGCTCCACATCCGGCGGCCACTGTCACGGGTGCAGAACAAATTGTTGGAGCGCCTTCTCGAACACGCCCGCGCGCTTTTCTCCGACCCCTCGTAAGGATGCCATCAATGTCGACGCCGTCGCCTCTCGATTCGCAGACTTCCGCCGCCCCGCACTCACCATCACTCACCGCGCTGGCGGACCGCGTCCTCGTACGCTCGGGCGCCCGCAGCACGCGCTATGCGCTCGTCACCGTCGTGGCACCAACGGCGACGCGCGCCACCACGCGCATTCCCGTCAACCTCGCGATCGTGCTCGATCGCTCCGGCTCGATGGCGGGGCAGAAATTCGTACTCGCGCGTCGGGCGGTTGAGCAGGCACTGATGCAGCTCCAGTCAGAGGATCGATTCGCGCTGGTCGTCTACGATGATTCCATCGACGTGCTCGCCGAATCGACGCGCGCGACGCCGGATGCGAAGCGCAGCGCGCTCGCACGGTTGGCGAGCCTCGAGCCGCGCGGCTCGACGGATCTCTCGGGCGGATGGATGCGCGGCTGCGAGCAGATCGCGTTCGCCATGACGAGCGGCGATCGTGCGCAGACGATCGATCGATGCCTGTTGCTCACCGATGGACTCGCCAATCGCGGGATCACCGATCGCGATGATCTCATCAGCCATGCGGCCGCGCTTCGCGAGCGCGGAATCCAGACGTCGACATTCGGCGTCGGCGAAGACTTCGACGAGCGGCTCCTGGCCGGGCTCGCGGACGCGGGCGGCGGACATTTCTACTTTCTCGCGAACGCCGAGCAGATCCCCGAGCTGATAGCGAGCGAGGTCGGCGAGGCACTGGAGGTCGTGTTGCGTGGCGTCGTGGTCGAGGCAACGCTCGCGCACGGGATGACTTCGCGAGCGCTGTCGCGCTATCGCTCGCACACCACGGAGTCGGACAGCGGGCGCGCCACGCTCTCGGTCGACGTCGGCGATCTCGTATCGGGGCAGGAGGTCGAGCTGATGTTCTCGATGAGCTTCCCGACGGGCGCCGACGGCGAGACGATCGCGACCGAGATGCGTGTGCTCGATGCCTCCGGCGCCTCTCGCGCCGCGCCGAGCGTGAGCCTGCAATTCACGTACGCGTCGCATGCGGACAACGACCGTCAGCCTCGCAACCGCGAAGTCGACCGTCGCGTCGCCGCCATCTTCGCCGCGCGCGCTCGGCGCGAGGCAGTGGAGCACCAGCGCGCGCACGAGTACGAGCGGGCTCGCGCAGTCCTGATCGCGACCGCGAAGAAAATCGGTGACTACGCCGGCGGCGACGCGGCACTGCTCGCGACGGCCGAAGCGCTGCTGCGCGATGTGGTCGCGCACCGGAACGCGCCGATGCCCGCGCACGAGATGAAGGAGCGATACTTCCGTTCGTACAACGCAGAGATGAGCCGGGCGCCGAGCGGGAAGGCGAATAAGAAGGGGTAGGGCAGGGAGCACGGGGGCGGACGCGGAAACTCCGCGCGCCGCGCTCGCGTAGGGTCTACCACGCAGCACCCCGCTGCCCATGCTCCTCACTCGGTTGGAGGCATCATGATCTGGTGGATCTGCGTAGGGCTCGTCGCCGGATGGCTGACGGGCAAGCTCATGAAGGGCGGCGGCTACGGCGCTCTCATGGACATCGTGATCGGAATCGCCGGGGCCGTGATGGGCGGCTTTCTCATGCGCACGCTCGGCTTCGCGGGCTCGGGCGGCTTCATCTACTCGGTGATCGTCGCCGTCATCGGCGCGGTGGTGCTGTTGTGGCTCATTCACAAGATCACGGGCAAGCGGCCAAACCCGTAACGCGTCTCGATGCAAAACAACGGAGAGCACTCGCGGACACGTCGTCGCGAGTGCTCTCCGTGTTTCCATCTCGACGGGGAATGTGGAGCGCCGGGCTCACTCGGCCCATCCGCCTAGTGTCTCAGCGCCGCCGGCGGTGTGTCGGCTGGATTGACGTACGTCATCGCGAACGGCCCGAGCGCGTGCACCTGCACGATCGTCGGCCCGTCGGTCACCGCGAAGTGCGCTGCATTGGCAGGTGCCGTCACGAATCCGCCCTTCCTCACTTCGAGTGTGTGTGAAGCGTCGAAGACGCCACCCATGCCCACGCGGAAGGTGCCGCTGATCACCGTTACATTCTCGTCGGTCGGATGCGTGTGCGGGGGGATTCTGTAGCCGCTCGGCATCTTGAGCCGGACAGTGAACAAGCCGGTTCCCGAAGGGTCTCCCTGCATCACCGCCATCTGTGCGCCGGCCGGAAAAATCGCCGGCGCCGGTCCGAAGGTGGGCTCGGGCTGCGATGCGTCCGTCGGTGATTGACCACATGCCGTGCCCGCGGCAACGGTAAGTAAAACCGCAATTGCTGTCATGATTCGCATTCGATGTCTCCACTATTGAGCAGTCATCAATCCGCTCGACATTTTGCCGGCGGCTCGTGGAGAGCAAGATCTCGAAGCGTGGCCATCGAAACCCCGTGGCCAATACGGGGAATTTCAGTTCGAGCAGTGTTCCCGACAGATCAGCCGCGGGTGTGGCCCACCCCCCCGTCCCTGGTCACGAGTCCCTGCTCAGCCGCCCATACCGCGAGCTGCGTGCGCGCGCTGTAGTGGAGCTTTGCGAGCGCGGCCGCGACGTAGCCCTCTGCGGTGCGCTCGCTGATACCAAGCAGACGCGCGATGTCACGATTGGATTTCCCCTGGGCGACGAGCGCCGCGGCGTCGCGCTCGCGGCGTGTGAGCCCGCCGAATGTCGCCTTCGCCTGCTGGCTCGCTGTGCGCACCGAAGGGGGTGGTGCCAATCGATCGACTCCACTTCGAAATGTCGCCTCGAGCGCCGCGTCGTCGAGCGCTCCGCCGATCCGCCGCCAGCTCTCGCGCGGCGTCGAAGAGCCGTCGCGCCTCGAGCCGCCTGCGCCGCGCGAGATGCATGGATCCCTCGGCAGCTTCGATTCGCCAGAGCAGCGGGCGCGCGCCCTGCAGCCGCGCGTCATCGCGAGCAACCTTCACTGCGACACTCGCCTCGTCGCAGCGCTCGAGCGTCGCGAGTGCCTGCGCGCGCAGGAGTGCGGCGCGGGGCGTCCCCTAGAATTCACCGTCGCCGATCAACTCAACTGCGGTCGCCGCATCGCCCCTGGCCAATGCGATCTCGGCCCGCGCGAGATTCATGAAACGCTCGCCCAGGGTGCGGTTCGCGCGCGCGATCCCGTTCGTAGCGGAGAGTGGGACTCTTCGATCGACGGCATCGAGAACGGTCGCAGCTTCGTCCGGCCGGGATGCGCGAGCCAATCCGATCGCCATCGGTGCGCCAGTCCAGCGAAGCCACGTCGCAGATCCGAGGCGCTCCGCGATGGCATGGGCCGCGGTCAGCTGCGCGAGAGCGCCAGCCACGTCGAAGAGATCGAGGGCAATCACGCCGAGCACGCGTCGCGCGCCGCATTGCCATTCGAGATGCTCGATCTCTTCCGCGATCGACAGCGACGCGCGGGCGAGGCGGAGCGCGCGCGCGTACTCCCCGCGCCACGCGAGGCAGTCGGCGAAGAGATATCGTGAGAACGCCTCCCCCGCACGCCAGCCGATGTCGCCGGCGAGGCGGATCGCGCGTTCGCTCGCGAGCAGCTCGCCCGCATGGATGCTCGCAGTGACAGCGCCGGCCGATGCGTGGTGACTGGGCCCGCATGCCAGGATCACCGAAAGCGCATTGGTCAACGCGCGGCGATCGTCTCCCGCGGAGAATAGATCGATGGATCGCTCGTACGCGGCCACGGCGCGCTGCTGCGCACCCGCCATGTGGTACGACATCGCCAGCAGATCGACAGTCTCGGCGACGCCACGCTGGTCGTCTGCCCTCTCGAAGATCGAGAGCGCTTCATCGTGGTATGGAATTCCAGCGCGCGGGTCTTCGCGGTTGACGAACCAGTTACCGACCCGATTGAGACTGCGCGCGATGAGCGACGGATCATCGATGCCTCGCGCGACCTCGAGTGCAGTGCGGCGATAGTCGCCCGCGCGCTCGTAGTCGCGCGCGGCCCACAACATTCCGAGCGCGTGCAGAGCGAGCCACGCGGAGCGATCGTCCCCGGTCTCGCGAGCCACGAGCAGGGCGGCGCCGAAGTCCTCCCCTGCCTGATCGAAGAAGCCAAGGATCTCATTCGCCCGTCCTCGGCCCGTGAGGAGCACGGCGCCGGGCCTCACGCCGGCGTTGATGGTTGCGGTCACCGCGCGGTCGAAATGCTGTAGTGCCTCGCGCGGCGCGCTGAGCGTCAGCGCGCGTTCCGCCGCGCGAAGGGCGTAGCGTCGAGCCGTGTCCCAGTCACCGGCCTCGAAGAGGTGATAGGAGAGCGCTTCGTCCGCGTCGTGCGCGCGCTCGTCGTATTTCTGCGCGAGGGCGTGGGCGATGGCCCGATGCAGAGTGACTCGCTCGCGCGCAAGCAGCCGCGCGCGCATGGCTTCTCGCGTGAGCGCGTGACGGAAGGCAAAACGGTCCGCGGTTTCCTCCACTACGATCTGCGCATCGACGAGCTCTCGCACTACCACGAGAAGCTCCGGCTCGTCATGCCGTGTGAGCGTCTTGAGAAGCTCAAAATCGAAGCGGCGGCCGGCAACGGCGGCGATCGATGCAACCTCGCGCGCCTCAGCGGTGAGTGCCGAGAGTCGGCGCGCGACGGCCTCCGTGGCGGTGCGTGGGACCGGGAGCAGCTCCAGCGATTTGGCGCGCCACGCGCCATCTCTTTTGATCAGATCACCGTCCTCGAGCAGCGCCTTCAGCATCTCCTCGATGAAAAACGGATTTCCCTCGGTGATCTCGTGCAGCGAGCCGACGAAGGGAGTGCCGAAGGCAGCCTGCATTCCGAAGATCGATTGCAGCATCGTCGAGACGTCCGATTCCGCCAGCGGCCGCAGCTTCAGCTCCGATGCGCAATGCGCGCGATCGAAATCCGCCAGCAGACGATGAAGCCGCAATCCGATCTCATCGCTGCGAAACGTCAGAACGAGTGCAATCGCCTGTGATGTGATTCCACGGGCGAGGTGCAGCATGAGATCCAGCGTCGCATCGTCGCTCCAGTGCACATCCTCGATCACCAGCAGCAGTGGCTGCACGCTGCCGAGCGCGTTGATGGCCGCAGTGAACGAGTGAAAGAGGCGACGACGATCGTCGTCCGGATCGACCGCTCCTCGCGCGACCGACTCCGGAAAGATCGATCGAAGCTCGGGGAAGAGCGTCACGAGCTCGGCCGAGGCGCCCTCGAAATAGTGCGCGGCGAGCGCAGGGGATGTGGTCGACGCACAGGTGCGCACCAGGTCGAGGAGGGGCGCATACGGGTGGGCGCGGTCGGTTTCGAAGCACGCGCCGTGCAGCGAGAGAAAACCGGTCGCGCGAGCGCGCTCCACCAGGGCGCGCACAAATCGCGACTTGCCTATTCCGGCCTCGCCCGATACGAGTACCGCGCCGCCGTCGCCGCTTCGAACCCGGTCGAGTGCGTTGAAGCCCGCGGCTAGCGGTGCGTCGCGGCCGATGAGCAGGGGACAGACGACTCTCTGCTCGACTAGCATGCGATGAACCCGGCGCGAAGGGGAACGAAGAATGATAGAGCGGTCGCGCCCCCGCGAGAAGCAGACTAGGGTCTTGCCCCAGATGCTCTCATCCCCGCTGGCTGTTCAGCCGTACACGGATCCCACAACGATGAGAACTGCGAGGGCGAGCATGCCAGCGGCCGGCGCGGATTTCCGCAGCGGGTCGTGAATCCTGAAGTGCATCGCCAGCGCGCCGAGCATGAGCACGCAGATGAGCAGCGCCGCAGGAATGACCAGCTGGCGATACCAGATCCCGGCGATCAGTGCGAGTGCCGCGCCCACCTTGAGGACACCGACGACGACGACCATCCAATTGGGCAGGCCGTATGCCGCGAACTCCTGGCGCATGTTCCGCGCGTCGGCACCTCTAAATTCAGTGCTTCGGTTGGCGCGTAGCAGCCATACGTTCAGCAGGCCGAGCGCCGCAACGATCTGGAAAATGATAATGAGTGGACCCATCGGAGTTACCGCCGCAGTGAAGTGAGCGAGCCGTTCAGCATACCGAATCTATGGCCTTACGCGGAGAAGAAATGCATCGCAGCATCACGATCGCGGCCGCAGTATCGAGCCTTGCCTTCCTCCTGTACGGCGCGAGCCTGTTCGGTTCGCGCGCGATGGTGGCGGAGTTCGAGCGTTACCATCTCGCACCGTATCGCGCCCTCACCGGCGCGTTGGAGATTGCGGCGGGGGCAGGACTGCTCGCCGGTCTCCGCTTTCGCCCCTTGCTGCTCCTTTCCGCTGGCGGGCTCGCGGGCATGATGCTCGGAGCGATCGTCCTGCGATTGCGCGTGCGTGATCCCCTGGTGTCGGCGATCCCAGCAGTGCTTCTCCTATGCCTGAACCTGTACATCCTGCTGGCTGCCGCGCGCTAGAAACGTGCTGAAACAATCCTTCTCTGCCGCTCCTTAACTCGCAGTGCGCGACTGCCGCACGACGATACCCGCCCGACTCCTCACGATCTTCTCCGATGATGCCACGCCGCAACCTCCGCCGCCGTGCCGGGCTGACCATTCTCCTCGCCGCCTTCGTCTCTTTCCTCCTGTCCGTTACGCTGTGGTTCACAGGGAGCCACGAACAGGGACTGTTCGTGGGGCTGTGGGTGCCATCTATCCTCTCGTTCGGATGCGTCGCCCTCCTGATCAGCGGTGACCGGCTTGAATAACCTGGGCCTGTTCGTCGTGGGAGTCCTGATCACCATCCCGGCGGCGACCGTGATCATCGCACTGGTGTTCGCCGCCGGAATCGATGAACGAGCGGAAAAGAAGGATCGGGCAGGGCGCGAACCGCGAACGACGCTGTCGCAGCAGGCGGAGTGAAGCGCACGTATCTGGTCGTCGGGCATTCGAGCGGAATCGGACTCGCACTCACCAAGCTCGCTCTCAAGGCGGGCCACGCGGTCGTTGGGCTTTCGCGACGCGCCTCGGGCATCGCCATGCCCGGCCTCAGCGAACGGCAGGCTGACGTACTTCAGGTCGACTTCGCGTCGCTGAGTCTGCCTCCCTCACTCGACGGCGTAGCGTACTGTCCTGGAAGCATGAACCTGAAGTCCTTCGCGGCGCTTCGAGAAACGGACTTCCTGGACGACTTCCGCGTCTCCGCACTCGGTGCCGTGCGCGTGCTGCAGGCGACGGCGAACGCCCTCAAGGCAGGAGAGCACCCCGGCGTGGTACTCTTCAGCACTGTCGCGGTCCGTCAGGGGATGCCCTTTCATGCCTCCGTCTCAATGGCCAAGGGCGCCGTGGAAGGACTCACTCGCTCCCTCGCGGCGGAATGGGCGCCGCGAATCCGAGTGAATGCCGTGGCGCCCTCGCTGACGAACACGCCGCTCGCCGCGCGACTCCTCGCGAGCGAGGAGCGAGTGCAGGGGAGCAGGGACCGCCACCCGCTCCGACAGATCGGTGAGCCCGACGACGTCGCCGCGACGGCGTTGTTCCTCCTTGGCGACCAGTCGCGGTGGATCACCGGCCAGGTCTGGGGAGTAGACGGCGGCATGTCCACGCTTCGCGCGTGAAGGTGCCACGTCGATTCGGCAATCGCCGACAGCTGCGGTAGTCCGCACGCAGATCGCTAAGGAAGCGTCGGGCTCCGGTACGGCTTGACGCCGACCGCGGCGTACAGCTCCCTCGGATCGAAGCGAATCCCATCCTTGATGACCATTACCGATTTCCGGACGTCGGTGATGTTCGTGGTGGGATCGCCATCAATCAGTACGATGTCCGCCACCTTTCCCACCGCGATCGATCCACGGTCCTTCTCGTGGTGCATCACGCGCGCCGCGCCAATCGTCGCGATCTCGAGCACCTTGGGCGCAGGGATTCCCGCCTGCGCGTACAGCTCGAGCTCCCGCAGCAGCTGGAAGCCCACGGGCCCGTTGTCCGTCCCCGCCACGATCGGCACTCCCGCATCGTACATCGCCTTCACGATCCCCTTCATCTCGCTGAAGGCGTCTCGAAAGCGCTGATCCAATTCGCCCGTCACGGGCAACCCGCCGCCGTAGAAGCCGCGCTGCACCTGCGGCGGCATCCGGTCTGCGATCATCGCCTGGTTCGGATCGACGGTTCCCCGACGCGCCGTGAACATTCCCTCGAACGTCGTGAGCGTCGGGTCGATGCTCGTGTGATGGGCCTTCAAGAGCGCGACGAACGCGCGCACGCGCGGGGAGTCGAGGTCGAGATCCTTCCCCGCGGCGCCGACGGCCGTGAAGCGCGCCATCGTGCGCGTGTCCTTTACCGTGTCCATGAAGTTGAGCAGCAGCATGTTGGCGTGCTGCACCTCGTCGAAGCCAAGCGTGACGACCTCGGACGCCGTCATGAACGCGGGCACGTGGCCGCTCACGCGCAGCCCCTTCGCGTGCGCCTCCGCGATGATGGCCGGCACGAGCTCGGGCTTCATCGAGCTGTAGATCTTGATCTGCTCGTAGCCGTGCGCCGCGTACCAGTCGACATCCTTCCGCGCGGTGGCTTCATCATCGGCGAGCAACCCGGTGGGCACCTGGTACGGTCCGGAGCCGTCGATGAGCCCCGAGAGCATGAGCCGCGGGCCGATGAGCGAGTCCAACGCAAACTGCTTCTGGAGCGCAAGTACCGAGATGGTGTCGTTCCCCATGTCACGCGCGTTCGTGACGCCTGCCGCGATGTGCATGAGCCCATCGTCGCCGGCCTGCATGTGCACGTGCATGTCCCAGAGCCCGGGAATCAGCATCTTGCCAGCCGCGTCGATGACCGTCGCGCCCGCGGGGATCGACACCTCCCCATCCGTGCCGACGGCCGTGATGCGATCGCCCGTCATCACCACCGTCTGTCCCTCGCGCACCGCCTGCGTCTCGGCGACGAACAGTCTTGCGTTCCGAATCACGAGCGCACCGGCCGGCCTGTGCGACAGTTTGCGCGCGAGACGCGAGTAACGCTCGCCGCGCGCCTCGTCCTGCGCCTCGATCATCGCCGGCACACCCGATTCCCATCCCGCGGGCACGATGCTCGACCACGCCGACACGGAGGCGAAGTGGTCACCGCTGTCGTCGAGCCAGAGCGGAAAGGGTGAGAATCCGAAGCCGCCCACGTCGTAGTGAACGACGTGCACCGGCTTCCCGCTCGCCGTGATCGTCATCTCCCCCGACTTCACGACGCTCGCCTCACCGCTCGGCAGGAGCGCCACGCGGCCACCGTTCGCGAGCGCGGCCTTGATCAGCAGCTGCGAGCCGACAGGGGATTCGGTGGTAGACACGTAGTACGCGCTGCCATCGTCGGGATGCGAGCCATGCTCGCTCGACGTCTTCCACGTCGCACGTCCGCCCGCGGTCGAGAAGTGCTCGTCGACGCTGTCCTTCAGGTAGCCGTGGCCAACGATCGAGCTCGAGATCGGCACACCACCAGGCCCAGTGCGAAGCACCCCTTCCTCGTGAGGTCCGCGACCCCGATCGTTGTACTCGTAGACGGAATGCAGCTCGCCTTTGGTCCACCACTCGCGATACTCGCCCGCGGGGCGCCCGGAGAAGAGGACGACGTAGTGCGCAGTGTCGGCCGATTGCTGTGCGGCGGCACGGGCGAAGATGCTCGTCGTGAGCGCGAGCGCTGCCACGAGGGGGCGTGTGAGGTGCATGGTGCCTCGCATGGAGTGAATTCACGTTCTCGAGAGAACGTACTGAAAGGCACATCGTGCGGACAGGCACGCTAGAGCCCGTCGCTGCTTCCGCCGACTCCTCGATAGTGCGTCATACGTAGCGAATGGATGGTGTATTTCGGCGCAAAGCGGCCTACTCACACCTCGCGGCGAAGTGGCCGCCGCCATAGCTTAGAATCCCCATGACGAGCCCGGCCGATCTCTCCAAGTTGCGCATCAACCGCGATGCGCCCGCCGCGCCGGTTCGCCGTGCGCTCGTTCGAAATCTCATCATCTTCGCGATCGCGATGGCCGTCATCGCAGCCGCTGTGTTTGCGCTCAAGCTGCGTGCAGCGCCGGCGGTGCAGGTGATGACAGTCGCGGCTGGTGGTACGCCGAGCTCCACCTCTGGCGGAGCGACGAGCGTCACCGCGAATGGCTACGTCGTCGCGCGCACGAAAGCCTCCGTCTCCGCCAAGATTGCGGGGCGCCTCGCCTACCTCGGTGTGAGCGAAGGATCGTTCGTGCATCGCGGCGACATCATCGCGCGTCTCGACAATGCGGACCTGCTGGCTGCGATCTCGCAGGCGCGCGCGAACGTATCCTCTGCACAGGCCAGCGTGCTCGAGAGCGCCGCGGACCGGGAGCAGCTGGCGCGGGAGGCCGCCCGCGTCCGCGACATTCGTGCAAGCAATCCGACGCTCCTCTCTTCGCAGGACTACGAGCTCGCGACGAGTCGGTCGGCGCAGGCCGATGCGCGAAGCAGCGCGGCCATCGCAAGGAAACAGAGCGCGGAAGCGGCGCTGCAGCTGGCCGAGGCGACCAACGACAACACGATCATTCGCGCGCCCTTTACCGGTACGGTTCTGAGAAAGGACGCCGAGGTTGGAGAGGTGGTGGCGCCGTCGGTGGGCGGGGGGCTCACGCGGGGAGCCGTCGTCACCATGGCCGATCTCACCACGCTCGAAGTCGAGGTCGATGTGAACGAGGCCTACATCGCTCGCATCAGCAGCGGCCAGGGGGCGCGGATCACACTCGATGCATATCCGGATACCTCGTTCCGCGGCGTCACGCGACAGGTCGTGCCCACGGCGGACCGCCAGCGCGCGACGGTACAGGTGAAGGTCACGATCACGGATCACGACTCGCGCATCCTTCCGGAGATGGGAGCCAAGGTCGACTTCCTCGCACCGGAAGCGCCACGCGACGAAAAGGGTGCGGTCCCTGCGCGTGTGTCCATTCGCATTCCCGAGGCGGCGGTAAAGACCGACAGCGGCGCCACCGTCGTCTGGATCGTACGCGATAGCCGCCTCGTACGACGCGTGGTGTCGACCGGGCCGGCGAGTGGAGGTTATTTCGAGATTCGCTCCGGGCTCGATGGCGGCGAGCAGCTACTCGTGGGCGGCGTCGAATCTCCCGTGGCGGGCATGCGCGTGAAAGCGCCGTAGACCCTACCGACATCCTCATGCAAACTCCAACGACGGAATTCCAATGGCGCTCGTCGAAATCCGCGATGTCTACAAGTCGTTCAAGCGGGAGGCGCAGAGTGTGGACGTCTACAGCGGGCTCTCGATCGACTTCGAGGAGGGGAGCTACACGGCGCTCATGGGGCCCTCGGGCTCCGGCAAGTCGACGCTTCTGAATCTCGTCGCGGGGCTCGACAAGCCGACGAGCGGCACCGTGCGCGTCGCCGGCGCGGACGTGAGCGCGATGACATCGGCGCAGCTCGCGCCATGGCGCGCGCGCACGATCGGCTTCGTCTTCCAGTCGTACAACCTGCTCCCCGTGCTCACGGCCCATCAAAACGTCGAGCTTCCGCTGCTACTCACCAACCTTGGCAAGAAGGAGCGGGCGGAGCGAACGGAGATCGCGCTCGGAGTGGTGGGGCTCGCCGATCGCGTGGATCACTTTCCGAGGCAACTCTCCGGCGGTCAGGAGCAGCGCGTCGCGATCGCGCGTGCGATCGTCGCCGATCCGACGTTGATCCTGCTCGATGAGCCGACGGGACAGCTCGACTCCAGGAGCTCCGAGGAAGTGCTCGAGCTGCTTCGCCGGTTGAACGACGAATTCCACAAGACGATCATGATCGTCACGCACGATGCAAAAGCGGCCGAGCGGGCGAAGACGGTGCTGCATCTCGAGAAGGGGGTGCTCCTCGAGCGCTCGCAAATGCTCACTGGCGCAGGAGCACGCTGATGAAATTCCTCCCGCTCGTTCTCGCGAACCTCAAGCGGCACAAGCTGCGCACGGTGCTCACGACGCTCAGCGTTGCGCTCGCGCTCTTTCTGTTCGCGTCGCTACGCAGCGTCGTGACCACGCTCAACGCCGGCTCGGAGGTGAGCAGCGCATCGCGCATGATCGTGCAAAACTCCACGGCCTTTGTGATCCCGCTGCCGATGAGCTACGCTGCACGGCTCACCTCGGTGCCGCACGTGAAGGCGGTGACGTGGGCGAACTGGTTCGGCGGCAAGTACGGGGATGGCAAGAAATTCTTCGCCCAGTTCGCAATCGACCCCGCCACCTACCTCGCGATGTATCCGGAGCTCCAGATTCCCGAAGACGAAAAGCAGGCCTTTCTCAAGGAGCGCTCGGCAGCCGTCATCGGCGAAGGGCTGGTGCGCTCCTTCGGATGGAAGGTCGGTGACAACGTCACCATTCAGGGGACGATCTTCCCCGGCGACTGGACGTTCACCATCCGCGGGATCTATCACCCCACCGTGAAGGAGTACGGCGACGATCAGTTCATGTTCCACTACGACTATCTGTATGAGAAGTATCCCGATCGTGTCACGCCGGGGTGGTACATCATGCAGATCGATGACCCCACGGCGGCACCGGCAGTGGCGAGGACCATCGACGATCAGTTTCGCAACTCGAGCGCACCCACAAAGACCGGAACGGAGAAGGCATTCGCCTCCGGATTCGCCAGCATGTGGGGGAATGTGAAGCTGCTCATGGGAACGATCGGGATGGCGGTCGTCTTCGCGATCCTCCTCGTCACCGCGAACGCGATGATGATGAATCAGCGCGAGCGCACGTCCGAGGTGGCGGTGATGAAGACGGTCGGCTTCTCCGACCGCACGGTCTTCACTCTCATCATCATCGAAGCCGCGGTCATCTCGCTCACCGGTGCGGCGCTCGGACTCGGCGCCGCGGTGCTCCTCCCGCTCGCCACCGGCTTCGGCGAGGGCGGGTTTCTGCCGGGATTCCACGTGGCACCCAGCACCATGCTCTTCGGCATCGCCGTCGCGCTGCTGCTCACGATCGCCAGCGGCGTCTTCCCCGCGTGGCAGGCTGCGCGCCTGCCTGTGGTGCAGGCGCTCCGGAGAGTCGAATGAAGATCCCGCTCGTCTACAATCTGCGCAGTGTGACGCAGCGCCCCGTATCGACGGCGCTCACGGCGCTCGGCATCGGCCTGGTCGTGGCGGTGTTCGTCGCGATGCTCGCGCTCGCGAACGGCTTCGTCGCCGCCCTCACGAAGACGGGATCCGCGGACAACGTGCTCCTGCTGCGCCGCGGCGCCGACAGCGAGCTCTCGAGCGGAATTCCTCGAGACGCGATCGGCATCATCAGTGCGTCGCCGCACATTGCCACGGGCGCCGATGGCCGTCCGCTCGTGAGTCCGGAAACGTATATCGTGATCAACATCCCGCGACTCGGCGGCGATGCGTTCGCGGTCGCCAACGTCGTCGCGCGTGGAGTGTCGGCCAAGGCATTCGAGGTTCGTCGCAACATCAAAATCGTACAGGGGCGCCGCTTCGCATCCGGTCAGAGCGAGATCTGCGTCGGCGCCAAGCTCGCCGGCCGGTTCGCCAACGTGAACGTCGGCGACGTGCTCCGCTTCTCCAACAGGAACTGGACCGTCGTCTGCCGCTTCACGGCCGACGGGTCGAGCTTCGAATCGGAGATCTGGGGTGAGAACGAGCAGTTTCAGGGCGTCTTCCGCGGCACCTCCTTTCAGGATGTGGCGTTCCGGCTCAAGGATCCCGCGGCGTTCGAGGATGCGAAGCGCGCATTTCTCGCGGATCAGCGACTGCAGGTCGACGCGCACCGCGAGTCCGAGTTTTATGCGAATCAATCGCAGCTGCTCGGCAACATCCTTCGCTTTCTCGCAATCATGATCACCTCGATCATGGCCGTGGGCGCCGTGTTCGGGGCGGTGAACACGATGTATGCAGCGGTGAGCTCGCGCATCCCCGAGATCGCGGTACTGCTGACCCTCGGCTTTCCGCCGCGCAGCGTGCTCGCGAGCTTTCTCGCCGAGTCTGCGGTGATCGCCCTCGCGGGTGGTATCATCGGGTGCCTGCTCGCGCTCCCCATCAACGGAGTCGTGACGAGCACGACGAACTGGGCGAGCTTCAGCGAGATCGCATTCGCCTTTCGCGTCACTCCGCAGCTGCTCGCTGCCGGAATCATCTTTGCGGTCGTCATGGGGCTGGTCGGCGGCTTCTTCCCCGCGCGCCGCGCGTCGCGCATGCCGGTCATCCAGGCACTGCGCTAGTGTGAGCACGCGCGACGCTCACCTCGCCGCCCACTTCGATTGCTGTCACTCCACACTCCGCATCTCCGCATGTCCTCCTTTCGTTCACTGCTCCTCGTCGTGCTCGTCGCCACCCCTCTCCGCACCTCGGCGCAGGGCGCGCCCGCACGTCTCTCCGCGCAAGTCGACTCGATCGCCGGGGCCGTGCTCGCCGCCACCGGAGTTCCGAGCGCGACGGTCGCAGTCGTGACGCACGGACGGCTCGCGTACGCGCAGGCGTATGGCGTCGCCAAGCTCGAGCCGCATCTCGCGGCAACGCCCGACATGCGCTACGGCATCGGGTCCATCAGCAAGCAGTTCACAGCCGCGTGCATCCTCCTGCTGCAGCAGGACGGGAAGCTGACGCTCGAGGATCCCGTATCCCGATACCTCCCCGGCCTCACGCGCGGCAGCGATGTCACGATTCGCCAGCTGCTCTCCCACACCTCCGGCTACCAGGACTTCTGGCCGCAGGACTACGTGCCTCCTGCGATGGAGAAGGCGATCACACCCCAGGCGATCCTCGATCATTGGGCGAAGCAGCCGCTCGACTTCGAGCCGGGCACGCGGTGGCAGTACAGCAATACGAACTTCGAGATCGCGGCGCTCATCGTGGAGAAGGTGAGCGGCAAGGGCTTCTTCCAGTTCGTTCGTTCGCGCATCCTCGATCCACTTCGCATCGCGTCGGCAGTCGACTTCGACGCCCTTGGGCCGACGGCCGTGCAACCCGTAGGCTACATGCGCTACGGCCTCGGACCACTCCACCCCGCGACGTCGACGGGACCTGGGTGGATGTACGGCGCAGGCGAGCTCGCGATGACCGCGAGCGATCTCGCGAAGTGGGACATCGCGATGATCGAGCAGTCGCTGCTCTCGCCGGCGTCGTATCGCGCGATGGAGACGACGGTGCTTCTCGAGAATGGCGTCGGCACCAACTACGGGCTCGGGGTCGATGTCGACATGTCGGGCGGGCACCGCACGATCGCACACAGCGGAGAGGTCGCGGGCTTCACGGCGGAAAACATCGTGTATCCGGAGGACAGCGCAGCGGTCATCGTGCTCACGAATCAGGACGCCGCGCCGGCATCGGGGCTGATCGCGGCGGCGATCGGTCGCACGCTGTTCACGAACGAGGATGCCGATACGCAGAGTCGTACTGCGCGCGCGCGAGCGATCTTCGAGGGGCTGCAGCGCGGCACGGTCGATCGCTCACAGCTCACCGCGGATGCGAGCGCCTACTTCAGCGCGCAGGCGCTCGCCGACTTTCAGTCCACCCTCGGTCCGCTCGGCGCGCCAACTGCGTTCGCGCAAACCGCGCAGCACGAGCGCGGAGGGATGCTCGAGCGGATCTACCGGGTTACCTTCGCGAGTCGTACGGTCCGGGTGTGGACGTACGAGATGCCGGATGGGAAGCTCGAGCAATACCAGCTTGCGCCGGCAGGATGATGACGCTCGAATCGATCGCCCGGTCGAGCCGGTCGCATCCGCGGATCGTTACTCGGCGTCGTCGTCCGAGCGAAGCTCCGCGAGAAGCCCGGCCACGCTCGACTCGACGCGCACTCCGATTGCCGTGAGCTCGCCGCGGAGCGACGCGGCGCCAGCACCGCCCGCGAGGACCATTACCGCGTTCGGGATTCGCGCCCGCAGATCGCGCATCTCGCTCAGCACTCTCCCGCTGTCCTCCGAGTACACGATGCTCACCGCAACGAGCACCGCGCCGGCGGCGCTCGCCGCCTCCGCGATCTCCGCCGCCGGGAGATTCGCGCCGAGGTAGAGGACGTTCCACCCTTCGAGCGCGGCGGAGGCACCGACGAGAGCGGCGCCGATCACGTGGCGTTCTCCAGCGAGGGTGGAGACGAGCGCCGTGGGCGCATCGGGTCGATGGGTGAACGCGCGCATCATCGCCATCACGATGTCGTGGAGCGACGACGTGACGAGATGCTCGTGCGCGGGGGAGAGACGCCCTGCGTGCCACTCGTCGCCGACGCGGCGTAGCAGTGGAGCCGCCACACTCTCGAGAAAGACAGGCATTCCCATTACGACCGCGGCGCGCCGCAGCCCTTCGTCGAGCGCTGCAGCATCGAGCAATCGCGCGAGCTCCAGCGATGCGCCGACGACATCGTCGGGATCGTAGCTCGGAAAATTCGCAGGCGCGCGCTGTTTGCGTGCGGCATCGTCGTCCACCACGAGCGCTGCAAGGGACTCATTGGGAAGCCTGGCGACGCGGCCGATGCTCCGCCCGCCGCGCATGGCAGACTGAATGAGCAGGAGACGGTGCACATCGTCATCGGTGTAGAGGCGAAGTCCCGACGATGCGCGCACGGGGGAGACGACGCCGTATCTGCGCTCCCAGACGCGCAGCACATCCTGCGACAGCCCGGTGCGCTCCGCCACCACGGCGATGGGATGGCGGTGGTCGAGTTTGAGGGGTGATGTAGAGGTCGCCATCCCCGTAATCTCATCGGATGTCCAGAGTATGTCAAGGCTCAGGCTGGACAGACAATGGACATTAGCGCTTGTTTAACCCGAAAGCTGCTCCGCCACCGGCTCAAGTGAGTCTACGGCCTGGCGTTCGCCGCGCGTCGGGCCGTCGATGAGCTCCCTGTAGCTCACGTCCAGGCGGTCGTACTCGGACTCCCAGCTCAACCCTGCGGCGGTGCGCAGAGCCCCTGCGCCGAGACGAGCGACGAGCGCTGGGTCCTGCGCCAGGCGTATCATCTGCGCCGCCATCGCCGGCGCATCCTGCGGGGGATAGGTGAGTCCGTTCTCGTCATCGCGAAGGTGATCGGCAACTCCGCCCGCGGGCGTTGCGATCACGGGGAGCCCGCTCGCCATCGCTTCGAGCACGACGAGACCGAGCGTCTCGGTGGTGGAGGAAAACAGAAACGCGTCGGAGCTCGCGTACAGCTCGGGCAGCGAGCGATTGCGGTCGAGGTAGCCGAGAAAGCTCATGTCCGCTGACGCGCTCGCGCGAAGCTGGGATTCCAGTGGACCGCCGCCCGCGATGACGAGGTGAATTGCCCCTGCGGGGAGAGCCTGCCTCGCCAGTGCGAATGCGCGGAGGATGACGTCTACACCCTTCTCGGCGGCGAGCCTGCCCGCGTAGAGAAAGACGAATTTGCAATCGGCACCGAGCAAGGCGCGGAGCGGCTTCGACCGTCGATGAGGTCCCAGCGCGGTTGTCTCGACGCCGCGCCCCCAGATCTCCACTTCCTTGACTCCGATCGAGAGCAGATAGTTTCGAGCGGGCGCCGACGGCGTGTAGGTTCGCAGCGCACGCTTGTGAAAGCGGGCGATGTAACGAGAGACCGATCGCTCGAGGCGTGGGACGCCATACGCAGCCGTGTATTTCGCGAAGTCGGTGTGGTACGAGGATACCGTCGGAATTCCGGCGCGGGCTCCTGCGATTTGTCCCAGTCGTCCGGCCATGAACTCCGTTTCACAATGCACGAGGTCGGGGTTGAAGCGGCGCACGGCACGCGACACAGCGAAGTAGTCCGGAGCGCAGAGCCGCGTTTCGGCGTAGCCCGGCATCGGGATGCTCGCGAGCGTCGTCAACTCCTGCTCCCATGTTCCGCCTCTGCCATCCGCGCTGAACGTGCTGCGCATGCTCGCTGGATATCTGGGAGCGACCACCGCGCATTCCCATCCTCGCTCGACCAGCCCGGCGACGGAGAGAGCGGTCACGACGGATACCCCGTTCACCTGCGGCGGATAGGTGTCGGTGCAATACAACACGCGCATCGCGGTTCACTCCGGTTGCCGTTCCCGAACGATTGTGGTCCGGTGTCACGTACGCACGGCCGTGACGTAACGGGAAACGAGCAGTAGAGCGCGCACGGCGTGACGCGTTCGGGACGCAATCAACGGACGCACGTCATGGAGACGGATGAGCTTGTAGACGTACCTCCATCGGAGGAACACGTGTCCACAGCATCTCCCCTCGCGCGCCTCGACGCCCGCGATCGCGCTCTGTTTCTGCGGATGACGCTCTCGGGGCGCCCGTGCTCCCGCGCCTCGCGCGCCATGTGGGTGATCGTCACTCATGCGGGCGATCTGTGGGCAAGCGTTATCGCGGCCGCTGCGCCGCTCCTTATCGAAGGTTCGGTGCGGGCGGCCGCACTGCATGCGCTAGCGGGACTATCGCTCTCGCACGCGATGGTACAGCTCGTCAAGCGAAGCGTCGAACGACCGCGTCCATCGAGCCGCGTTCAATGCGACACGCTGGTCGCCGAGCCGCGCTGCTTCTCGTTTCCCTCGGGACATGCCACGGCAGCGATGTCGGTGGCGTTCATGTATGTGGCAGCGTTTCCGAGCTACGCCGTTGCGCTGATGATCGTCGCGGTGGCCGTGGGCTTCTCACGCGTACGTCTCGGTGTCCACTATCCCGGCGACGTGCTGGCCGGGCAGCTGATCGCGCTCCTCGCCGACATCGTGCTGCTGGCGGTCTGG
The DNA here is from genome assembly GCA_038239265.1 of Gemmatimonadales bacterium. Classification (GTDB taxonomy): domain Bacteria; phylum Gemmatimonadota; class Gemmatimonadetes; order Gemmatimonadales; family Gemmatimonadaceae; genus FEN-1250. The sequence continues at coordinate 33,226 of JBBSEY010000001.1, read as the reverse complement.
TAGAGCGCTCTTTCCGCTCGCAGTTGCCGGCGAGAGCATGCAAACGAAGAGGCCGGCGAATCTCTCGATTCTCCGGCCTCTTCGACTCCAGCAACGTGCGTCGTTACGGCGTACCGACCACCGCGAAGATCCCCGTGCTGCTGACCGGCGCATAGACGATGTGCGAAGTCGTGTTCACTCCGCCCAACGGGATCAGCTGCCAGCTTCCGGCAACGTACCGGTAGAGTCTCAGCGAGCTCTCGCTGACGCCCGAAGGCAGCGTCGCGGGATCGTAGTTGATTCCCAATTCGCCCGTGGCCGCGAACGTGACCGCGGGTGCCACCACGTACGCGGTGTTGCCGATGATCCCGGCGAGCGGCGTGGGAGCCGGCGTCGTCCAGACGAAGAACGTCGTCGTCGAGGACAGCGCGCCTTCAGGGAAGAACAGGGAAAGGTGACACGACTCCACGCAGAGCGAGCCGCCAGCGGAGCCGATCGCCTGACTGAAGGCAATCGTCATGCTCACGGTCGCCGTTCCGTGCGCACCCTTGGAGTCCGTCGCGGTGAGCGTGATGGTGTGTGGACCGCCCGCGAGTGTCGCGAGCGAGAACGAGGTACCCGTGCCGATCTGCCCGGACACGTTGTCCGTCCACACCAGGGATGCGCCGGAGAGCGTCCCATCTTCCGCATCGTGCCCCGTGCCTGCGAACAGTATCGAGCTTCCCGGCGCAAACGCTCCATTCGCGCTCGGAGAGGTAATGCTCGCCGTCGGCGCCTGATTCTGCGCCGGCGCGGTGACGACGATCGTGACCGTCGCGGTGCCGTGATGTCCCTTGCTGTCGGTTGCGGTCAGCGTGACGACGTGCGAGCCCACGGAGAGCGTCGTGAGCGAGAACGACGTGCCCGTTCCGATTTGCGTGGCGCCGTCCGTCCACACGAGCGAAGCGCCCGTGAGCGTGCCGTCCTCGGGATCGTGCCCCGTGCCTGCGAAGCTCACCGACGCACCCTGCACGAACGACGCGTTGTTTGCGGGCGACGAGATCGCAGCCGTCGGCGGTTGATCGACGACCGCACCCGTGATCACGATGGTCACCGTCGCCGTCCCCTTGGCGCCCTTGCTGTCCGTTACCGTGAGCGTGATCGTATGCGTGCCCACCGCAAGCGTCGCGAGCGCGAACGACGTGCCCGTGCCGATCTGTGTGGCGCCATCCGTCCACACCAGCGACGCACCCGTCAACGTGCCGTCTTCCGGATCGGTGCCCGTGCCGGCGAAGCTCACCGATGCACCCTCGGCGAACGACGCGTTGTTGGCCGGCGACGTGATGTGCGCCACCGGATTCTGGTTGAACGGCGGCGGGGCATCCGCCTGCGCGGAGACGAGCGACTGCGACACGGTGCGCGACGCATTGGGCCCGAGCACGATCGCGTTCGCCGCGTTCCGGCCCCAGAAGTAGAGCACCGCATTGTCGTCGATGGAGCCGGTCGAGTCGGAGACGTTCAGCGACGACGTCGTCGTGTACGCGAATGGAACTCCCGACGCATCCGGCCACGACACGTTCTGGAGGAGGTCGGGAGGCGTTGGAACCGGCGTGATCGTGCTCGGCTGCGTGACCGTGCCGAAGACGCTGAACAGCGGAGTGGGATGGTTGCTGTTGTTGTCCTGAATGCGGAAGAATCCGAAGGAAGGCGTCGTGAAGCTCGCCTCGGTGTGGGTCACCGCCGCATCGGGGCTCAGCTGCTGGAAGGTCGGACCATCATCTTCACCGATCTGCACGTCCCACAGATAGCGAATGCCGACCGAGACGTTCGACGCGCCGGTGTTCGTCACCGTCGTCGTTACTTCCACGTTGGACGTCTCGAACGTGGTGCCGTGCGTACTCACGTCTTCCACGATCGTGAGCTTGTCCGGCGTGTTTGGAGGACCGGTGAGCGTGTACGTCGTGCGAAAGCCGGTCGAGCCGAGCGGCACGCTCGTCGCGGTGACGCCGGCGTGTGTCGGGTCGAGAACGAAGAGTCCGGGTCCGGACCTTCCGGTGACATCGTTGATGTAGTCGGTATTCGTCGTGTACGAGTGAATCGTATTGTACGACGTGCCCGGGCTGCCGTCACCGAAGATCACATTCTTCGGCGATCCGGTGGAGATCGTCACCGGATGCTGCGGACCGGTCATCACCGTGTACTGGCCTATGCCAGCGGCCGGCAGCTGATTGACGAAGACGGAATAGAATCCGTTCGTGGCCTGTCCGATCACCCCGTCGGCTGCGGCGTGGATGCGCGACTTCTGGGCGATCTTGTTGTTGTTGCTGTTGTTGCCGGGCCCCGTTCCCTCGCTGCACGCTGCCAGCGCCAGGACCACTCCAAGACAAACTCCTGCTGTGCGCTTCATGAGATCCTCAGCTGCTACGGAATGCGGAAGCGGAAGCAACGTGCGCCCCCCGGAGATAGGGCGATCGCCAGGATCACCCACCATTAGCTTTTGCAAAGAATGTCGATGCTCCCCGAAGCTACCGCAAGAGGACTTTGCATCGTGCCGGTAACGATGTCCGCGATTGCAACAGAATGTTCCAGTTCGTGCATCTTCCCGGCACCGCCAAGCTCGAGCGGGCAACTCCGAACCTGGGAACTCTTACTATGAAGTATCTCAAGCTCGGGCACACTGGACTCGACGTCTCTCGCATCTGTTTGGGATGCATGACCTACGGCATCCCCGAGCGCGGCACCCATCCGTGGACGCTGAATGAGGACCAGTCGCGCCCGTTTTTCCGCCGCGCGCTCGAGCTGGGGATCAACTTCTTCGACACGGCGAACGTCTATTCCGACGGCACGAGCGAGGAATTTCTCGGCCGCGCGATTCGCGACCTTTCGAATCGCGACGAGGTGGTGATCGCGACGAAGGTGCACGGCCGCATGCGCCTGGGCCCGAATGGCGCCGGCCTCTCGCGTCGTGCAATCATGGGCGAGATCGACAACAGTCTGCGCCGGCTCGGCACCGACTACGTCGACCTCTATCAGATCCACCGCTGGGATGACGCGACGCCGATCGAGGAGACGCTCGAGGCGCTGCACGATGTGGTGAAGGCAGGGAAAGCTCGCTACATCGGCGCGTCATCCATGCACGCTTGGCAATTCGCGACTGCGCTCGCCCTGCAGACGCAGCATGGCTGGTCGCGATTCGTCTCCATGCAGAACTATTACAACGCGATTTATCGCGAGGAGGAGCGCGAGATGATGCCGCTCTGCGAGGCCGAGCGAATCGGGGTGCTCCCCTGGAGCCCGCTTGCGCGCGGGAGGCTCACGCGCGACTGGGATGAGACGAGCTATCGCAAGGAGACCGATGAGTTCGGAAAGACGCTCTACGATCGCACCGCCGACGCGGATCGCGTGATCGTCGAGCGCGTCGCAGCGCTCGCCGTGAAGCGCGCGATTCCGCGTGCGCAGATTGCCCTCGCCTGGGTGCTGCACAAGTCGTTCGTCACCGCGCCGATCGTCGGCGCGTCGAAGCCACACCATCTCGACGACGCGGTCGCCGCCCTCGAGGTGACGCTCAGTGACGAGGAGATGACCTTTCTCGAGGAGCCGTACGCCCCCCACGCGGTTACGGGCTTTGCGTAACGGCAAAGGCGGCGTGAAAGGCGCGATGCGACTCGGAACGTTGGGCATCGCGGCGCTGTTCGCGACGCCGGCGCTCATCGCGCAGGGCTCGGCGGCGCTTCCCGGGAGCCTCGCCATTCTCGACGCGAAAAAGTCGAGGCCGTGGAGCGCGGAGACGCCGTCACCATCACGCTCGATGCGCCGGACAAGACGGAGATCGCAACGCTCGGCGTGGTGCGCCTGGCCGTGCCGCGCGCATTCTACATGGAGCGCGTGCACGCGCTCACCAGCTTCCTGTCGAGCGGCACGCGGTCGATCTCCGGATCGTTCGGCGAGCCAGCGAAGCTCGACGATGTTGCGGCGCTCGTGCTCGATCCCGCCGACGCGAAGACGCTCGAGAAATGCCGGCCCTTCGCGTGCGATGTCAAGCTCCCTGCGAGCGAGATGGAGAGGTTCCGCACGGCGCTCGCCGGATCACCCGCGCCCGCTGCGCGCGCGGACTCGCTCATGCGCGAGTGGCTGGTGTCGTACGTCAACGCCTATCGTGCCGACAGCGCCGAGGAAACGGTGACCTACGACGACACGAAGCGATCGGTGCAGAGCAGCGACGCATTTCTTGCGCTCGTGGCAGAACCGATGATCGCAGGGCTCGACGCTGCCCCCTTCGCGTCGATGCTGGCAACGCCGCGCTCTGCCAGGCCGCCCGCGCTATCGTCGCGGATCTCGTGGGCGCTCGGTCGCATGAACGGGCTCAAGCCGACGCTGGAGATAGTGGAACGATCGATTTACTCATCCCCCGCCCATCCGGAGGGGAGCTGGATGACGAGCAAGCTCCTCTACGCCTCTCACTACTTCGAGGCGCAGCTCGACCTCTCAGTTGCAGCCGATGCGCCGGCCGCATCGGGGAGGAGCGCGATGTATCTCGTGATCGTCCGGCGCTCGAAGTTCGATGACCTCCCCAGCGGAGGGTTCTTCAATATTCGTGGCAAGGCCGTGAAGAAGCTTCGGGATGCACTCAAAACCACGCTCGCGACCACGCGCCTCGAGGTCGAGCGCGCATATGCGGAGTCAGCGGCGGCGTCCCCGCACGCACCCTGAGTCGGCGGGCGCGATCCATGCTAACTTCCAGTGTCATGACGCTGCGCCGCCCGCTCGCTCTGTACACGCTGTTCGCGATGATGCACTTCATCATCGTGGGCACCGCCGCGGCCTGCAGCGCGAGCGCCGGTGACGCCCCTGCGGCGTCGGCAGCGCACGCCGAGTGCGCGCCTCCGTCCACGCACACCAAGGAAGGCACCACCGATCGCCCGGCCGAGGTGCCGTGTTGCGCGGCGCTCGCGTCGTGCGCGACGGCCCCGCTCGTGGTGCACAGCACGTCGGTCGATGGCCGCGCGCCCAACGTCGTCGTCGCGTCTGCGCTCGCCGAGCGCCCGCCGCGCGCCGAGATCGCCGCCCCCGAGCTCCCCCCTCCGCGAGCCTGAGTCGCTGCTTCAGCGCGTCTGTGCGCTGATGCCCTGGAATCGAGAGTGCGCTGCACGGGGGACAGAGCGTCTCCGCGTCGCGCGCACGCGACCTCTGCTTCGCTCAGGATGACAAACTCAAGATCGATTTTTGCCGCGCTCGTGCTTGCGGTTTCGTTCGCTCCATTCGCGGCGCGCGCGCAGGCATCCGATACGGTGGCGACCATGCCCGGCATGAAGGGGATGCCCGCGCATCATGCCACGGCCGACTCCAACGCGCACGCGAAGGGTGGCGACGAGCTCGAGATGCACATGGCCGGTGTCTTCGGCATCCCGCATACCCGTCTCGGCTCGGGTACAAGCTGGCAGCCCGAGGCTGCGCCGCACTATGGCTGGCACTTCCTGCGAGCGGGCTGGTCGCTGATGGTTCACGGTGTGGCCTACGCCGAGTACGACAAGCAGCTGGGCGCGCGTGGTTCAGAACAGGTAGGTTCGATCAATTGGGGGATGTTGATGGCGATGCACTCGCTGTGGGGAGGCATGCTGCATCTCCACGGCATGCTCAGCGCCGAGCCCGCGACGGTCGGTTCGGAAGGGTATCCGCTGCTGCTGCAGACGGGCGAGAGTTATCATGGCGGGGCACTTCACGATCGCCAGCATCCGCACGACCTGTTCATGGAGGCCGCCGCGCTGTACGAGCACGAGATCACGAAAAGGGTCGCGCTCTCGCTCTACGTTGCGCCCGTGGGTGATCCGGCCATCGGCCCGGTCGCCTTCCCGCATCGCGCCTCGGCAGCCAGCCTTCCTCTCGCACCGCTGGGTCACCATTGGGAAGACGCCACCCACATCACCTTCGGCGTCATCACGCTCGGCATGTTCAGCCGCACGTGGAAGGTGGAGGGATCGATCTTCAACGGCCGCGAGCCGGACGAGCACCGCACCAACTTCGAGACTCGAAGGCTCGACTCGTTCGCCGCGCGCATCTTCTACAATCCGAGTACTCATTGGAGCTACAGCGTGTCGACGGCGTACCTCGCGAGTCCGGAGGTGCTGCACCCCGACGAGTCATTGCATCGCTATTCCGCATCCGTCATGAACACGCATCTCCTCGGTGAGCGCGGGGAATGGAGCTCCTCGCTCGTGTACGGGGCCAACAAGGTGGCGAACGTGCCGCTCTCCAATAGCGCGCTCGTGGAAAGCGACTTGAGCCTGGACGGTGTGAACACAGTGTTCGGCCGCGCGGAGTTCGCCCAGAAGAGCGCGCAGGATCTCGTGCTCGGCGACCAATCCGAGACCACGCGCTTCGATGTCGGCGCCTTCACGCTCGGCTACAGCCGCGAGATCGTGCGGGCGCGCGGGCTCACCCTCGGAGCGTCGGTTCTGGGGACGCTCAACGTCGTCCCGGAATCGCTGGCCGCCGCCTATGGCTCCCGATACCCAAAGGGATCTGCGGTATTCCTGAGGCTGCGCCCGGACCGCATGCACACGGCGAAGGGGATGACCGGGATGTAGGAGGCGGCCTGCGATGTCCGCAGCGTCGGAAACACCGCCGTTGCGGCTCCCGTAGGGTGGGGACCACGACCCCTTCGGATAACGCCTATTATCTCCCTGCTCCCGATCCTCCTCGCGCTTCAGGGCGTCGTCACCCCCGCCGCTCGCCCCGACACGGGGCTCGCGGCGCGCCGGCGCGACAGCATCGAGGCCCGAGTCGACGCAGACTCCGCACGCTTCGCGCAGTGGCGCGAGCGCCGCAGGATCGCACTGACCCCCGAGCTCGAGGCGAGCGCATTCCGCGATCCCGTCGCCCGCGAGATCGTGCTCCACGCTCGGAGCGCGCGACTTTCGCAGGATTCCTCGCTCCTCGCGTACGATGCGATGGCGCACGAGCGTCTGACGGTGGGGCTGGGGATAGGGAGCATCGGCCGCGAGAAGCTTTTTCTGCGCAACGAGACCGCGTCGCACGTGCGGTGGCAGCGCGGGCGTGGCGCCGTCGTGGACGTGGTGGGCGCGCGCTCCGCGTTCCCGATGGTCGCGCCGGGTGTGCATGTGATGACGGACATGCTGCACATCGACGCGATTCCCTACTACCCGGGGCGCGAGAGCCTGCTTCGCATTGCCGGCGTCAATCGGTCGAGCGACACCGAGAACAACGAGCAGATCCTGATCAACCCGCTCGCCACCGGCGGGGAAGCGTACTACAGGTATCAGAGCGGCGACTCGGTGTCCTTCCTTCTCCCGGACGGCACGAAGGGGCGCCTCCGCGAGGTGAAGGTCGAGGCGCGCCAGCCGCGCTTCGATCTCATCGTCGGATCGCTCTGGTTCGATGTGAAGACGGCGCAGCTCGTGCGCGCGGTGTATCGCCCGTCGCTGCCCATGGACATCGTCAAGTTCGTGCAGGCGACGGAGACGGATGCCTTCGGGGATGTTCCGGCGGCGGTCAAGCCCCTCATCTTCCCAATGTCGCTCGACATCGCGTCGCTCACCGTCGAATACGATTTGCACGAACAGCGCTGGTGGCTGCCGCGTCTGGAGACGGTGGAAGGGCGTATGCGCATCGGATTCACGCGCGCCCCATTTTCGGTGGAGCAGAGCTACCGGTACGCCGCCGTCAACGGCAGCGAGGCGCTCCCGACGATCTTCGCGTCCGCGAGCGATTCGATCGCGGCGACGGAGCGCGACTCCACGCATCGCATGCGCGAAGATGCGCGGCGCCAGGCGATGGGCGACACGGTGCAGCTGTCGCGTGCGGAGCGGAGAGCGGAGCGCGAGAAGCGTCGCGGCGAGGGAGGTGATCGCGAGCTCCTCGACTGCACTCCCGGCGACACGATCAGGCATCGCTCCGTACGCTACGGCGGTGCGCTGCCGATCGTCGTACGCATTCCCTGCGACACTGCGAGCCTCACGCACTCGAAGGAGTTCTCGAAGTCGATCTACGATCGCGGCGATGAGCTCTTCGGGACGAAGGATCGGGAGGAGCTTCAGAAGGCACTCGGTTTCGGTCTTCAGCCCGGGTGGGATCCGCAGCATCCGACGATCCACTACGGCCTCGAGCGGGGAATGTTGCGCTACAATCGCGTCGAGGCGCTGTCCGCGGGAGTGCTGGTCGAGAGCACGCTCGGCAGCGGTTACACCGCCAACGCGTCCGCGCGCATGGGGGTGGCGGACTGGCAGCCCAACGCCGAGGCGCATGCGATGCGCAGCAATGGCGATCGTGCATACTCGCTCGGTGTCTATCGCCGGCTCAACGCGGCGAACGACTGGGGCGATCCGCTCAGCGTCGGCAGCTCGATCTCGTCGCTGCTCTGGGCGCACGACGAGGGATTCTACTTCCGCAGTGCGGGCGCCGAGCTCACATCGACGACGCCGCGGACTGGAGCGATCACATGGCGGCTCTTTGCGGAACGACAGGACGATGCGGCGAAACACACGAACCTGTCGCTCTGGCATGCACTCGGCGGTGCCGGCTTCAATCCGAACATCCGCGCGGAGGATGCAACGGCCTTCGGCATCGGCGCGCAGTTCCATCGGACCGTCGGGCTCGATCCGGAGAAGTTGCGCGCCACGCTGGACGTGAGAGGGGAGGGCGCGACCGGAACTTTCGATTACGCTCGCGCCTCCGCGGAAGCGACGGTGACGCACTCGCTCATCGCGAAGCTCGACGGTGCGCTCACGGCGAGCCTTGGGAGCTCGGCCGGCACCGTGCCGATTCAGCGAGCGTGGTTCCTCGGAGGAGTCGCGACCGTGCGTGGGCAGGAGCCCGGCACCCAGGCGGGGAATTCGTATTGGCTCGGTCGGGCGGAGATCGGATGGACGTTCGCCGGGGCTCGTCCGACGATCTTCTACGATATCGGATGGGCGGGCGCCCGCGAGAGCTTCGCGAAGTCGGTGCGCCCGATCTCGGGAGCGGGGGTGGGCATTTCAGCGCTGGACGGCCTCATTCGCTTCGACGTCGCGCATGGGATCAATCCCAATCACGCGCTGCGCGCCGACCTGTACACGTCCGCGCGGTTCTAGCGGATCCACGCGCCTTCAACTGCCGAGCGCGGCAATCTCGGTGAGGTGAGCGGCCTCCCGACGGCACATCGCGTGCGCTAAAGTTTGACTGCGCGTTCGAGGAAGGATGACCGCGCCTCCGTTTTCGAAAATCCGACAAGCATTGTGAGAACGATCAAAGCATGCCGATGAGCGAACGCAGTGCCGGTTCGTCCGCGACGGACGCCCTTGAGGTCGACTTTCGCGCGATCTTCGCCGCGGCGCCCACGGCGTATCTCCTCGTGCGCGCAGACGCGCCTCGCTGGACGATCCTCGCCGCGAGCGATGAGTATTGCCGCATCACGCGCCAGGGGCGCGAGAAACTCATCGGCCACGGTACCTTCGAGGTTTTCCCCGAGAGCCATGGAACCGAGAGCAGCCGCGGCAAGCACAACGTGCGCTCGTCGTTCGAGGGAGCCCTGGCAATGAATGGGCGCATCGTGCTTGCGATTCAGCGCTACGACCTGCCGCCGGGGGTGGGTGGCGATGACTACGCGGAACACTACTGGCGCATGTCGAGTGCACCGGTGCACGGTGCCGATAAAGGAATGGTCGCAGTGTTGCACGCGGTGGAGAACGTCACCGAGGAGGTCATTGCGACGCGGGCGCAGGACGCCGCGCTCGCTGCCGCGCGCACGGCGCAGGATCGCCTGCGCACCGTGTTCACGGACGCGCCGGTGGGCGTCGCAGTGCTACGCGGCGCCGAGCATCGTTTCGAATCCGCGAACAGGAGCTATCTCTCGATCGTGGGTCGGAGCTCGCTGATTGGAAAGACCGTGCGCGAAGCGTTCCCCGAGCTCGAGGGGCAGGGAATCTTTCCCGCCCTCGACAGGGCGTTCACGACGGGAGCGCCGTTCGTCGCCGAGGAAATGCTGATACAGCTCGACAGGGACGGCGACGGCGTCACGCAGGATGGCTATTTCGATTTCGTCTATCAGCCGCTCCGCAATCCTTCCGGTGAGATCGAGGGGATCGCAGTCATCATCACCGATGTGACGACGCTCGCGATCGCGAGGAGGACGGCGGAGGATCGTGAGCGGGTGACGGCGGAGCTCAACGGGACCCTCGTTGCGCAGCAAAAGGAGCTCGAGACGTTGAACGTGTATCTGCAGGAGCAGGCGGCGGAGTTGGAGCTGCAGACGGAAGAGGCGCAGACGCTGAGCGAGGAGCTCGAGGCGGCGAACGACGCGCTGCGGTTCAGCGCGGAGAGTGCGAACCTCGCCCGCGACGCGGCGGAGAGTGCGAACAGGACGAAGGCGGACTTCCTCGCCGCGATGAGTCACGAGCTGCGCACGCCGCTGAACGCGATCAGCGGCTACGCCCAGCTGATGGAGATGGGGCTTCACGGGCCGATCACGGACAAGCAGCGCACGTCGCTCGAGCGGATCGTGCGCAGCCACGCGGTGCTCGCGCGGCTGGTCGAGGACGTGCTGAGCTTCGCGCGCATCGATGCGGGGCATGTCGAGTACGATCTTGCCGACGTGCCGGTCGACGCACTGCTCGAAGGAGTCGAGGCGCTCGTCGGGCCGCAGCTCGAGCGCAAGGGGCTTTCGTACTCGTATCGCCACATCGATCCGGCGATCACCGTGCGAGCCGATGGCGGGAAGATGGAGCAGATCATGCTCAATCTGATCTCGAACGCGATCAAGTTCACCGATCGCGGGAGCGTGAGCGTGGACTGCGAGTCGACCGACGCTGCTGTGCTGGTTCGCGTGCGCGATACGGGGCGCGGTATCCCCTCCGACAAGCTGCAAACGATCTTCGAGCCGTTCGTGCAGGTGGAGTCGGGGCTCAAGCGCGGCGCTGGCGGCACGGGACTTGGCCTCGCGATCAGTCGCGAGCTCGCGCGCGGCATGGCGGGGGACATCACCGCGGCGAGCGCGGAAGGGACGGGGGCGGTGTTCACGCTCGAGCTCCCGCGCGGCCCACAGCGATGAGAGCCGTCGTGATCACCGCCCCCGGCGGCGTCGATGTGCTCGAGCTCCGAGAGGTCGCGCGCCCCGAGCCATCGCTCGGCCAGGTGCTCGTGCGCGTGCACGCGACCGCGCTCAACCGCGCGGACCTCATGCAGCGCGAAGGGCGCTACCCGGCGCCTGCCGGCGTGCCCGCGGATATCCCGGGAATGGAGTTTGCCGGCGAGGTCGCGGAGGTCGGCCGCGATGTCACCCGCTGGAAGGTTGGACAGCGTGTGTTCGGCATCGTCGGTGGCGGCGCGTACGCCGAGTATCTCGTTTCGCACGAGCGGCTGCTCGCGGAGATCCCCCGCGAAATGAGCTACCTCGATGCGGCCGCGGTGCCGGAAGCGTTCATCACCGCGCACGACGCGCTGGTGACGCAGGCGTCGCTGCGCGCCTCGGAGACGGTGTTGATCCACGCCGTGGCGAGCGGCGTCGGTCTCGCGGCGGTGCAACTCGTGCGCGCGGTTGGAGCCGTCCCGTTCGGCACCGCGCGCGGGAAGGGGAAGATCGAGAGCGCGAAGGAGCTCGGACTCGAGGATGGATGGGCGGCGACAAGTGACTTGAGCGACCTCGCGATGCACGCGAAGCGGTGGAGTGGCGGGCGCGGAATGAACGTCGTCCTCGATCTGGTCGGCGGCGCCTACTTCCCCGCGAGCATCGAAGTCATGGCGCCCCTCGGCCGGCTCATGGTGATCGGCACCATCGCGGGGCGCGAGGCGCAGATACCGCTCGGCCGCGTGCTCGCGTCGCGCATCACGATCCGCGGGACGATGCTGCGCAACCGGGCGCTCGAGGAGAAGATCGCGGCGACGCGCGCGTTCGAGGAGCAGGTGGTGCCGCTGCTCGCGCGGGGAATCGTGCGCCCCGTCGTCGATCGTCAGTTCGAGCTCGCAGACGTGCGCGCGGCACACACGCGGCTCGAGTCCAACGAGACCGTCGGAAAGATCGTGCTGCGCGTCGGGTGAGAATCGTGCGCGCCGCCCGGGCGCCGGGTGCGGTAGCCATCTCGCTCGTGCTCGCGGCGTGCAGTGCGGCGATCCTCCCCGGGTATCGAGGGGCGCGCAGCGAGCACTTCGATGGCCATCGATTCTTCAACGAGGAGCCGTTCGAGGAACAGCAGCCGGCGGAGCTCACGCGCTGGCAGCTCTCGCGGCACCGCGGTGCGTGGCCCGACAGCAGCGCGATTGCAGCGCCCGCGCCTCCCGCTCGGGTAGGCGGCCGCGAGATGCGCGTGACGATGGTGAACCATGCCACGGTGCTGCTGCAGCTCGATTCGCTGAACATCCTCACGGATCCGGTGTGGTCGGAGCGCGTGGGGCTGGAGGGGAGGATCGGCGTGCGGCGGCATCGCCCACCGGGAATTCCCTTCGACTCGCTCCCGCCGATCGACATCGTTCTGATCAGCCACGATCACTACGATCACATGGATCTGCAAACGCTGCAGCGATTGCAGCGGCGGTATCATCCGCGCATCATCACGGGGCTCGGCAATCCCGGATATCTCGCGTCGAAGGGAGTGCCGGGCGCGGAGCAGCTGGACTGGTGGCAGAGCGCCCCGCTGGGAGCGGGAGTGCGCGTGACGGCGGTGCCCGCCCGCCACTGGTCGGGGCGCTCGCTGGCCGATCGTTACGAGCGGCTGTGGGAGGGGTTCGTGATCGAGGGCGCGCGCGACACCGTGTACTTCGCGGGCGACACGGGGTGGGGGCGGATGTACGCGGAGCTTCACGCGCGCTGGAGCCGGTTCACGCTGGCGCTCCTGCCGATCGCGCCGTTTCGGCCGCGGTGGTACATGGCACGCAAGCATCTCAGCCCGGATGATGCGGTGCGCGCCGCACTCGAGACGCGGAGTGCGACCGTGGTTCCGATTCACTGGGGAACGTTCGAGCTGGGTGACGACGGAGAGAGCGAGGCCGTCGACACGCTGCGCGCGGCCGTGACAAGGCTGCCCGCGCGCTGTCGCCCTCGCCTCGCCATCTTACGGAATGGCGAGTCGACAACCCTCCATTCCCTCGACGAGAGCGATTCGTTGACTTTGTCAACTATCTGCCTCCGCACGCGTTGACGGACGCCACCCACGCCCCTCGCGAGGAGGAGCGCCGCTGGCCGGACTGGCTCAAGCATCTCCGCCGGCGCACGACGTCGGGACGCTTCATTGCGGAGGTCGACGGTCTGCGCTTCGTCGCGATCGCGCTCGTCGTCTTTTTTCACGTGCACGATTACATCACTACCAAATTCCGGATCCCGGCTGGTAACAGGGCGAACGAGGACTGGCTCGATCGCTTCGCCGCGACGGGGCACTATGGCGTGCATCTCTTCTTCATCATCAGCGGCTTCGTACTCGCTCTTCCGTTCGCAGCGCACTACCTCGGCAGCCGGCCGCCGGTGAAGCTCCGCGCCTACTTCATCCGCAGGCTCACGCGTCTCGAGCCGCCGTACATCATCGCGATGCTCGGCCTCACGGCGGCGCTCGCGCTCACCGGCGCGGCGCGCGCCCCGCTTCTGCCACATCTCGCCGCGAGTCTCGGCTACGTGCACAACATCGTGTACGGCATTCCCAGCACCATCAACGTGGTCGCCTGGTCGCTCGAGATCGAGGTGCAGTTCTATATCCTCGCCCCGTTTCTCGCGTACGTCTTCACGATACGCGATCGATGGGTGCGACGCGGAGTGATCATCGCGGGCGCCGCCCTCGTGCTCGCCGTGCAAGGCTGGCTCTCCCCTGCCCCATGGGTTCCACTCTCCGTCGTCGGCTTTCTCCAGTTCTTTCTGTGCGGCTTTCTCGTCGCTGATCTCTACGTCACGGACTGGAAGGGGAAGCCCTCGCACTCCCTCGGATGGGACGCGGTGTCGCTGGTGGGCTGGCCCGCGCTGGCGATGCTCTGGATGCAGGATGTCGCCTATCCCGGAACCTTCATCGCCCTCGCATTCGTACTCTTCTGCGCGGCCTTTCGCGGGACGATCACCTCGCGCGCGCTCGGCACTCCGTTCGTCGCCACGATCGGCGGGATGTGCTACTCCATCTATCTCCTGCATTTCCCGCTGATCTCGATCATCGGCCGTCACACGCTCGCGATCGGCTCGGGCTCGGCGCAGTGGGTGCATCTGCTGATTCAGACCGCGATCATCGTTCCGCCGGTCATGCTCGTGTGCGGAGCGTACTTTGCGCTCATCGAGCGCCCCTGCATGGAGCGTGACTGGCCGCAAAGGCTGGCAGCGCGCCTTCGCGGACGCCCGCAGGCCGCATGAGCTCGAGCGGAGTTCCGGTGCCCGCCGCCCCTCACCTCTCGCTCATCGTCCCCGTGTACAACGGGGCGGAGCGCCTTCCGTCCAGTCTCGAGCAGCTGCGCGCCTTCCTCCGCGCGCAGTCGTACGCGTGGGAGCTCATTCTCGTCGACGATTGCAGCAACGCAGAGACGCGTGCCATCCTCGAGGAGTTCGCTGGCACGTTGCCGGAGGTACGGCTGATACGGAACGACGAGAACCGCGGCAAGGGACACGCCGTCACGCGCGGGATGCGTGCTGCCGTCGGCAACTACCGAGTGTTCACCGACGCCGATCTCGCCTATCCCGCGAGCGAGGTTGGAAAGATCCTCGCGGCGCTCGAGGGCGGTGCCGACGTCGCCATCGCGTGCCGGGTGTTGGCCGAGTCGCGCTACCTCATGAGCCCGACCTTCTTCTCCTATCTGTATACGCGTCACGTGATGAGCCGCGTGTTCAACGCCATGGTGCGCTGGACGCTCATCCCGGGGGTGCTCGATACGCAGGCCGGGCTCAAGGGCTTCACGGCGCATGCCGCCGAGATCGTCTTCCCGCGCGTTACGATTCCCGGTTTCGGCTTCGATGTCGAGGCACTGTTCATCGCGAAGAAGCACGACCTCTCGCTCGCGCAGACTGCGGTGTTCTTCCGCTACGACGAGGAACCGACGACCGTGCGTTTCGCGGAGGACGCGATGACGATGATTCGCGACCTCGTGCGAATCAGGCGCAACGACCGGCGTGGCCGCTACGCCTGAGCGCAGGCGGCTCATCATCAATGCCGACGATTTCGGCTTCTCGAGCGGCGTGACCCGCGGAATCGTCGAGGCGCACGCGGCGGGGAGCGTGACGTCGACGTCGATCATGGCGAACGGCATGGACTGGGAGAACGCCGTGCGGTGTGCGCGGGGGAATCGGTCGCTCGGCGTCGGAGTTCATCTCAATCTCGTGCAGGGGCGACCGCTCCTGCGCGTGCCCTCGCTCACCGACCCGGCGACGTCGGAGTTCTACTCGCTGGGCGCGCTCTCGCGGCGCGCGATGCTCGGGCGCGTCGACGCGGGCGAGCTCGAAGCGGAGACGCGCGCGCAAATCGAGCGGGTGCGCGGGGTGGGGATCGTCGTGACGCATCTCGACAGCCATCGGCACTCGCACGTGATGCCCGGAATTTTCCCGATCGTCCAGCGCGTGGCGATCGAGACTGGGATACGTGCGATCCGGATTCCGCGCGAGCCGTTGGGGATCAACCCGCTGGACGCCGCCGCGGCGTCGCGGAAGCTCGCGCTCGGAATGGCGCTCGCGGCCGCGCGCGCGATGCCACTCGCTGCTCCCCTCTCGACGACGGACCACTTTCGCGGCATCTCGCTGCAGGGCGGCAGGCACTTCGCGAGCCGGCTGCGCCGCACGCTCGACACGCTCGAGCCCGGGAGCACGGAGCTCATGGTGCACCCGGGGCACGTCGACGAATCGCTCGCCGCCCAGGATCCATACACGGCGCCTCGAGAGGTCGAGCTTGCCGAGCTCCTTTCAGCCGGCCTGCGCGAGCGGCTCCGTCGCGGCGACATCGAGCTCGTGAGCTTCGCCGCGCTCTGACGGGCGATAGGCGAGGAGCTCCCACATCATGGTGAGCCACGCGAGTGTGCAGGGGATGGTCTTGAGCCTGTAGTGCACGAAAAAGTCTCGCTGCCAGCTCTTCGGCGTGATGTCGGTCGACGAGATCGAGACCATCAGAATCGTGAGCACCATCAGCGTAGTGTGCCACCAGCTGCGCGGCGTCATCACAAACCAGATCGCGATCCCGGTCACCGCGATCACGAACGACGGCGACTCGGACTGGTGGTTGAAGATCACCATGTACACGAGCAGCGCGCACAGAAAGCGCAGTCGAAAACCGGCGAATGCCCAGCTCTGCCAGCGGGCCAGCGGCGACATGAGGAGGATCGTCCCGGCGAGCTGCACAGGCCAGTTTGGCCAGCTTACGCCGAAGATCAGCCGCAGCTGCTGCATCACGCCGCCATAGAGTCCGCCGCCCCCGCCTCCACCAACCGAGAGCGCATCGGCCGCCTCGACGGCACGCCATGAGGCGTACTGTGCGGCGAGCCCGCTCGGCGACACCACGAGCAGCGGAAGCGCGAGCACCACGAGCATGGCGAGCGCCATGATGAGCGCGAAGCGCGAGCGCCTGCGATAGAAGATCGCGAGCGCCAGTGCCGCGAGCGGGAAGATCTTCACCGCCGCGCCAATGGCTATCGCGAATGCGGCGCCGAACTGCTTGCGGTGCTCGAAGGCGAGGAAGGCGAGGATCACGAGCGCCGTGACCAGCGAGTTGCTCTGCGAGCGCTGCATCGAGCGCAGCACCTCGAGATAGATGAGCGCGAGCGCGATGGCTGCCTGGCGACTCGGAAGGAGCTTGTCGACGGCCGCAAAGAGAAGCAGCGCGTTGAGCGCATTCCAGAGCGCGAGCGACAGCGCAAACGGGATCAGCGCGAAGGGTGCGAACAGCGCGGCAAAGCTCGGGCTGTATTTGTAGAGATCCGTATGGTGCTGGGGCTGTGCCGCGTACATGTCCGCGCCCGCCGAAAGATTCAGGAAGGACCAGCGGAAGATCACGAAGTTGTTGTCGGGGCCGCGGTGTCCGTACGCCTTGCCGATGGCGACGATCACGATCGTGAGAACGTAGAGGGCGAGCAGCCAGCTGCGCGCCGAAATGCGGTTCAATCGCATGCGGAAGTCTCGCCATCGCGAGCGTGCTGCGGTAGCCCGCCTGTTGACGCGTTCTTCGCAAGCGACCACTCTTCCCCATGCGACGAGAACACCATCTCCCCGTTTCGCGCACCGCGCGCTACTTCACGATCGGGGAGCCGAGTGCCTCGTTGACCGAACTCTGGTTCGTCGTGCATGGCTACGGTCAGCTCGCCGGCCGCTTCGTGCGCCACTTCGAGTCCATCGACGCGCCGCACCGCATGATCGTTGCCCCCGAGGCGCTCTCGCGGTTCTACGTCGAGGTCCCCGGGAAGTCGCACGCCGATACCCACGTGGGGGCGAGCTGGATGACGCGCGAGGATCGGCTCAGCGACATCGAGGATTACGTCGAGTATCTCGATGCCTTGCACGCACACATCAGTGCGCAGATGCAGGGCGCCCACGCGACCTTCACGGTGCTCGGCTTCTCGCAGGGCGTCGCGACCGTCGCCCGCTGGCTCGAGCGCACGACCGTTCGCGTCGATCGCGCGCTCTTCTGGGGCGGCATCACGCCCACGGACATCGATCTCACCGCGGCGGCTGCGATGCGGGGCGCGAGGCTCACCTCGATTGCCGGCAGCGCCGACGAGCACGCGACGCCGGAGATGCTCGCCGAGCAGAACGCGCGCCTCACGGCGGGCGGGATCGCGATCGAGCAGGTGAGCTTCAATGGAAGTCACCGCATCGACCGCGAAGTGTTGGGAAGACTCGCCAGGGAGCGTCCCTAGCGCTCTTCGGCGCGTGCTAGTGCTCGAGGATCACGTACTTCGCGTCGTCCGCCGACAGCTTCTTGAGCCACCCCAAGAGCTCCCCGCTCTGCTCGGCCGGCTGCACCCCCTCCACTCCCGTCATCCTGCGCGAGATAGAGAGCTCCTGCCCGTTCTGCGCGTACGAGGCGATGTACGTGCCGAAGACGCTCGAGGCCGAGTCGTTCGCCGGCAACTTTGCCTTCCATCCGACGGGGAGCGTCAGCTTCAGATCGACAAGCTCCGTGCGAGGGCCCCACACCTTCGCTGCATCGATCGGATATTTTCGCTTGCCGCGCGCCTCGAGCGCCGCGATCACGTTCGGTGCCGCGAAGCTCTTGAGCGGAATCGTGAGGATCTCCGTGCCTCCCGCGTCGGATGCCGCCTTGCCATGACGGATCAGCACCGAGATGCGCGGATCCGCGCCCAGGTCGCGTCCGTCGAAGAGCTTCAGGCTGTCGCCGGCAGATCCCTCGAAGATCGAGTTCGCGATCGCGAGCGTTGCTCGCGCTGTTTCGGCGGAGTCAGGCTTCGTCGACTTCGACATCGAGCCGCGCATTCCGTACTGCAGTGCGCCCGATCCGTGCCACGCCCACTTGCCGCTGAACAATCCATCAGGCGTGAGCGAGCCCACGAGATGCACCTCCGATACGTTGGCGGCGGATGGGTCGGTGGGGAAGGTGATTTCTTCGTGCGTGCCATCGGGGTGGACGACGAGCCCGAAGCCTCCCTGCTCCTGCGGCGGAAGTGAGCCATATGGAACGATGTCCGCGGTGAGATCGACGTACGTGCGACGGCCGCCGCGATCGACCGCTGCGATCATGTGGTTGAACTGATGCCCGCTCGGCAGCGTCCTGTTCACACCACCGAAGCTGCTCAGAAGCACCGGGTACGCGGTGACGCCCATCCGCTGCATCATGGCGACGAAGAACGTCGCCTTGTCCTTGCAGTCGCCGTAGTTGTTCGCGAAGACCTCGGTCGGCGCGTGCGGCTGGAAGCCCGCGATCCCGAGTGAGAGTGAGACGTAGCGGAAGTCCTGTGCGACCCATCGATGTACCGCTCGAATCGAATCGTCGAGTGTCTTCGAGGTGGCGACCGTGCGAGACAGCGCCTGCTCGATCTGCGGCGTAAGGGCGTAGCGCCCCTTCGCGAGGGCGGCGTACCAGGTGGCGATGTTGCTCCACGCGATCGGCGCAGCAATGACGAGGGACTGGCCGAAGCTCGAGTCGGGCGCGAGCGGCTCGAGCTCCGGCTTCGCCACTTCCGCCGTGGCCCACGTGTAGACGCGCCGGCCGCCACTCGTCACTTCCTTGCGCGCGAACGCGAGGTGGTGCTCCTCGATTCGCGGCGTGAGTGAAGCCGGCATGTCCACGATCAGCCGCGAACGGCGTGTGAGCAGTCCCGTCTGCACACTCCACGACGTGAAGAAGTCGCCGGGGATGATCGGCTTGAGCGTCTGCACGGTGTAGCTGAAGTCCACGAGAGTTCCAGGGGCCACGCCGCCGAGCGAGATGCGATGAAGCTTCTCGTCGGAATAGACCGGCGCCTCCATTGCAACGGGCGCGAGCGATTCCTGCTCGTGCACCGGCTTGTCGCTCACGACGGAGCCATCGGGGCGAACGACGCGCGCCCAGTTGAGCGTGAACTTCTCCTTGTCCGTGGAATATCCGAACGACTGCTCGCCCCACCGCTCCGCGGCCTCGGGGGTGAGAATCTGCACGATCTGCCGATAGGTCCGGCTCCCGCTTCCATCCGCCTCCAGTCGTACGACGCCATCGTCGAGGAGGTAGACGAACGACTGATCGGCGTAGTCCGACGGCCGTACAGCGAGGCTGTACAGCGTATCGTTCTTTACCGAGGGATCGCCCGAGGGCGTGATCCGCGGCGCCTGCGCGCCAATGGCGAGTGTGCCGCCTGCGATTGCGAGCGCGAGCGCGGTGCAACGCATCGAGAGTCTCACGGTTTGAGGGTCAGCGAATCGAGTCCACGCGCCGCGCCGTCAGTGCGCCGGCAGCAACTGTACGACGACGTAGCGCGATAGATCGAAATATTTTCGCGCCGCCGCCTGGAGTCCGGCCGAGCTGAACGATCGCACCTCGTCATCGTACTTGAGAATGAGAGCGGGATCCCACGAGTTCACGTCGTAGCTGGCGAGGAGGCTCAGCCACGTCCGGTTCTGCTTGAGACTCGTCTCGCGCGCGCGAAGATCCGCCTCGCGGATCTTCTGCAGATCCTTCTCCGACACGCCGTTGGCCTTGACGCTGTCGATCTCCGCGAAGACGGCCTTCTGCAGCTCGGCCGCTCGTTCAGGAGCCGATCCGAAGTCGATGCGCAGCGCGTAGCTCTCCCTGGGGAAATGCGTCGGGCTCGCGCTCACCCCCACACCGTAGGTGCCGCCGAGATCCTGGCGCAGTCGCTCGCGGAGCTTGATCTCGAGCAGATCCGAGAGCGCGTTGATCTGCTGCACGTTTTTCCAAGTGAAGTCGAAGGGGCCTGTGAACACGATGGCCGTCTGCGCCTTCGGCTCGATCCCGCGCTTGACCTCGCGTGTGATCACTTCCGTTGGGTACGACATCCCGATGTCCTTCCACTGCTCCCCCGCGTGCGTCGATGGGAGGCTCGCGACGTACTGCTCGATCAGCGGTTTGAGCTTCGTCGTGTCTATCGTGCCGACGAAAACGAAGGTGAAGTTGCTCGCATCCGCGAACCGCTGCTTGTAGATCGAGATCGCATGGTGGAGTCGCACGTATTCCATGTCCTGCGCGGTCGGCGCCTTCGCGCGCGGGTGGTGATGCGCCAGCGTGAGATCGAGCGTGTCCGCGAAGGCCGCGGTGGGACTCGCGGCACGATTCGCGAGGAGCACCTCGATCTTGTTGCGATACGCCTCGAACGCGGCGCTGTCGGCTCGCGGCGCGGTGAAGGTGAGGTAGATGAGCTGCATGAGCGTCTCGAGATCCTTCGGCGAGCCGCCGCCCGAGATCCCCTGCTGGATCGCGCCGATATATTCGCCGACCTGCACCGACTTGCCGGCGAGCGCTTTCTGCAGCGAGGTCGCGTTGAATGTGCCGAGCCCACCGGCGTCGACTGCGGCGGTTGCGACCGTCGCATCGAGGTAGTCTGAGTCGCTCACCACGGACGTGCCTCCAGGAGCGTACGCACGAAACAGGAGCTCATCGTCCTTGAAGTCCGTCGGCTTGATGAGCACGCGCGCGCCGTTGGAGAGCTTCCATTCGGTGACGCCCACCGATGCGATGCGGCTCGAAGAGACGACCTTCCCTGGCGTGGGCATCGCAGCGATCAGCGGCGCGGAAGATACCGAATCCGTGTACGCTGCGACCGTCACATGGGCGACGCTGTCGAGCACGGCGCGGAGCGCCTCCTCGCTCGGCAGTGCGGAAGCGGCCTTCTGTGGCGCATTCACCACGATCACTCGGCTCCGATTGCCCAGCCACTTGTGCGCGAGCGCATTCACCTCGGCGACCTCAATGCCGGGAAGGAGTTGCTGATAGAGCTTGTACTGCTGCGCGATGCTCGGCGTGGCCGCGTGCTCGAGAAAGGCGCTCTCGTACTCGGCCACGAACGACGCCGAGGGTGTCTTCTCACGCTCGGCGTACGCGCTCTCCATGCCGCGCAGCATCTCCCGCTTGGCGCGGTCGAGCTCCGTAGGCGTGAAGCCATGCTGCGCGACGCGCTCCCCCTCGGTGAGGGCGGCGCGCAGGCCGATCTCGACGCCGCTATCGGGCACGAGCGCGGTGAGCACGTACACCTCCTTCGAGCGGATCAGCCGCCCCTGATTCGAGAACGCACCGATGAAGGGCGCGCCCGGGCGCTGCGCGATCTCCTGGAAGCGCGCGTTCAGCATGTCGTTGTAGAGCGATCCGATCATCTCTGTGCGGAAATCGCCCACGGTCTTCTGTGGCTGGAGCGGCTGCAAATAGTAGACGGCGACGGTCGAGCGCGTGGCTTCGCTGTCCGTCGCGATCGTGACGAGCGTCGAGTCGTGATCCGGCACGGGGAAGGTCGTGCGCCGTTTTTCGCCCGTCCTGGCAGGCCAGCTCCCGAACCGCGCCCTGATCAGGCGCGCGACCTTGAGCTTGTCGAAATCGCCCACGGCGACGATCGCCATGAGGTCCGGGCGATACCAGTCATCGTAAAAACGCTTGACGGTCGCGCGCGGAGCGGTCTCGAGAATGTGCTTGTCGCCGATCGGAAGCCGCTCGGCGTAGCGCGAGCCGCTGAAGATCACCGGAAACTGTTTGTCGCGCATGCGCGCCGCTGCACCGCGTCCCAGCCGCCATTCCTCGATCACGACATGTCGCTCGCGTGCGAGCTCCGTGGAGTCGAAGGTCAGCCCGCGCGACCAGTCGGCGAGTATCTGGAAGCCCTTGTCGAACAGCTTCGTGCTGTCGGTCGGCACGGTGAGCTGGTACACCGTTTCGTCGAAGCTGGTAGACGCGTTGAGGTCCGCACCAAAGCGGACGCCCGTCGATTCGAGGTAGTCGACGAGCTCCTGCTTCCTGAAGTGCGTGGTGCCACTGAAGGCCATATGCTCGACCATGTGCGCGAGCCCGCGCTGCGTGCTGTCCTCGAGCACCGAGCCGGCGTTCACGACGAGTCGAAGCTCCGCGCGCTTCTCGGGCTTGTGATTCACGCGGATGTAGTAGCGAAGCCCGTTCGCCAGTACCCCCGTCGTAATGGCCGGATCTACCGGGAGCGGAGCGGTGAGCTTCGGCGGCGCTTCGACGTGCGCACTCTCTTGCGCCCCGAGGTGGCTGGCCGAGACCGCTGCAAGCGCGAAGAGCGCGAGCGTCGCGGCTCGGCTGCCGGCGTGACTTCTGCGTGTGTGTGGTCGCATTCGATACATTGGGAAACGGATGCAGGAAGATAGTGGCCGGCCTCTGTCACCGCTCTGGACAGCGCCGCTGCCGCCGCCAAATTGCGACATGAAGAAGCTCGCTGCGTTCCTGGGCACCGGACTGCTCGTGGTCGTCGCCGTGATCGCCGTGCGCACGATGCGCTTCACCCCCACGCGCGCCTCCGTGCGGGCCGACGTAACGCTCGCACCTCAGAACGATTCGCTTCTCGCGAGCCATCTCGCCGGCTCGATCCGCTTCGCGACCATCTCGAAGCAGGACTCGGGGCCGCGACTCGTGCCGATGCGTGCACTCCACGCCTATCTCGAGCAGACGTATCCACGCAGCTACGCCGCACTCACACACGAGGTCGTGGCGCCCGCCAGCCTGCTCTTCGAATGGAAGGGGAGCGATCCCGCACTCGAGCCAATCGTAATGATGTCGCACCTCGATGTCGTTCCGGTGGAGGAGGGATCCGAGGGTGCATGGACGCATCCCCCGTTCTCCGGAGACATCGCGGATGGCTTCGTGTGGGGGCGCGGGACGCTCGACGACAAGGTCGGTGTGCTCTCGACGCTCGAGGCCATCGAGGCGCTCGTGGCCAGGGGCTACACGCCGAAACGCACGATCTACCTCGCCTTCGGCGATGACGAAGAGGTCAATGGTCACGGTGCCGGCGCCATCGTGGCCCTTCTCAAGTCGCGCGGCGTTCATCCGCAGGTTGCGATCGACGAGGGGAGCGCCGTGATCCGCGGGATCATCGCCGGCGTCGCGCGCCCCGCGGCGCTCATCGGCATCGCCGAAAAGGGGCACATGAGCGTGCAGCTCACCGTGATGTCTGCGGGTGGTCATTCCTCCATGCCCCCTCCACGAACCGCCGTGGGTACTCTGGCGCGGGCGATCGATCGGCTGGAAACGCACCCGCTCCCCGCGCATCTGAACGGGGCTGCGGAAGGGATGCTGTTGCAGCTCGGCCCGGAGATGGGGTTGAGCGCGCGAGTGATGATGGCCAATCTCTGGCTCACGCGTCCGCTCGTGGTAGAGATGATGGCTCGCTCGCCGGTCACGAACGCATCGCTGCGCACGACGACCGCTCCCACCATGATTCAGGGCAGCCCGAAGGAGAACGTACTTCCCATTCGCGCCCAGGCGATCGTGAACTTCCGCATCATTCCCGGGGAGATGCCCGAGAGCGTCGTCGAGCACGTGAAGAAGGTCGTCGACGATACGAACGTCGTCGTCACGATCTCGGGTGTCGCAACGCCGCCCTCACCCGTGTCGAGCACGACATCGGCAACGTATCGCACGCTCGCGCGCGACATCACAGTGCTGGAGCCCGATGCGGTCGTCGCGCCCTCGCTCGTAGTCGCGGCCACGGATTCGCGCCAATACGGCGGCTACGCGCGCGATGTGTATCGCTTTCTCCCGATGCAGATCGGCGCGAGCGACCTCGAGCGCATTCACGGCACCAACGAGCGAATCGGGGTGCACGATTACGCGCGAGGCGTCGCGTTCATGACACTGCTCATCGCCGACCTCTCGTCGCAGTGACAACCGAGTCGCTCGAGCGCCGCGTCGAGATCGAGACGCCTGAACAGACGATCCTGTCGTACACGATTGCCGGCCCCGGCTCGCGCGCTGCGGCCGCGTTGATCGATCTCGCGATCATCGCAGTCGGACAAATCTCCATCTTCCTCCTGACCGCCCAGATCGCCTCGGCGTTCGGCGGCCACGCGACGACTGCGCAAAGGCTCTCGGGTGGATGGTTCGTCGCCTTCGGATTTCTCCTTTCGTTCGTGATGCTCTGGGGCTACTACGTGCTGTTCGAGGCGATCTGGGATGGGCAGTCGCCCGGCAAGCGGATGCTCGGCATACGAGTC
Source organism: Gemmatimonadales bacterium (assembly GCA_038239265.1). Lineage (GTDB taxonomy): Bacteria > Gemmatimonadota > Gemmatimonadetes > Gemmatimonadales > Gemmatimonadaceae > FEN-1250. Next base: position 8,733 of record JBBSEY010000001.1, on the reverse strand, counting down.
GTCCAGGATGGCGGCTACTCGGTGTCATTCGGCGCATCCGCCGCGCGCAATCTCCTTCGCCTCTTCGACATGCAGCCCGGAATCGTGTACGCGTTCGGGTTCATCACGATGATGATCTCGAAGTCCGGAAAGCGCCTCGGCGACATCGTCGCCGGAACGGTCGTCGTCCACGAGCAGCGCGCACTCCTCACCTCCGCCACGCGCGCGCCCTCCGATGTCGCGACGCGCGCGGCGATCACGTCGCAACTCACGGAAGAGGAGTTCGCGCTGCTCAGCCGCTTCGTCGCGCGACGCACGGAGCTCGAGCCTGCGCTGCGCTCCACGTTCGCCGCGCAGATCGCCGTGCGCTACCGCGACCATCTCGCCGATGACGGCAGCGCGCCGATGGCGCAGCTCCTGCGCCTCTTCGAGGCCGAGAGTGACGCGCGCGCGCGCGGGCTTCCGGCGCCGGGCGCGAAGGGAGCCGCGCGCGAGAGGCACGCGATCGTGGCGATCAATGCCGATCGATGGCGCGACTTCTCTACCGCGCTCACCGCCGCGCAGAGTCGCGGCCTGCGCGCAATGTCCCCCGAAGAGGTGAGCCGGCTCGTCTCACTCTACCGTGAGGTCTCAACCGATCTCGCGCGGCTCCGCACTGCATCCGACAACGAGGATCAGCAGGAGATCTTCTACGTGAGCCGGCTGCTCGGCGCCGCCCACAACCTTCTCTATCGCCAGCGCGGACTGTCGCTGCGCGACGTCTGGCGCTATGTGTCCGTCTCCGTGCCGCGAGAGGTGCGGCGCTCCGCGGCATTCATTCTCACCGCCGCGTTTTTCCTCTTCGCGCCGATGGCCGTGACGTTCGGATTGCTACGGCAGCGCCCCGAGCTCGCCGCGCAGCTCCTCCCCGCTGGAATGATCGACCGCGTCACCCAGGGCGCGCACGGCGACAGCACGGGGAAGAAGGAGTATCTCTCGACGAAGGACTTCGAGCGCCCAATCATGGCGAGCACGATCATCCGCAACAACGTGCAGGTTACCTTCGGCGTATTCGCGGCCGGGATGACCGCGGGTATTCTCACGGTCATCATGCTGGTGTTCAACGGCGTGAGTATCGGAGCGGCGTTCGGCCTGTACGCCAACCACGGGATCTTCCACCAGATTCGCGATTTCGTCGTTCCCCACAGCGTGCTCGAGCTGAGCGCGATCTGCATCGCGGCCGGCGGAGGCTTTCTGCTCGCATGGGCGTTTCTGGTTCCGGGTGTCGTCACGCGGCGCGAGGCATTCGTGATCAACGGCCGGCGCGCACTCCGGCTCATCTCCGCATCCACCCTCATGTTGCTCGCTGCCGGGACGATCGAGGGCTTGATCTCCCCGCGCACCGACATTCCCTTCGCGGTGAAGGCGGCAGTCTCGGTTGCGACGGCGATCCTCCTCGCCTTCTGGTTCTCGCGCGGACGCGGTGACGAAGAGGAGGCACCCGCCGAGGAGTTCGCCTATACCGACCCGCGCGCCTTGAGCTCGAGGTAGTGATTGACGACGGCGCTCGCGAGCCGCTTCGGCGACACGTCGAGCACCGATACCCCGGCACGCCGCATGCGCACGATGGCTTCGTTGCGTGCCCCGAGCAGCTCTTCCGCGGCCACACTGGCGTATAGATCGCTCGATGAGCTGTGCTGCGTGGGGATCGCTGCGCTCACGAGCTCGTCGTTGCGCAGCGCGACAACCACGAGCAGATGTCGCATCGCGCTCCGTACGGTGTGCGCGATCACCGCCTGCGATGAGCGCGGGTCGATCACATCTGTGAAGAGCACGATCAGCGAGCGCTTGCGATGCTTCGTCGCGAGCGTCCGAAACGCACTGGCGTAGTCCGGCTCCGTCATGGTCGCGCGCGCGGGGATGAGCGCCTGCCGAATGCCGCGAATAGCCTTATCGCCGCGCGCTGGCGGAACGAACGCGCGCAGCTCGTTGTCGAACAGGAGCAGTCCCACCTGATCGCCGGCCTGCACCGCGACCGACGCGAGCAGCGTCGCCGCCGAGAGCGCGTACTCGAAGCGAGGAACACCGGAGGCGAGCTGCGTCATCATTCGACCGGCGTCCACCGCAATCATCACCGTCTGCCCCTGCTCCACGGTGTATTCGCGCGTCATGATCCGCTGCCGTCGTGCGGTCGCCTTCCAGTCGACGTGACGCGGATCGTCGCCCACCGCGTACTCGCGGAGCGACGCGAAGCTGCTCCCTTCGCCGCGTTTCCGGATCGAGCGAATGCCCGCGTCGCGGAGGCGGTGCTGAATCGCGAGCAGCCGGAGATTCCGCACGCCGGCGAGCGACGGGGTGACGAGGACCGCGTCTCCGGGATCGTAGCGCACGCTGTGCCGCACGAGCCCCAGCGCCCCCTCGATGCGCAACACCACGGGCCCGAGGATCCACGAGCCACGCTCCCGCGCGACGAAGGTGAAGGGAAGGATCGTCTCTCCACCCGGCGCCACGGAATGCGCGACGCCGCGAGGCTCCGGCGATTCGAACACCTGCGGCAGCGCGTCGAACAAGGCGAAGCGCAGCGCCAGTCGTGCCGTCGAGCGCACGCGATACTCCCCTCGCTCCTCGTCGCCGAGCCCCACGTTCGAGCGCACGATGCGCTCAGCCACCACCTGCCAGCTGGCCGGCAGCAGGAGCATGTCGACGATGAGGGCCACCGCGATCGCGACGACCGCGAACACCGCGAGAGAGGTTGAGACGATCCAGATCGGCGCCGACACGGCGACGATTGCGACGAGCCGGCGCGTGGGGATCATGCTCACCATCGCGCGACCGACCCGCGCGAGCGCCGCGCGACCGCTGATCATTTGGGTGCCACGATGCGCGTGAGCAGCGCGTCGAGCACGTCGTCGCTGCTCCGCCCCTCGACCTCGGCCTCCGGCGAGACCATGACCCGGTGACGGAGTACCGGGAGTGCGAACTGCTTCACGTCGTCCGGTGTCGCGAAGTCGCGGCCGGCGAGCAGCGCCGCCGCGCGGGAGGTGCGGAAGAGCGCGACGCTCGCGCGCGGCGAGCCGCCCAGCGTGAGCGAGGGATCGTCGCGCGTCGCGCGGACGATGTCGGCGATGTACTCGCGAACCTCGGGCGCCACCTTCACGCCATCGACCGCACCGCGAAGCTCGCGGCACTGCGCCTCGTCGAGCACCGCCGGCGGACGCACATCCGATGCGCGCTCGGCGTCGAAGCCGCGCGAATAGTTGTCGAGCATACCCAACTCCGATGCGCGCGACGGATACGACACGCGGATCTTGAGCAGGAAGCGATCGAGCTGCGCCTCGGGGAGCGGATAGGTGCCCTCGTACTCCACGGGATTCTGCGTGGCGAACACGGTGAAGAGATCGCCGAGCGAGCGCGCCTCGCCATCGATCGTGACCTGGCGCTCCCCCATGGCCTCGAGCAGCGCCGCCTGCGTCTTCGCGGGCGCGCGGTTGATCTCGTCGGCGAGCAGCATGTCCGTGAACACCGGCCCGGCGCGGAACTCCGACGTGCGCCCGCCATCGCGAAGCACATTGATCCCCGTGATGTCCGACGGCATGAGATCCGGGGTGAACTGGATGCGCCCGAAGCGCGTGTTCAAGGCGCCGGCGAGCACTCGCACGAGCAGCGTCTTCGCGGTGCCCGGCACGCCCTCCAGTAGCGCGTGGCCGCGCGCGAGGAAGGCGACGAGCGCTTCATCGATCACGCCCTCCTGCCCGATGACCCGCTCCGACACCACCGCGCGAACCTTCGCGAGCGACTCGGAGATCTGTTCTGGAGTGATCACGTGATGATGTTCCTCTCGATGTGGTCAATGGCTGCGCCAGCCGCGACGAGCTGCTCGGTCGTGGACTTCTGTGTGAGCGCGCTGGTCAACGTGTCGATGTCGCTGCCGAGTGCGGGAAGTCGGACCCTGAGGAGCGCCAGATAGCCTTGGTCGGTGAGTCCGGTGGCGGTGCCGAGCGGGTGGCGGCGACGCACCCCGCGCACCAGGCGCTGCACCGCGAGCCCCGTGGCGCCGATCGCCTCGTACGCGCGCGAGAGCGCGCCCACGTGCTCGAGCGGCGATCGTCGCTCGAGCTTCGCGCGCGAGGTCGGTGGGATCGGGCGCACGCCGACGACCAGAAGAAGGAGAAGTGCAGCGGCGGCCACCTGAAGCGTGGCGTGTCCCCAGGTGGTGTCGAACAGTGCCACGTTCATCGCGTCCGTGAACGTTGGCGATTCACCGTAGCCCTGGTGATACTCATCGAAGACCACCGGCGATGCACGGCTCGCGTCGATGCTCTCGAGAATGCGCACCGCGAGCACGGTGCCGGCGATCTTGCGAAGAACGTCGTTGCGGAAGAAGGTCGGATCGGCGATCGCCACGATCCGCCCGCGTCCGAACGGGAGAATCGCGATCTCGGGAAGTACGCGCCTCCGGATCGGGGTGCGAATGGAGAGCAGCGTCGACGCTTCCACGGGCCAGACGCCCACCGAATCGGAGTCGGATGCGGGCTTCGCCTCCAGATAACGGTGAAACGAACGCGCGTCGAGCACGCCGAACGCTTCGCGCAGAGTGTCGACCGGATCGTACCGCCCGAAGAGGCTGTCTTCCGTGGGGTAGTAAGTGCCCACCGATTTTCCCGATGCGCGCACGCCGATCGAGTCGGCGATCGCGCTCCCGTCGTCGGGCACCACGATCGCGTTCGCTCCCCGGCGCACGGCCTCGAGCAGTGCATGAACCTCGACGGCGCCGGGATCGAGCGGTGTGCTGAGCATGACGTACGTCGAGGCGGTGTCGAGAGGTTGAGTGAACGGCACGATCCGCTCACTCGTTCTCCAGCCGAGCCTGTCGAGCACATCGCGCAGCCCGCGTGACCCGCTCATCGCGTGCGAACGGGTGCTGAGATACCGTCCGGCGACGACATCGGCGGCCGGCGAGAGAATAACGGTGATCGCAAGCGCGAGCAGCAGCGCCGGCAGCACGAAGCGCGGCTTGAGCCATCGGTCGACCTGTCGATCAGCCACGAGGCTGCACGATCGGCGTGGCGAGCGAGAGCAGTCGCTCGTAGAGATCGCGATTACATTCGCCCAGGCCGTAGATCACGATCTCATAGGCGCGAGCGAAGTCGCGAAAGTTCGGGAAAAGGGGCGAGGACTTCCTGTGCACCTCGCGCACGTAATCGCCAGCGGTCTTCGAGGGATGGAGCTTGAGCTGATTCTGGCGCGCGCCGGCTTCGAGGAGCGCAGCGTAGAGGGCGTGCGCCGCCGCCGTGAAGTCGCCGCGCGCCGCGAGCTCCTGCGCGGCGGACCACGCGTCGGTTCGCACTGCGCCGGCTTGCTTCTGCCATTTTCCGCTCACCCGGCGCGCCGTGCGCGCACGCCAGAGATAGAGCCACCGGGCGATCACCGCGGCAGTGAGCAGCGCGAGGCCGATGACGACGGCCCAGAAGAGCGGCGGCGACTTGTGCAAAGCACCGAAGGCGGGCGACAGCCAGCGGAAGAGCCGATCCAGCATCTCCCAGATCCATCCGACGATGCGACTCCAGATCGAAGTCCGATTGTAGCTCGGCGAGCCATATACCGCGTCGACCGCACGTCGAATCGTTCGCTCGGGAAGTTGCTCGAGGAGCACGCGCATTCGTGTCAGGGATTCTTCGGGTGAGATCGACGCTCTAACATACCGCGCCTCATCGGTCCGGGCGAACTAGCGAAGGTAGCTGTCGCAGACCGATCGCACGGGGCAGGACGGACAACTGCTCGAGCGCGCCGTGCAGACGAGCGCGCCGAGCTCCATGAGCGCCTGATTGTGTTCATACGTGACGGCTCCGGTGCGCGGGAGGATGGCGCGTGCAATCTCCCACGTCTGCTTGTGCCCCGCGTGCGTGCGTGGGTTCACGTGCGGGGCGAACACGCGCGTGAGCACGCGCGCGACGTTCGTGTCGACGAGCGGCGCGCGCCGCTCGTAGGCGAACGATGCGACGGCGCCCGCGGTGTAGGCGCCGATGCCGGGAAGCTTGCGGAGGGCGTCGGGGTGCTCCGGTATCGCGGCGGGCTCCCGGTCGCGAACGATCGCGCGCGCGAGGCGCTGGAGATTCCGCGCCCGGGCGTAGTATCCGAGTCCGCTCCATGCCTCCATCACCCGCTGAGGGCGCGCGTGAGCCACCGCGTCGAGCGTGGGGAACCGGTCGAGGAATTCGGCGTATTTGGTGATGACGCGCGACACCTGCGTCTGCTGGAGCATCAGCTCCGAGACCAGGATATGGTAGGGATCGCGCGAACGCCGCCACGGGAGATCGCGCGCGTTCACCTTGTACCATGCGCGCAGCTTGCGGCCGAATGCGGCGCGGCGCGCCGGCGAGATCGAGAGTTGGGTCACGGTGCCGAACGCTATGTACCCGTCCCGGAGGGTGCAACCGGGCTCCAGCTGTTAGCTTTTGAGCTCGCCGCCGACCGGTTGCGGGCCGTCCGTTCGACTCAGGAGCACTGTATGAATGTCGTTCGTTTTTCCGCGATCCTCATGGTTGCGAGCACCCTTCCCGCGAGCGGGCAGATCCATTACACGCCTACCGTGCAGCACTATCGACTTCACTCCACGGTGTCGCGCTCGCAGGAGATGAATGGACAGAAGACCGACGGTGTGATCACCAATGAGCAGCAGGTGACGGTCGTCATTCAGGCGCCGAAGTCGAAGGGCGCGGTGTCGGGCAAGGACACGCTGCAATTCGCGGTCACGCTCGACTCGGTCAACATGAGCTCGAACCTCGCGGTGCAGCTCCCCAACGTACAGGTGATGCAGGGAACGAAGGTGAGCGGTGCCATGCTCCCCACGGGCAAGGTGCTGAGCTTCTCCTCCGATACGAAGGCGACCGACGGCGTCGACCGCGAATCGATCGTAGCGAGCATGGCGCACTTTCTTCTCACCGTTCCATCGACGGCCGGTGCGGGAGCGAGCTGGGCGGACACTGCGACCACGAGCTTTTCCAAGGATGGCAGCTCGCTCAACACCCAGACCATTACGCGGTCGCAGGTCATCGGCGACACGACCGTATCGGGAAAGCCCGCGTGGCGCGTGCACCGCATGTCGACGCTGGTGATCTCCGGCACGCAGGCGCAGGAGAATCAGAAGATCTCGATGGAGGGGACGGGCACGGGCGAGGCGATGTACTACATTGGCACGAATGGCGTCTACCTCGGCTCCACCTCGACTCAGACGATGAAGGAAACGGTGAAGGCGGCAGGCGCGGTGATCCCGGTGACTCAAACCGCAACGTCGACGGTCACCATCGTTCCGTAGTCCGAAGTCCGATCGTCGTACTCGGCGACCGATAGCGCCGCAGCAATCGTTCGAGCAGCTTCACCCATGGGGGAGCGATGGCGGACGAACAGCGAATAGCAGTGCTGGAGCAGCACGTGCGCGCGCTCTACGAACAGATTGGTGCACTGCGCGCCGAGGTGAAGGGGGAGCATGCCGCGCCTCCAGCCGTGGAAGTGCCAGCGTACGTCGCGGCTGCTGCGGCGGCTCCGCACATCGAGCCGCAGCTGTTGCGCGAAGCGCCGTCCCAACCGCCGCCGCCTCCGCGTGCCGTCCCACCGCGGGCATCGGCGCGCGCGAATGCCAAGCCCGATATGGATCTGGAGAAGCTGATCGGTCGCTACGGCACCATCGCCGTCGCATCGATCGCGATCCTGATGGGCGTCGGCACCTTCCTCTCGTGGGCGATCGAACACGGCCATCTCGGGCCCACCGTTCGCGTGATTCTCGGCTTCATCGGCGCGGGGATCGCCGCCGGCTTCGGGCTCTGGGTGCGCGAGAAGCGCGACGTACGATTCGGCAACGTGCTCCTCGCACTGTCGCTCGCGATCGTGCACGTCGACGCGTGGGCCGCCGGCCCGCATCTCCAGGTGATCAGCACGGTCGCCGCGCTCTCGATCGCCGCCGTCGCATCGGCCGCTCTTGCCGCGCTCGCGCTCACGAGCGAGGAGCGCACGCTCTTCGCCGTCGGTTTTGCCGGTGCGCTGGCGGCGCCGTTCGTCACCGCGAGCGAGCCGGGCTCGATCGTCATGCTCCTCACGTACGGATGGGTTGTGATCGCGCTCAGCCTCTTCGCCATTCGCGAAAAGGGATGGCAGCCGGTGCTCTGGCTGGCGGTGATCGGCGCCACGATCTACGTGCTGGCGGCGGCCGAGGCGGGGGCGGGAGTCGACCACCGCTGGCTCACCGTACATGCGCCGGTGATCTTCGCCTTCGCGTGCGCCGCAGCGGCGCTGCTCTTCGCGCGCGACTCGCTCCGCTCCAAGCTCGCGCTCGCCTTTCTCCTCCTCGCCTGCGTCGCAACGCTCGGCTACACCATCGCGGCGAAGCAGCTCGAGGTCAGCGTCTCGCTCTTCGGCACTCTCGCCGCCTATCTCATCGCGCGCGAGCTCGAAAGCGACCCTCGGTGGCTGGTCATCGGCAACGTCGTCGTACCGCTCGGCTTCCTCTTCGCGACCATCGCGTCGGCCAGTGATCGGATCATTTCGGCGATGGCGGCGGCCGCTCTCACCGTCGTGGCTGCGTTCCTTTCCTGGGAAGACGAGGAGGAACGCGCCGATCATCTGTTCGTGACGGCGGTCGCGAGCGGCATGGCGATCGTGATCTATCTCTTCGACTCGCAGCCACGCTGCATCGCTGCCCTTGCGCTGCACGCCTCGCTCTTCAGCATCATTCTTCGTTCGACGCGCGCGCGGCTGCTCATCCCTCCGATACTGCTCGGG